>NZ_JBKQXO010000016.1:0-81341 GCF_046762885.1 Yoonia sp. SDW83-1
AAGTTCGATCTGCATCCAGAACGGCTAATCGCCGATACGGCCTACGGAACCGGGCCACTGCTGGGCTGGTTGGTCGATCGTCAGATCGCGCCGCATACCTGCCGCGTCCGTGCAACTGATGAGCGTGTCGACTGAGAACGAGGCAGGCCCTGCGGGGCCTGTCCAACCCAAAGCCCGCCGGGCCGGCCACCGCGATTTCGAAGGGGAGAGGTAAGAAATGCAACAGGACGAAACCGTGACCCCCGGACCAGAGCCGACCGTGGCCATCACCGGCACCGGCGAGATCGGCCGTGCAGAGCACGGGCCGATGGACCGCCTCGTGGTGCACATGGCGAATGCCTTTGCCTGGCTCTTTCCGGTGCTGATGGTTGCCATCTGTTGCTAGTTGGTGCAGCGCCAGATGGGTCACAATCAGGCCTGGCTGGACGATTTCCAGTGGTGGCTCTACGGGGCGGCGGTACTTGTAGGTATCGCATATGCGGTCACCACCAACAGTCATGTCAGTGTCGACATCTTCTATGACCGCTTCGATGCGCGGCGTAAGGCGCGGGTCGACGTCTTCGCGCTGGTCTGGTGCCTTCTGCCTTTCGCGATCCTGTGCTGGGACGTGACGCTCGGCTACGCGATTTCCTCGGTCGTTTCCGATGAAGGCTCGGACAGCCCGAACGGTCTGCACAATCTCTGGATCCTGAAGACCGCTCTCAATCTGTCGTTTCTGCTGCTTTGCGTCACCGAGGCGAACAAATCGTCCAGAGATAGATACCGCTCGTCATCCGGGTGCGAGAACCATTCGGACGACACGCGATCCACATTCTAGCCGCGCGACACATCAACCTTGTAGCCGCCGCTGGCGTCAGGACGGGCATCGATAATTCGGTATTCATGAGGAAACCTCCGCGACGGGCGGCCGGGAGCCTCTCTCTCGACCTCCAAACCCGTCACGGGAACAGGCGGCACGCCTCTCGCTCTCTGGTCACTCGACCGCGAGATTGTCGGACGGGGAGGGGCGGCGCGCGTCGTGAAGGCGATGCAGCGTTTCCGGCCGGATATGGGTGTAGCGGCGCAACATTTTCCAATCCTTGTGGCCCGTTACGAGAGAGACTTGTTCTATGGCGAAACCCGCCTCAAACATGCGGCTTGTGCCCTCGTGACGCAAATCGTGGAAATGCAGGTCCTTCACCGTGACTTCTATGCAAGCACGCCGGAAGGCGGTGCCAACAGATCGAGAGTGATAGGGGAATATCTTGCCCTCAAGCTTCCCCAGATGCTTGCCCTGCGCTATGACAAGAGACTAGGCATCGAATCCCGTGGCATCAAACAGCGGGATGCGCTGGTCAGTTCCGGTCTTGTTGCGCGGGTCATTGCGATCCCGGATGGGGAGCATCCGACGTTTGACATCCAGATCGCGCCATTCAACGCGGTAGATTTCATCGAGGTGCATGGCGGTCGCGACGGCGAACTTCACGATCCGTGTCATCGGTAGGGTCAGGCGAGCGTTGTCATCGAAGCAGCGGAACAGGCGGTTCAGTTCGTCCCTTGTCAGCTGTCTGTCGCGTTCCGTGCCTTTGCCAATCAGACCCAGCCGCTTCAAGGTAATGCGGGCGAGGTCAACCGGTTCCGAAGAGATACCGAGCCCGTGCACGGCTTCAGCGTGCGTGATGATCATCTTGATCACACCGATATCGATGCCAAGCGTCACGGGACCGGCCCCTTTCTTGGCACGCCAGCGACCATACTCGATCAGCATCGCGCGATCGATATGGCCAATGCGCTCCTTGCCGAGGTCGTTCTTCATCGTGGCCAGGGTCGCGGCTTTACTTCTGCGGGGTGGTTTCCCAACCGCGCACATGTCGTCTATATGCAGGTCAATGATATCGCCAAACGTCGCAAGGCGGGCGGCGGACGCGCTTGTAGGTGACAGGCCCTGATCGACACGTGTCTCCGCCTAACCGGCCCATTTGTGGGCGTCGTCACGACGGTGAAAGGTCGCAGCACGGCCAGCGGCCCTTGCGTCTGACCTGGACCCGGTATCCACCGGAGGGAAGCTTGCTTATAGTGGCTATGTTCTGTGCGCTTAGTGTGCAATGAGTCGTCGAAAAGGGGCAAATCGGGGGATATTGTGGCTTATTCCAGCGCAGCAACTTTGCCCCGCAATTGTTTGAAAAAAATGAAATTAAATCAACACGCTAGACTTTCTATTGCCCCTATGATGGATTGGACGGACAGTCATTGCCGGTATCTGCATCGCCTGATGTCGCGCCACTGCTTGCTCTATACTGAAATGGTGACCGCACCCGCGGTGATCCACGGGGATCGCGATCGGCTTTTGGGCTTTGATCCGGCAGAGCATCCTGTTGCCTTGCAACTTGGCGGATCCGACCCGGCGCAATTGGCCGAAGCCGCCCGAATTGCAGCGGATTATGGCTATGATGAGGTTAACCTGAATTGCGGCTGTCCCTCTGACCGTGTGCAGTCGGGTAGCTTTGGCGCGGTCCTGATGGAGGACCCGGACCTCGTAGCCCGCTGCTGTGCGGCGATGATCGCTGCGGTGGACATTCCTGTCACCGTCAAATGCCGGATTGGGGTTGACGATCAAGATCCACATCAGGTGCTGCCTGATTTTTTGTCGCGCGTCAGTGCAGCCGGGGTCGACCGCTTTGCGATCCACGCCCGCAAGGCCTGGTTGCAGGGTCTGTCGCCAAAGGAAAATCGCGATATTCCGCCGCTGGATTATGACCTGGTCCTAAAAATAAAGGGTCTTTTCCCGCATCTACATCTGTCGATCAATGGAGGTATCGCAAGTCTTGATGCCGCCGAGGCGTTTCTGTCCCAGGGTTTGGACGGTGTGATGATCGGGCGCGCGGCATACCATGCGCCGACGGATATCCTGCGCGATGCCGACGCCCGCATTTTCGGGGATCCGATGGATCGATCGGCTGAGGATGTGGCGGCTCTGATGTTGCCTTACATCGAAGACCACATTGCGACCGGAGGGCGTCTGCATCAGATCACCCGTCATATGCTGGGGTTGTTTCAAGGGCGACCCGGCGCGCGGGCCTGGCGCCGCTACCTTTCTGAAAATGCGCATGCGGATGGCGCGGGGGCAGAGGTCGTGGTTCAGGCGTTGCGTCAGATCACCGCTCTGGCTGCTTAAAGGATCCCGTTGATGGAAGACATGATGCTTTTGCTGACCATGGGCGCGATGCTTCTGGTCATCGGTGCCATCGCCGGCATTCTGGCAGGGCTACTGGGCGTTGGCGGCGGCATCGTTCTTGTTCTGGCGTTCTTTTATGCCTTCAGCGCATTGGGATATGACAGTCCACAACTGATGCAGCTTTGCCTAGCGACATCGCTGGCAACGATCATTGTCACCTCGCTCAGATCGGTGTTTGCACATGACCGAAAAGGGGCGGTGGATTGGTCGATCCTCAGGACCTGGGCCATTGGCATTGTCATCGGCGCGTTGGCGGGAGTCTTTGTTGCGTCCCTGCTCAGATCGGCCGCGCTGCAAATGATCTTTGGCATTCTGGTGGCCGTAGTCGGTGTCTATATGATTTTCGGGCAAAGTCACTGGCGGCTCGGGCGGCGCATGCCGACGGGCATCACACGTGCTGTCTTGTCACCCGTGGTGGGTTTTCTGTCTGTTTTGATGGGGATCGGGGGTGGGTCGTTCGGGGTTCCCGTCATGACCTTGTACAATGTGCCCATGCACAAGGCCGTTGCGACCGCATCGGGTTTCGGCGTGATCATTGCCGTTCCCTCCGTTCTTGCCTTTCTCATGGTCGACATCCCCGATGCGCCCCCTTTCACATTTGGGTCAGTCAACCTGCTTGCCTTCGCCTTAGTGGTGGCCATGACGCTGATAACCACACCATGGGGCGCCACCCTGGCGCATAGGATGGATCCGCAGCCGTTGCGAAAAATATTCGGGATTTTTCTGACATTGGTTGCCTTGAACATGCTGCGGCAGGCGGTCGGACTATGACGCCATCCCTTGTGCGGGATGGCTATATCGTATTTCCGGTGGAGGATACTGTTCTGCGCTGGGCACAAGCAGCGCACGAGGTTGCGCATAGCGTTCTAAATGGTCCGGGTGAGCGGCGACATGGAGGTACATGGTTTGTCGGCGTTGATGCACTGCCTAATGCCCCCGACGGGTCAATATCCGGCATTCCGCTGGCCGGAAGCTGGCTTGATCATATTAATCGGCCGGCAGAGTGGCACCGCGCCCAATTATCGGTGGTGTTTCCCGGCTATCCACAGCGTGATGCCGATGAAAGCGAAGCCGCACATCGATATCGGCGCGACAGGGATGCGGCACATGTAGACGGTTTGCTGCCGGAAGGGCCGGATCGCAGAAGACATCTGCGTGAACCACATGGGTTTGTCGCAGGCTTGCCCCTCAATACGGTGACGGCCAGCCCGCTGGTCGTTTGGCGTGGGAGCCATGCGATTATGCAATCGGCATTTCGGGCGAAATTCGCCGGGGTCGAACCTGAGCATTGGGGCGATATTGACGTGACGGATGTGTATCAGCAGACCCGTCGCACGGTTTTTGCCGCGTGTCACAGGCAGCCTCTCGCGGTCGCGCCTGGGCAGGTCGTCTTGTTACACCGGCACCTGTTGCACGGCGTCGCCTCCTGGGGGGAAACGCGCACCATGATGCCCCGCATGATCGCCTATTTCAGGCCGGTCATTTCACCGGTGGACTGGCTTTAGCGGCGCTCCGTCGCGTGTTGTAATCCGTCAAGGATTTGCCAGGTTCATCGACGAACAGGCTAGGCAGAATGCGCATCTTCGCAATCTGATCGACGCGAATATCGTCAAATTCCTTGCTGGTCTCGCACCAGACAACACAGGTCCAAAGGCGGCCCCAGTAATCCAATTGCAACGGGCGCACCGTCAGGTGTTGATCGTTCAGGACCACCTCAAGTTTCTGGCGGGTGCGTATGGCCTGCCGGATCACAGGAAGATGCTGAAACCCGCGGGCGGCGTCGGCAAACGGATAAACGGCAAAGCCATAACTTGCCGGGGCGCGGCTGCGGTCTTCTGGCATCACCGCGTCCAGCTTGGCCGACAGGGCACGGGCCGCTGCTGATAGTTCGGTATCATCGCTGTGTCCGACCGCGCTCAGGCCCAGATGCAGTGCTTCGACCTCCGTCATGGTGAGGTTCAACGGGGGCAGGGTGATCGCCGCAATGACCCGGTAGCCGATACCCCGTTCGCCTTCGATAGGCACGCCGGACGCCGCGAGCGTTTCCATATCGCGATAGATGGTCCGCAGGGAGACCTGCGTCGCTGCGGCCAGATCGGCAGCCTTGTGCAAGCTCCCGTCACGCAGGATCTGAACCAGCTGCATGAGGCGGTCGGCGCGTCGCATGAAAATCCTTTCGATTCGAGAGAGTTTTGCCAATTTTCTGACAACTGACAAGTTTTTGTCACGATATTACAAAATCCCTTATGAAAAAGGACATTGTGGCATGAGGTTTGTCCGATTTGGTGCTTCCATTGACCGCAATACGGCCCTATTTGTGAGCCAGACAGTCAATCCGTGCGGAACAGACCTCCGCCAAAGGAGAATGAGATGCTCAACAATATCGGCCTTCCTGGCCTTCTACTGATCGCGGTTGTGGTGCTGGTCCTGTTTGGGCGCGGCAAGATTTCTAGCCTTATGGGCGAAGTCGGAAAAGGGATCACCGCCTTCAAGAAGGGGGTGGATGATGGCAAGAAAGAGATTGATGACAGCATGGCCAGCGCCAAGGATGTCACGCCCGAAGAAGAAAAAGACAAAGCCTGATTGCCTGAAAAGGACCGCACCTGATGTTTGGCCTTGGCATGAGTGAGATGGTGCTGATCGGCATCGTGGCCCTGATCGTGATCGGGCCAAAGGACCTGCCGGGCATGTTCCGTGCGTTGGGCCAGTTCACTGGCAAGGCCCGTGGTATGGCGCGCGAGTTCTCGCGGGCGATGGAGGCAGCGGCGGATGAAGCCGGGGTCAAGGATGTATCCAACACGATCAAGGCCGCGGCAAACCCGCAGCAGTTCGGCGTGGACAAGATCAAGGAAGCCACTGGCATGACCAAGGGCCCCGCGACACAGGCGCTGTCCGAGGAACGTCAGGCCGCCAAGGAAAAGATGAGCGAAGCCATCGCCAAGGCACCCATTGAGCGTAAGGCAGGAGAGACCGAAGCAGCCCCCGCAGCCAAGCCCGAGGCGGACACATGAGCGCCACCGATGAAATTGATGACAGCTCTGCCCCGCTGCTCGAGCACCTGACGGAACTGCGGACCCGGCTGATCCGGTCGGTCCTCGCCTTTATCGTTGGCATGGTGATCTGTTTCACGGTCTGGAACCCGGTTTTCAATTTCCTGACCTTTCCTTTGTGCGACGCATTGGCGGCCCGCGGACAGGAATGTGACCTGCAGTTCATCGCGCTTGAAGAAGGTTTCTTTGTTGCGATTTCCATCTCGCTATTGGGCGGTCTGGTTCTTGGCTTCCCGTTTATCTCCTATCAATTATGGCGGTTCGTCGCCCCGGGCCTTTACAAAAGCGAGAAGGGGGCGTTTCTACCATTCTTGATCGCATCGCCTTTCATGTTCTTTCTGGGCGCGGCTTTTGCCTATTATGTGATCACGCCACTGGCCTTTGGTTTTTTCCTGGGCTTTCAGCAACCCGGCAGCCTGGTCAGCGGGACCGAAGGCAGCACACAGGCCGCCGGTATCCTGTTTCAGGGGTCGGCCAAGGCCTATCTCAACCTGACCATTAAATTCATCGTCGCATTCGGGCTTTGCTTCCAACTGCCTGTCCTGCTGACCTTGATGGGCAAGGCGGGGCTTGTATCGGCACGCGGTCTGCGCGGCACACGGAAATACGCGGTCGTGGGCATTCTGATCGTTGCCGCCCTTGCGACACCGCCTGATGTGATCTCGCAGGTTATTCTGTTCGTTGTAGTCTATGGTCTTTACGAAGTGTCGATCCAATTGGTGGCCAGGGTGGAGCGCCAGCGTGAAGCCAAATTGCGCGCCGAAGGGCTGTGGGATGACGATCTGCATGGCGAAGCCGCCATGGATGACGAGGATACCAAAGCGTGACCAAAAAGGCGTTGCGCCGGATCGCTGATGCGCTGGAGCGGATGAGTGCACCACCGGCGCCCGCGCCGGACTTTTCCCAAGCGTGCGCTTTTGTCTGGCACCCCGATCCGGACCGGTTGGAACCCGTCGCACGGGTGAACCGCGTGGATGTGGGGCTTTTGGTTGGTGTAGACCGGTCTCGTGATACATTGATGGCAAACACTGCACAGTTTGCGCGTGGGTTGCCCGCGAATAACGCGCTTCTCTGGGGCGCGCGGGGGATGGGAAAGTCCAGCCTTGTCAAAGCAGTGCATGGCGCTCTTTCCACCGACCATCCGCAGCTGAAGATTGTCGAGGTCCAACGCGAGGATCTGCCGACCATCGGGCGCTGCCTGAATCTGCTGCGCGGGGCTGATGCGCGTTTCATCCTGTTTTGTGATGACCTGTCATTCGGGCATGATGATGCGCACTACAAATCACTCAAGGCCGTGCTGGATGGCGGGATTGAGGGCCGCCCGGAGAACGTGGTGCTTTATGCCACATCAAACCGTCGCCATTTGATGCCACGCGATATGATCGAGAATGAACGTTCAACGGCGATTTCGCCTTCCGAAGCAGTTGAAGAGAAGGTGTCGTTGTCAGATCGCTTTGGCCTGTGGCTTGGCTTTCATCCCTGCGATCAGGATGAATATCTGGCGATGATCCGCGGTTATTGCGATGCGTATGGGGTCGCAATTGATGACGCGACCCTGAAGGTAGAGGCGATCGAATGGCAGGCCACACGCGGCAGCCGCTCCGGACGCGTGGCGTGGCAATACTTTATCGACCTTGCCGGGAGGCGCGGCGTTCAACTGTCGTAAGATGGGTTTAAACCCATCTTACGGTGTGGCGTCTGTCAGGGCAGATAATCAGCTGGATCGACACTTTGCAGGCCGCGCCTGACTTCGAAATGCAGGTATGACGGATCACCGGCGCGTACTTTGCCGATCGTTTGGCCGCGTGTCACGGTGTCACCCTTCGAGACCGTCAGGCTGTCGATATTGGTATAGACCGTCAGTAGCCCGTCGCTGTGCTTGATCACGACAATCGCCACGCCGCTGGTATTGTTGGTCACTGCGGCGACGCTACCAGCGTCCGCCGCTTTAACATTGGTGCCGGCCGGTGCACCAATGTCGATCCCTTCATTTCGACCGGGCGCGTAGGCCCGGATAATGCTACCTTCAACCGGGCGGCTGAACCGGGCATCAGATGATGATGCTGGCGTGGTGGCACCGATATCTGGTGTGTCTGGAGTAGCCGATGCTGGCAGTGGCACCGATGGTGTCTCGGCGGGTAATGGGGCAGCCGCGCTTGGCGGCACTGGTGTTTGCGTCCCGACGCCCGGTGCGGTCACTTCCTGCGGTGCTGCTGCCACAGGTACGGCGCCAGCCTGCGGGATCAGAAGGAATTGCCCTTCACGTACTGTAAATTCCGCGTCCAGCCCGTTCCATTCAGCGATGCTACGAACGGGCACATTATAAAGCCTTGAAATCGCAAAGACCGTTTCGCCGCGTACAACCTGATGTCGGATGGGTTCCGCACCTGCCGGTGCTGCAGGCGCTGGTGCTGCAATCGGCGTTGTAACAGGAGACGCCGGATCAAGTGGTGTGGTCGTGACCGTATTGGTCGCATCCGCACGATCAAGCGCGCCTGTCGCAATGGCGGATACATCCAGCGGCTGACCGGTGACAGCACCGGTTGCGGCTGATGGGTCTGCAACACGCTGGGGCAGGGCGATGATCTCGTCCCGCCGGAGGATCACATCAGGCTCAATCCCATTATAGGTCGCCAGTTCATTCGCATCGAGACCAAGCCGGATCGCGATGCCACGGATTGTGTCATCCTGCTGGGCTACAACTACCTGATAGTTGGGGTACGAGATAATACCTCGATCATCCGGCCGTGGCCGCCCGGGCAGGTCCTGCACCGCCCGGCTTGTATCAAAGCCGTTGGCATTGTCGCGCAGATCGAAATCGAAAGGTTCGTTACAGGCACCAAGTGCGGCCAGTGCCACACCTGCCATCAATACACGTCGTGCTGGGGTCCGCTGCTGGGACATCATACCGCTCCTCTTGCCAAGTCGCCCCTTGTTGCCGGGGTCGTACTATATCTTGTGCCTTTTTAGTCTGTTCCGAGCCCTTCTAGCAAGGGAACAAAGCGAACAGGCCGTAATTCGTCGTATTCGTAACCATTTTCGAGCCGTGTGACGCGGATAAGGCTTTGCACGGCGTCCGACTGTCCGACCGGAAGCACCATGATACCGCCAACCCGCAATTGTGCCAACAATGGACCAGGTGGATCCTCTGCTGCGGCCGTCACAAGGATCCGGTCAAAGGGGGCCTGTTCCGTAAACCCGTGGCTGCCATCGGCGGTGAAAGTGGTAATATTCGTGATGTCATGCGCCTCAAACACCGCGCGGGCTGCATGAACAAGACGCCGATACCGATCCACGGTATAAACCCGCCGCGCCAATTTGCTGAGGATGGCGGCCTGGTAGCCGGAGCCCGTGCCGATCTCTAGCACCTTGTCACGCGGGCTGATCCGCAAGGCCTGTGTCATCAGCCCGACAACTGAGGGCTGGCTGATCGTTTGCCCGCAGGCAATGGGCAGGGGCATATCCTCATATGCTCGGTCGGCGAAGGTGCCCTTCACATAATCGGCGCGGTCTACCTGTTCCATAGCTGTCAGCACGCGCGTATCCGTCACGCCCTTGCTGCGCAGGGCATAAAGGAACTGCATCTTGGTGGGGCCGTCAAAGGTCACTTCAGCACATCCTCAAGCGTCGCAACCATATCATAATCCGTCAGGTCCGCCCGCATCGGCGTGACCGAGATATACCCATCAAGGTTGGCCGCAGCATCTGTTCCCGGCGCTGTAGGTTCGTGCTGCGGTCCGCCGCGCACCCAGAGAAACTTGCGCCCGGTGGGCGATGTCTGCGCTTCCGCCCGGAAGCGCGTATTTAATCGAAACCCTTGTGTTGTGGCCGCCATACCTTTGACGTCGGCCCCCGGCACGGGCGGGAAATTCACGTTGTAGAACACCTTGTAGTCTGCATCATCCCACAGCGCATCATCCATCAGTGCGCGCACTGTCGCCACGCCATGGTGCGCCGCAGCCTCAAACGGGTTATCCAGATCGGCATTGCCGGGGCCATAGAATTGCGACAAGGCAATTGACCGCACGCCTTGCAGCGCACCTTCGATACACGCGCCAATCGTACCAGAATAAAGCGTATTCTCTGCTGCGTTGTTGCCCCGGTTCACGCCGGAAAGGATCAGGTCGGGCGGGTTGTCTTTCATCACATCGTACAAACCCGCGATGACGCAATCAGCCGGAGAGCCTTCTGCGGCAAAGCGGCGGTCTTCAAGCTGCACGATCATGGTGGGGTGGGTGTAGCTGATGCAGTGGCCGACGCCGGATTGTTCGAAGGCCGGCGCAACTGTCCACACCTCACCATTGGCGCCGGCAACTTCATGGGCGATGTCAGTCAGAACCTGCAGCCCGGGGGCGTTGATACCGTCGTCATTGGTGATGAGAATGCGCATAACCGCCCCTTCGCTGTTGGTTTGTTCCTAAGCGAGGGGGCGGGGCGCGGCAAGTCAGGTTACAAGGGCAACGTCACGTTGCCGGGCACCATAGATCGTCAGCAACACTGTCGCCGCAAAGATAACCCATTGCGGCATCGGCCAGAGTGAGCCGAGCATGGTTGTTCCATAGAAAAGAAACAGCCCGATCCAGCCGATTTGCATTGCGGCAAGCGCGATCATCAGCGGGCGGGATGGATGCTGCGCCAGCCAGAAATACGCAACCGCAAAGACAATCAGGTTGATTGTGATCGCGTGCCACAACACCGCCGCCATTGACGCGAGATGGGCTGTTGGCAGCACGGTCTGGTAGGCATCGTGATATTCGGGGCCACCCGCGAAAATATGGACCGCCGTGGTCAGAACCATGATTGCACCGGCGATTGTAAGGGGAATGTTCATCATTAAATCCTTTCCATACGTATGCGTATGGTTGCGTGATGGCTTGCCGATGTCAATACGGGTGCGTATGGTTTTTGAATGGTACAAAGAAAGCAACGCCTTGGGCGACAGGAATGGATCAATGCGGGCTTTCGCGCGCTGGCGCTCAAGGGCCCCGAGGGGCTACGGGTTGAACCGATTGCGCGTGAGCTTAAGACGACAAAAGGTTCATTTTATTGGCATTTCAAGGATTTGCCGGAGCTGCAGACATCCATGCTTACCTATTGGGAAGACGCAGCGACCCATCGCATCATTGCGCGGCTGGAGGAACTGCCGCGTGGTCTGCCACGGTTGGAGGCACTGGCGCAGGCTGCCAATATGCCGCATGAGGCGCAAGGCGGAGCCGGTGCCGAGGCTGCATTGCGTGCCTGGGGTCGCACCTTTACCCCGGCGGGCGCGGCGGTGGCGCGGGTTGATGCGCAGCGACTGGCCTTTGTTGCGGACTGCCTGGCCGATATGGATGTGGATACGCCCGAATTGCCAGCCTTGTTCTACGCCGCCCATTTGGGGCTGGAACAATTGTCGATGCATTCTGACGTTGATCCTCTCAAAACGTTAATGCGCTTCGTCAGCATGGTCAGAGAATTGCAAAAAACATAGCGACTCACGCGACCGGACATGTGCCATCAATGATCATATCCGCGTGGGTGGCGGGGTCTTCTTCCGCCAGATATTGATCCTCCTCCTCCTGCCAACTCTGCCAAAGCGTTAACGCTTCTGCCCCGTCCCGTGCCAATCCGCGTTGCAGTCGGATGTCGCGCGGTGTTTCTACATAAAGGCAAAATGTTAATGCAGGCCGAAATTGGGCGCGCGTTGCGCTGACCCCTTCGATAATGACCGTTCCGCCGGCGGGAACGTCATGCCATTCTGCCAATGCATGCTTCCCCCAGGCATATCTTTGATATCTGGCTGGCTTGTTCTGGCGTAAGGGATTGATCACTTGCGCCATGAAACGGCCATACCAGTCCAGTGGCGTTTCGGGTGTGGCAAAATCATCTGTGTGGATCACCGGCGCCGCAAGACGCTTGGCCAGATTTCGGGCCAAGGTCGACTTGCCAGAACCGCCGCATCCGTCAATGCCGACGATCCGCGTAACCATACCCTTGGGCCGCTCCGCTGCCATGATTTGATCAGCGATGACCTGCAGGGGCGGGTTGCTCATCCCAGAATGACAGGCAAAAGCCGGGCAGCCTCTGCATTTGGATCAGTGAGCGCTGCGCGATCTTCGCCGGGGTAAAACCGGGCCCGTGTGGCCGTTGGCATGGGCGCCGGGGTTAGAATGTGCACTTTGGGGCCTGTCTTGGTTGTCTCAGCCTGCCAGGAGCGGGCAAGCGCGATTTGCGCCGCTTTTGTCGCACCATAGGCACCAAAGAACTGCTCTCCTCCGCGTGGATCGTCAAAGAACACGGCCTGTCCGGTCTGGCCCAAAAGCGGGGCGACATAGCTGATCAGGCGCGCGGTGGCGTCGATGTTCACGCTGATCGACTTTGCCAGATCCTTGGGGCCGATATGACCCGCAGGGGCCAACGGGGCTGCATGAACAGCCGCATGCAACCACACATCCAGCTTGCCCCAGCGATCAAAGATGCCGCGGCATAACTGCTGCATGGCCGCATCAATGGTGATATCCATGGGGGCCAGGGTGGCCTGTCCGCCAGCGGCCTGAATGGCGTCATCCAGATCTTCCAGCGCACCGACGGTTTTGCCAACGGCGATGATGTGATGTGTGGGGGCAAGCGCCTTGGCCAGGGCCGCGCCTAAACCGCGCGAGGCGCCGGTGATCAATGCAGTCTGTGTCATGGCCCGGACATGTGCCGAACCGCTGGCAAGGTCAAGAGGTCGTAAGCGTCAGCGAATACACTGTGCCGCGCCGGTCGGTCAGTTGGACCTGCCTGTCGCCAACAGCGGCCACGGTATAGCCGAACGCACGCGCCCCCATCTGGACACGCTCGATCCGACCGCGAGGCGAGCGCAGCAGGGCTGCAGGCCCATCATGGGCCTGCATCACCCCAATCAGGGTCAATTGGCTCAGATCAATGGCATCGGCAATCGTTGCCTTGGCGGCCACATGGGCCGGTGTCGTTTCTGTCATCTGGTGAATACCGCTCAGGTTCTTGTTTGAGCGGTGTCATGCCAGATGCTCTTGTTAATAAACAGGCAACAATATGGGCATGACGTGAGGTATTCAGTCGCATTCCTGCCCTAATCCGGTCAAATTGGCGTGAACAGGGGCTCGCCGTCTTCTTTGTAGACCGGTTCAGTCAGTGGTTTCTCCAAAAGCGGCAGCACAGCCTCGGACGGTCGGCACAGGGCAACACCCTTCGGCGTGCAGACAATCGGCCGGTTGACGAGGATCGGATGAGCGACCATCGCATCCAACAGTGCGTCGTCGCTGACGGTAGGATCAAGCAGGCCCAGCTCTTCTGCTGGCGATTTCGATGTGCGCAGCGCGGCGCGTGGGGTCAGGCCGGCGGCAGCGAAAAGCGCTTGCAATTGCGGCCGGGTCCAGCTGGTTTTGAGGTATTCGATGATGACGGGTTCCGTGCCCGACGCACGAATGATAGCCAGCACATTGCGGGATGTACCGCAATCCGGGTTGTGGTGGATAACCGTGGTCATTCCGCCGCTGTCTTTGCCTGGAACCCCTGCTCGATCATATCGGACGGGGCCACCGGGTATTCACCCGAGAAGCAAGCGTCGCAATAGGCCGGCGCGTTCTTGTCGCGACCCTTTGCCTCGCCCACGGCACGATAAAGCCCGTCGAGGCTGATGAATTTCAGGCTGTCCACGCCCAGATGCGTCTGCATCTCTTCTTCTGACATCGTGGCGGCGAGCAGTTTCTCCCGCTGCGGTGTGTCCACCCCGTAGAAACAGGGCCATGCCGTTGGGGGTGACGCGATGCGGAAATGGACCTCTGCCGCACCCGCATCCAGGATCATTTCCTTGATCTTGCGGCTGGTGGTTCCGCGCACGACGCTATCATCGACAAGGATGACCCGCTTGCCCTTGATGAGCGCCCGGTTGACGTTCAGTTTCAGACGCACACCCATGTTGCGAATCTGTTCGGTCGGCTCAATAAAGGTGCGGCCCATATACTGGTTGCGGATGATGCCCATGGCGTAGGGGATGCCCGATTGCAACGAATAGCCGATGGCCGCAGGCGTGCCGCTGTCAGGGACGGGGCAGACGAGATCGGCGTCTACGGGTGCTTCTTTTGCCAGTTCCCGCCCGATGTTTTCGCGTGTTTCGTAGACGGAGCGGCCACCAAGGATACTGTCCGGGCGGCTGAAATAAACATGCTCGAAAATGCAGAACCGGGCGCGGTTCGGGCGGAAGGGGAAGTGGCTTTCCACACCCTTCTCAGCAGTGATCACCACCATCTCGCCCGGTTTGATTTCGCGGACGAATTCGGCCCCGATGATGTCCAAGGCGCATGTCTCGGACGCCAGCGCCCAGCCGTCGCCGATTTTGCCCAGCACCAGCGGACGCACGCCCAAGGGGTCGCGGCAGCCGATCAGCTTGGTGCGTGTCATGGCGACAATGGAAAACGCGCCTTCGACCTTGCGCAGTGCCTCTTCCATCCGGTCAGGGATGGTGCGCCCCATGGAACGGGCCATCAGATGGATGATGCATTCGCTGTCCGAAGAGCTTTGAAAGATCGAGCCACGTTCAATCAACTCCCGCCGCAGCGACATGGCGTTGGTGATATTACCGTTATGGGCAATCGCGGCCCCGCCCATGGAAAACTCGCCAAAGAAAGGCTGCACGTCGCGGATGGCGGTCTGCCCCTTTGAGCCTGCGGTGGAATAGCGCACGTGCCCGATGCCGATCGTTCCCGGCAGGATCTGCATCGTATCGGCGCTGGTGAAGTTGTCGCGCACCAGCCCCATGCGGCGGGCCTGATTGAAACCGGTCTCGGCGTCATGGGTGACGATCCCGCCTGCCTCTTGCCCGCGATGTTGCAGGGCGTGCAAACCTAGGGCCACGAAGTTGGCCGCATCGGTGACGCCCACAACGCCGAAAACGCCACATTCCTCTCGTAATTTATCGTCGTCAAATGGATGGGCGGGGGGCATCTGGGTGGACAAGGGGGCAGCTCCGAATCCGTTTGCACTGGTCTGCCCCGGTCTTAGCGGGTCGGGGGCGTGCTGTCACCAAACGATCATGACCAGCGGCAGGGAAACACTGTTTCGTCCCGATAACGGGCGTTCCTTAGGCGCCGCGCCCTTTGGGTAGCAGCCCTGCGGCCCGCACCGCAGGCATGAAACCCCGGCTGATCGGGCGGGTGCTGCCATCCGACAGTGTCAATTCACCACCGTCGCGGATGCGGATCACTTTGACGACCTGATCCAGAGCCACCCAATGGGATCGATGCACTTGCAGGCCCTGCGTCTGGCCGACCTCCGCCATCGCGTCCGACAGGCGCATCAGAACCAGCTCTGTCCCGGCGGTCGTGGTCTTCGGCACTGAGCGCTATCAGAGCGCCGCGCTGTTCCAGTGGCAGTCGGGCCAGAACAGTGGGTGGCGCAGTTGCGCCTGTTCCCGGACCGGTCCGCAACATAAAGCTGCCAATTTCAACGACGCCCGCGATCAATGTCACGACGCCAAACAGCTCCAGCAGTTGCACGAATGTGGCGGGCCTGTTCACCTTCTTGCCGGGCAGACGCATGAATGCGGTGTTCTTTGCCGACGCGCCGCTGCAAGGGTTTTGGCTGATGGCGGGACTGACCGGCACAGGGTTGGCATGGTATGCCTATGTCAATCGCCATCGAGCGGTACGATGACGGTAGAATAAAGCAAAGGCCGCGCACAAAAGTGTCGCGGCCTTCATTCTGTCAGATGTCTTTGATTATTCGGTTGGCGCGGTGTCGGCTGGTGCGCCACATGTTCCGACCAGCTGTTGATACTGTTCAGTGATCCAGCCAAGCGCCTGTTCGGGGTTTTGTTCTTCGATCTGGCCCGTCAGCTGGGCAAAGACACGGGCCGAGCGGCTGTCGTCGATGATGGCCACCTCTTGGCTGGCAAATACGGTGTCGTAGACAAAGAAGGCCACAGCGACCAGCAGGATGCCACGGAACACGCCAAACAGGAAGCCAAGCGCCTGATCGACCCCACCAAGGGCAGACCGCTGCACCACGCTGGAAAACAGCGGTGTGAAGATCGAGACGACAACCAAGGCCACCGCGAAAACGGCAGCAAACGCAGCAATAATGGCCAATTCGCAGCTGTCACCGATGAAATCACCAATGATCGGCACCTGCCGCACTAGTGGTTCAACCTGATCGGCAAAGATGAAGGCCACGATGGTGGCACCGATCCAACCCAAAATTGCCATCGCCTCGCGCACAAACCCCCGGCTGTAGGCCAGTACGCCCGAGAGTACGATAATGACCGCGACGCCTGCGTCGACGAGTGTGAAGCCTTCCATGGTCCGTCTCCTGCCGATGACGCTAACGTGCGCCAAATACCTCTTCAACAAATCCGGCAAGGTCGGTCGCGTTGCGCAGACCCAGACCGGTCACCGCTGGCTGTTTCGCCTGTTGCGGTATGATCGCAGAGGTAAAACCAAGTTTCTGGGCCTCTTTCAATCTATTTTCGGTTTGAACCACCGGACGCAGCGCGCCCGATAGGCTGATTTCCCCGAAAATGACGGCCTCTGCCGGCAAAGCGGCGTCTTCCCGCGCAGAGACAAGGGCCGCCGCGACGGCGAGGTCTGCGGCAGGTTCAGAGATGCGCAAACCCCCTGCTACATTGAGATAAACGTCCAATCCGGTGAAGGGCACACCACAGCGGGATTCGAGCACCGCGAGGATCATGGCAAGCCGTCCGCCATCCCATCCGACGACGCTGCGGCGGGGTTGGCTGTGTGGCGAAGGTGCCACAAGTGCCTGGATCTCGCACAGCATGGTCCTTGTGCCTTCGATGCCCGCGAAGACCACCGACCCGGGGGCAGGGGTGCCGCGTTCTGACAGGAACAGGGCAGAGGGATTCTTGACTTCTGCCAGCCCTTTACCGGTCATCTCGAAGACACCGATTTCGTCCGCTGGGCCAAACCGGTTCTTGACGCTGCGCAGGATACGAAACTGATGGCCGCGTTCGCCTTCGAAATAAAGGACGGTGTCGACCATGTGTTCGACAACGCGCGGGCCGGCGATTGTGCCATCTTTGGTCACATGTCCGACCATGATGACAGACATGCCGTTGCGTTTGGCAAAGGTGGTCAGTTCATGGGCGGATGAGCGGACCTGTGACACGCTGCCCGGGGCGCTGTCGACATTGTCCGCCCACATCGTCTGGATCGAGTCGATGATGGCGAGGTCGGGTTTTTCAGCCTCCAGCGTTGTCAGGATATCACGCAGGTTGGTTTCGGAGGCGAGCATGACCGGACTTTTTTCAAGCCCCAGACGGCGGGCGCGCATCTGGACCTGGGCATTGGATTCCTCGCCGGAAATATATATGACTTTCAGACCGTTACGGGCAAATCTTGCAGCGGCCTGAAGGAGCAGGGTGGACTTGCCGATGCCCGGATCGCCGCCGACGAGTAGGGCAGAGGCTTTGACAAGGCCGCCGCCCAAGACGCGGTCCAATTCGCCGACGCCTGCTTCGGTCCGGGGTGGTTCCTTCTCCTGGGTTTCAAGGTCGGTCAGCGTGATGGCTTTCCCGCGTGCCCCGCCCAGTGTTTTGCCTTTGGGGCCGGACGACAGCGCCTTGTCTTCGGTGATCGAATTCCACGCGCCACAGCCGTCGCAGCGCCCGGACCATTTGCCAAAACTTGCGCCGCATTCATTACAGGAAAAAGTAAGATCTTTGGCCATGTTCACCTTTTGGACCAATTGCGGCGGCAGGGCAAGGGCGGTGGGGTGGAACTCCACCCTACGTCTTTTTGGCGGTCAGGGTTGAGATCACGATAGAGGCCAGGATGCAGGCAGTGAAAAGGTAAAGGCCCCAGGCGGTTTCGACCTTTCCGATGCCAATGCCCTTGACGACCACGATGTAGAGCGCGACGAGGAAGACATCGGCCATAGCCAGTTTGCCGAGCCAGGAGAGTGCCGGTAAAGCCTTTCGTCTCAATAGGTTGAAGTGGATCAGCGCGAGGCCAATGGTTTTGAGATAGGGCGCAAAGAGCGCAAAAGCGGTGACCAGAAGGGCAAGAGCCACGTCACTTTCCCATAGCGCCTGCATGCCGGTGATCACGCTGATTTCGTTCAGACCAAAGAGCGGTAGCAGACCTGCGCGCATCAATGGGGCAAACCACGCGATGGGAAACAGGATCAGTAGCGAGAGGTTCGCGATACGCAGAATATTTAACATGGGGACCCTTAATGAAACCTTAGGGCCATGTAAGGGCGGCGCGCCTTATTTGCCAAAGGTCTTGCGATTGTAGCGTGCGCCAAGCTGGGTCAGCACCTCGTAACCGATTGTTCTGGCTTGGTTTGCCAGATCGTCAACACTCTGTTGCGGGCCGATCAGTGTCAGTTTTGTCGGTGTCTCGGGCAGGTCGGTTACGTCAATTGTCAGCAGGTCCATGGAAACCCGCCCGACCAGTTTGCAGGGGATATCGCCATGGTAAAGGGTGGCCTTGTCTGACAGCATACGAAAGATGCCATCAGCGTAACCACCTGATACGGTTGCGATTTTTGACGGGCGTTCCGCCTGCCAGCTATTGCCGTATCCGACAACTTCGCCTTCGGCCACATCGCGAACCTGAATGACCGGCAGGTCCAGTTCGATGGTTGGTGTTGCCTGCTCAAACGGGAGGCCGCCATAAAGGCCGATGCCGGGGCGGGTCAGGTCGAAATGATAATTCGGGCCGAGGAGGATGCCGCCGGTTGCGGCAAGCGAGCGGGGTGCGCTGATCCCGTCGGTCAATTGTTTAAAGTTATCAAGCTGGTAGGCGTTCATCGGATGGTCAGGTTCGTCCGCACAGGCCAGATGTGACATGACCAGTGTGGGGTTCTGGGCCAGTGCCAGTTCAGCGATGGCCGCCCATTCCTGTGCTTCCATGCCCAGCCGGTTCATGCCGGTATCAAGCTGGATGCCGAATGGATGCCCTGGCAGGGTTTCGAAATGATGCGTCAGCTGATCGACCGAGTTGATCATGGGCGTCAGTTTCAGCTCGCGGATCAGATCCGTGTCGCCTTTCATATGCCCGGAAAACACTGATATATCTGGCTTTTCTCCCAGTTCCTCGCGGATCGCCACGGCCTCTTCCGCAACGGCGACGAAGAACTGGCGCACGCCTGCCTTGAACAGCGCCTTGGCCACATTGGCCCCGCCCAGACCATAGCCGTCGGCCTTGACCACGGCGGCGGTCTTGCAATTGGTCATGCCGTCCAAAGCGCGCCAGTTGGCGACGACGGCGTCAAGGTCGATAGTCAGGCGTCCGGTACTCATGCGCACCTTTTGGCAGGGGCAGGACAGGGCGGCAAGAGGTTAACGGGCCGCGCGCCGTTTTCTGCGGGCGCAACAGTGATATCCTTGCAATGATTATGAATCCTGTTGTTTTGCGGCGTTTTTGGCTGTCGGCATCGCGTCGGACAAACGTCGGACTTGCGTATGGCAAGTTTGGCACAATTTGCGGATTAATGGGGCGTTCGGTGCCTGTTCGTTAAGAAAGTCCTTCTTCTTGCCGGAATGTTCTTCTTTAAGAGCATCCGAGATATTGACGAGGTTGATTTGGGTATTCTGAAAAAAGTCATCACGCAGTTGGAAACGCCCCGCGATCAGCGCCCTTTGGGCAGTGGTTGGCTGTCGGGTTCGCTGGCACTGTTGGCGTCCATTGCAGGCTTTCTGATCGTGTTGCTGCGCTGGTTTCCGGAAACGTTTTCCTATCCCGAAATCGCGTTTATTCAGGATAGCGGTGTTGTCACGGCTTTCCTGCGTTTCGTGTTGTTGTCGGGATATGCGCTGTCGCTGCTCAGCCTGATCTTAAGCCGGCACAAATCGCTGGGCTGGACGGCGCTGGCGATGTCGGTCGTCGCATCTCTGATGGCCACGACGCAGCCGCAGATCGCGTCAGACGCGCCGCAGAGTTTCTATTTCGGCCTTGATTACTTCATCATCAACGTACTGGTTGTCGGGTTTCTTTTTGTCCCGTTGGAGCGGTTTTTCCCGGCCCGGGGCGACCAGACGGTGTTCCGTGCCGAATGGCAGGAGGACATGTTCTACTATCTTGTTAGTTCGATGCTGGTGCAGGTGCTGGGTTTCATCACGCTGGCCCCGTCCAATTATGTGAACGCGCAGATCCCACTGGATGATGTGCGTATCTACATCGTCAATCTGCCGTTCTGGTTGCAGGTGGTGATCATCATGATGGCCACGGATTTTGTGCAGTACTGGGTGCATCGCGCCTTCCATACGTTTCCTTTGTTATGGCGCTTTCATGCAATCCATCATTCGACGAAAAAGATGGATTGGCTGGCGGGCGCCCGCATGCATTTCGTGGAGATCGCTGTGCTGCGTGGCCTGACGGCGGTGCCGATGTTTACCCTTGGGTTCGATCCGGCGGCCATTCAGGCCTATCTGCTGATCGTCTATTTCTACTCCAGCTTCATCCACGCCAATATCGGCTGGAAGCTGGGCTTTCTTGAGCGGTTCTTTGTCACCCCGCGCTTTCACCACTGGCACCACGGATCTGACCGGGCCGCCATTGATATCAACTATGCCAGCCATTTCCCGATTTACGACTGGTTGTTCGGGACGCATCATTTGCCGGAAACGGAGTGGCCGGAGAATTACGGGGTTGTGGGCGATACCGTGCCGCGCGGGTATTGGCGGCAGTTTGTCTATCCGTTTCTGAAGTCGGAGAAGAAGGAACCGGCGGAGTAGAAGCAGACTTTCGGCGAAAGTCTGCCTTCAAATCCTCGAAGAGGATTTGATCCCAATGTCTGTGTCAGACATTGGGGCCGTGTCCTACCCTAACTCGCTTTTGGCGGCCCTTCTTCTGGCCGGTCGAGGATGGTTTCGATCTCTTCCATTTGCGCTTGCGTCAGCGGTCCCTTGGCGAGCGCGCCGCAAAGATCGTTGACCTGTTCGGGTGTGCGGAAGCCAGGGATGGGCACGGCGTTGGGCGTGCGCGCCCAGAGCCAGGCGAGCGCCCCTTGGGCGAGCGTCCGTCCGCCCGAGGTGAGGATGTCGCGCGTGGCGTTGAGTTGCGCCAGATAGGCATCGGTGATCTTGCCGTCCTTGAAATAGTCCTGCCAGCCGGGGTTGCTGCCACGGACTTCATCCTTGCTGAATTGCGTCTTGGCGTCGTATTTGCCGCCAAGGACCCCCATGGCGAGGGGGGAGCGGATCAGGGAGAGCAGGTTCAGATCTTCGATGACGGGCACGATATGGCTAGCGGGTTTCAGGACATTCATCGCATGTTCCACCGCTGTGAAACCTGGGTGGTCGGCAAAGGCGCGGGCGCTGTCGGGGAAGTCCGTGGACCAGCCATAGGCCCCGATGATGCCCTGATCATAAAGCGTGGCGAGCATGTCGAAGGTCGGCTGCGCCTCTTCCACAGGGAGTTCGTTGTTGTGGTGCAGAACAAGGTCGATCCGGTCGCGGCCCAGCCGTTTGCGTGAGGCGTCGATGGTCTGCCGGATCACCTCGGGGTCATTGATGGGGCCAATCAACTGCTTGGTTTCGGTGTTGATTTCCAGACCGATCTTGGTGGCGATGGCCACGTCGGGATGGTTTTTCAGCGCCTCACCCAGCACGGTTTCTGAATGCCCGCAGCCATAGGCCTGGGCGGTGTCGAAATGCGCGATTCCATGGTCAAGCGCTGCTGCGATGGCCGCATTTGAGACGTTATCGTCAATCTCGCCCCAGCCGACGGCGCGGCCGTCCATGAAGAAAGGGCCGCCGATGGCCCAGCAGCCAAGGCCAAGGGTGGGTTTTGCGGGAATATGTTTGAAATCAGCCATTTGTCGTCTCCAATGAAGTGCGGTAGAGAGAGATTTTGTGGTTCAGGAATTGCTTGCAGGCCTGAAGTTCAGCCTCGCGGTGGGCCAGCGTGACGGCATGCCGTTGCAACAGGTCAAGCCGTTTCGCCCGTTGTTCCGGTGCGTTCTGATCGGGGGCATGGGCCGAAATTGCGAAGCTTTTGATGTCATCCAGCGGCATGCCGGTGGCGCGCAGCCGTTCCAGCGTGGTGAGCCAGTTGACATCATCGGCGCTGAACACCCGCCAGCCACGGCCGTCGCGCCGGATCTGGGGCAGCATACCGGATTTTTCGTAGAACCGGATGGTGTCCTGGGTCAGGCCGGATCGGGCGGAGGCTTCGTTGATTCGCATCGGGTCTCTCCTTTGAGGGTCTTGCGTAGCCTATTGGAGCGACTCCAGGTCAAGCGAAGTTATCAGGGTGTGCGATCAGTCATGCGTCTGTTGCCAGCGTATACATAATTGACTAGCGTCCGATCATTGTAACGACCGGGCATTTGGCCGTGTCACATAAAAGAATTGAGGAGCAATAGATGGCGGAACAGTCCACTGGCCGTAAACTGAAGATTGCCGAGCGCGAATTGCTCGAACGTGTTTTCAATGGCGCTGTGAATTATGACCTGATCCGCATTTTTGAAACCGATCCTGATGATCCCCAGAGAACGCGATCATATCAATCCGAAAATATGATTTATCTGCTGGGTGGCGACTATGCCGACGACATCTCAAAGGGGACGATGAAGCAGAAGGGAACCCTGGTTCATGAAGTTGCCCATGCGTGGCAATTCCAAAAAACAGCGTATTGCAGCGGGCAAAAGGACCGAGATGCGCATTTCAAACAGAAAGCTTATGATGCATGGCTCGAACACGCGATTATGGTTCAACGGCAAATTGAAGCTGCGATCCTTGATTGGTCAGATCAGCTGAAAGACGAGATGGAAAGGGCCCCACGGACCCAGCTACCGGCTGTAAAAGCTGCGTTGCGTCAGTACCATTCTTCGGTTCTGCAAAAACTTTATAACAAGCGTGATAGTCTGATAGGGGTCGAAAGCAGGGCGCGTGCCCGTATTGCTACTGACAAGGCGTCGTATCTGTCGCAGGAGGCCTATGATCCCATCCTCACAACGGTTGGACCCCTGGACGAATTCGAAAGTCGGCAGTCACATGTCAATGGCGCGTTTGGGACAAGCAATGCCGGTCCTTCGCTGTCTTTCGCCAACGCGAAACCGCTTCCGAATGAACGGTTGTCCGATTTCATGTGGCGCCAGGCCGAGATCAAAGAGGCCTTTGGCACGAAGTCAAATCTAAGGTTGTATCTGGAATGCAACGCCCATGAGGACGACGGATCAAACGCGTCCTTTCTTGACTACAACTACATGCTCAAAAAACCTGGTACGGTAGGTTTTTTTGATCTGCGTGTAGAGGCTCAGGCCCAGCTCATTACCGAGTATTTCTTTTTGAAGAATGGTGTGGACCCCCGCACGGTATGGTATGATGATCTGAATACACGACCGCCGCTCAGCTTTTACGAAAAGACGATCCCATTTCTTGCGACGCCAGTGAAGATGTAGCGCGATGTCATGAGAAGCTGCTGTCGTCGCCCTGTTGCCATGGCTTCAACAGGTTGCCGAAGCGCGCGGACGCTTCGTTGATTCGCATCGGGTGTCTCCTTTGAGGCTCTTACGTAGCCTATTGGAGTGACTCCAGGTCAAGGGAGTAATTGACTGGGGAGAATCGACACTGAAGGCACGCTGCCGCTGCCTTTCAATCCAGGCTTACATCGCCTGTTGGCCCGTACTGATTTGTTCTTGCGCTGGTATTCGTGACGCAGAGGCGTCACGCTCAAATATCTCATCCTCTTTGTGGTGGTTGGTGTCGGTGCATAGAGCTGGGAGAGCCGCAGCTTTCCGATGGGCTTCACACCCTAAAACTACAGTTGGATCGAGGACCGGAAAGCCGTCGCCCATGAGACCGTCAGATAGTCGTTTATCCACGTGCTGAAATCGCTAGTCTATTCGCCTGCAACCACATCAAGCGACGTGTTCGAGGCTCTATAGGCCGAACCCAAAAAAGTAATAGTAACCACCGAGAGCGACCGCACCTGCCGATATCAGCATGACCAGCCAGCGCGGCAGTTCGCCGTCCCGTGCCAGCTCAGATTTTCTTACGAGCGACATGTCGATGGGTTTGATACTGGCGAGGTGCAGCTCGAAGTGTCCGAAATTGAAACCGCCTGGCAGCGGTTCGCCCGATCGTGAGGCCGCGAAGTCAAAATCTGATCTGTTTTGCGATAACCGCTCGACGACATGAACGATCATCGGCCCATCCTTGGCCGGGTAACGCCCGGCCGGTGCACCACTGTCATAAGTCGTAAATCCAAATCCGCTAGCCTCCAAATAGTCTCTCAGCGCCGGCGGACCTGCAAGGATTGCATCAACGGTCGCCTGATCACGAAACAACGCCTTTTTGTTGCCAGCCGCATTCCCGTCAATGCCGATATCACCCAGTGCCTGAGCGATGCGGGCGTCACCGAAGACGTCCGAGGGAAAAATATCAACGATGTCGAAATCGTAGCGCAATGTCATCTGAGGGTTCGTCTGGTTGCTTTCACGGGGCATCGGCTATTGCGGAATCCTGGCGTTTGGGGACGGATGATCGGGCTGTCAGAATTGCGTGTCGTCGCCCTGCTGCCACGGTTTCACAAGGTTGCCGAAGCGGGTGAAGCGCCCTTCGAAGCTGAGTTCGACCGTGCCGATGGGGCCGTGGCGCTGTTTGCCGATGACGACTTCGGCCTTGCCGTGCAGACGCTCCATCTCTTCCTGCCATTGGGCCACCTTTTCCATCTCGTGGTCGCCGGGTTTCTCCCGCTCTTTATAGTATTCCTCGCGGTAGACGAACATGACCACATCGGCGTCCTGCTCGATCGAACCGGATTCGCGCAGGTCTGACAGTTGCGGGCGTTTGTCTTCGCGGGATTCGACCTGGCGAGAGAGCTGCGAGAGGGCAATGACAGGGATATTGAGTTCCTTGGCGATGGCCTTGAGGCCCATCGTGATTTCCGAGATTTCATTAACGCGGTTTTCGGAGCGGCCAGAACCGCGCACAAGCTGCAGGTAGTCGACGATCAGCACGTCGAGCCCGTGTGTCCGTTTTAGCCGCCGGGCCCGGGCCGCAAGTTGGGCGATGGGCAGGGCAGGCGTGTCGTCGATGAAAAGCGGGCAAGCCTCCAGCGATTTGGCTGCGTCGACGAAGCGGCGGAATTCGGTTTCGGTCATATCGCCGCGCCGGATCTGTTCGCTGGGCACTTCTGCTGCCTCTGACAGGATCCGGGCGGCGAGCTGCTCGGCGCTCATCTCAAGTGAATAGAAACCGACGACACCGCCATTGACGGCCCCTTCGGAGCCGTCAGGTAGCACGCCTTTCTTGTAGGCCTTGGCGATGTTGAAGGCGATATTGGTGGCCAGCGAGGTTTTCCCCATCGACGGGCGACCGGCGAGGATCAGAAGGTCGGATTTGTGTAGGCCGCCCAGTTTTTTGTCCATATCGACCAGGCCGGTGGACACCCCCGCAAGACCGCCATCGCGCTGATAGGCGGCGTTGGCGACGTTGACTGCATCGGTGACCGCACGCAGGAAGGATTGAAAGCCGCTTTCGGCGGTGCCTTGTTCAGCGAGTGCGTAAAGCGCCTGTTCGGCTTCGACGATTTGTTCCTTGGGTTCGCTGTCCACATCGACCTTGGCCGCCTTGTCGGCGATGTCGCGACCGACGGTGATCAGTTCGCGGCGGACCGCGAGGTCATAGATCATCTGGGCGTAGTCGCGGGCGGCAAAGGCGGAAATGGCGGCACCTGCAAGGCGGGCGAGATAGGCAGGGCCGCCAAGCTCCTTCAGCCCTTCGTCATCTTCGAGGAAGGTCTTGAGGGTCACAGGCGATGCCAGCGCATTTTTGGAAATGCGGGTCGCTGCGGTTTCGAAAATCCGAGCATGGACAGGGTCGTAGAAATGCTTGGGGCCGATGATTGAGGCGACGCGATCAAAGATATCGTTATTGGTCAGAATCGCGCCCAGAAGCTGCTGTTCAGCCTCAATCGAATGCGGCATCAGGTCTGCGCCTGCTTCTTCCACACCGGTCGCATTGAATGCGGTAATTTCGTTCATTGGCCTACCTCACTTTTCCCGCGTGCCTCTTAACAGGTGGTCTGCGCGCGGGGCCATCTGGAAATGATGGTGGACAGGCAGCGGGATAACCCTGTGGACAATTTTGATCGGGAGTCGGTCCTACCACAAATTGTGGTGATCGCCAAAACAAACACGACATGCGCATTGCACCGGCGATTCTGGGGACGGTTTGTGCACAGACCTGTGTGTAAGTTTTTTTGACCCTTTGGTTAAGTCGGCTGCCAACCGTTAGGGTCGTTCAGGTAAGCCTCGACCGCGTCCAGCGTAGCCGTGTCGTAGGCCTTGCGCGCCTTGGCTTCGGCCAGCACATCCCACCAGGTACAGAGCGAGATGAGTTGCACGCCGTGCTCATCCAGTCGTTCCCTGACGCCTTCATAGATGTCGTAGAAAAAAATCAAGGCGGTCGCGTTGCAAGTGGCGCCGGTGTCGCGGATCGCGTCGACAAAGGACAGTTTTGACCCGCCATCGGTTGTCATGTCCTCGACTAGCAGCACCCGCTGGCCTTCTGTCATGATCCCCTCAATCCGTGCGTTGCGCCCATAACCCTTTGGTTTCTTGCGCACATAGGTCATCGGCAGGGCGAGCCGCTCCGCGATATAGGCACCAAACGGGATGCCAGCCGTTTCGCCACCGGCGATATTGTCGAACGCTTCGAAACCCCCCTCGCGCATGATGGTTGCGGCGAGGAAATCCATCAGCGTCGTCCGGATACGGGGAAAGCTGATCAGTCGCCTGCAATCCACATAGGTTGGTGCCTTTCGGCCCGAAGAAAAGGTGAATGGCTCTTTGGCGTTGAAGTCGATTGCCCCTGCTTCGATCAGCATGCCTGCCGTCAGCCGGGCGATTTCATCTTTGGTCGGAAAGGAAGTGGGGATCATTCTTGTTCTCTGCTCTTTAGTCGACAACCCGCCAATGCAGGTCAAAACCGGGGTCGAAGACCGTGACAGGCCCATCGGCCGTTTCGATCTGGGCGGGATAGGTCACCGGATCGCCTTTTCCCAAGGTGATCATGTCCTCGTTTGCGGGCAGCCGGTAGAAGTCGGGGCCGTTGAGCGAGGTGAACGCTTCCAGCTTTTTGAGTTTGCCTGCGGCCTCGAATACTTCGGCGAGGCAGGACAGCGTGTTGGGCGCGGTGAAGATGCCCGCGCAGCCGCAGCTCTGCAGCTTGGCCGGGTCGGTATGGGGGGCGCTGTCAGTCCCCAGGAAGAACCGTTTGTCGCCGGAGATGGCGGCCTGTACCAGTGCGACCCGGTGCGCCTCACGCTTGGCGACGGGCAGGCAGTAGTAATGCGGTTTGATCCCGCCTGCGAGGATGTGGTTGCGGTTGATGATCAGGTGGTGGGTTGTGATCGTCGCGGCCAGGTTCTTGTGGTTGTCGCGCACATAGTCGACCGCGTCCTCGGTGGTGACATGTTCCATCACGACCCGCAGATCGGGCACCTTTTTCCGCAGTGGTTTCAACACCTTGTCGATGAACACCGCCTCGCGGTCAAAGATGTCGATATCGCTGTTTGTCACCTCGCCATGCACGCAAAGCGGCATGCCGATATCGGCCATGGTTTCCAGAACCGGCCGGACCTTGTCAAAGTTTTTCACCCCGGATGCCGAGTTTGTGGTGGCCCCGGCGGGGTAGAGTTTGACGGCTGTTGCGATCCCGCTGGCATGGGCGTGGGCCACATCGGCCGGATCGGTGTCTTCGGTCAGATAGAGCGTCATCAGCGGGGTGAAATTCGCGCCATCCGGCAAAGCCGCCATGATTCTGTCGCGGTAAGCGCTGGCTTGTTGTGCAGTCACCACAGGGGGGACCAGATTTGGCATGATGATCGCGCGGGCGAAATGCCGGGCCGTCTCCGGCAGCACCGCTTGCAGCATGGCGCCGTCACGCAGGTGCAAATGCCAATCGTCAGGGCGCCTTATGGTCAGGCGGGTCGGGTGTTTTTCGCTCATGTTGCTCGATTACACCTTTGCGTGCCCGGTGACCATAGCCGCCGGACCCGACCCCTTGCAGTTCTGTGCCAGCATTCCGATATTAACCATTGAGCAGATCTAACAGCCGGAGAACCCCATGCTTGGCTTTCTTATTGCCGCCGTCGCAGGCTTTTTGACACCGCAGCTTGAGACGCCTGTTGCGGGCCCCATCGTGAAAGCGATGGAAGGGCATATAGCCGTTGAACCAGCCGAGAAACGCCTGATTGCGTTCATGGTTGCCATGTTGGCCGCGGCCATCGCTGCTGCCCTGTTGAACAGCGGCACACCATTCTGGGTCATTCTGGGGGGTGTTCTGGGCTATTTCGGCACGCGCCTGTTCGAGGCCGGCAAGAAGGCCGTGGATGCCCGAAACGGTGATAGCTAGGCGGCCTGCGTTTCTGTCAATCTTTGCAGGGTTTTGCTGAAAAACTCGTTCTGACCGCGCCGCAGCATGTAGGTGCAGATGATCACGGCAAGCCGTTGGTGGTTTGTGCGCATCAGATGCGTCACCAGTGATCGCGCATAGGTGTGATCATACCGCCGGGCGCGCAAAAGCTGGGCAAAGCGTTTGCCGTCCAGCGATCCGTCCATCGCCAGTTTGATCATCACGTCGTGAATGCCCAGCCGGTCAAAGGCCCGGTCAAGCTGCGTGCCCATGAGCGGGCAGGGCAGCAGGGTGACATTGGGGTTTTTGAACAGCATGGCATGGATCGTGTCCAGATGCTGGGACGGGTCATAGGCCACGAACACTGCTTCCGCCGCGTCGATCATGTCAGGCGCATAGCCGTAGCGGTCATTGAAGTTGATTTGCCGGTGGGCCTTGTAGCGGGGGTCCCAACTTGTGATTTTGGGGTCCAGCGTGGCCTGCGGGCGCAGGGCGATGACGGTTGCACCCGGGGCGGCCACCGAAAAAGCGGCAGCGGCATATGCGCCTTCATGTGCACCGTGAAACAGGATCGTTTCGAAATCGTCAAAGAACCCGTCATCGGTCAGCCGATCGAAGAAATCATAGATGGCAGGGTCGCGAAACCAGCTTTGCCCTTTTGACATCAGCGCCAGATGTGACCAGCCGTCATGGCGGGCATAGGCAAAACCGCGCGGTTCGGCATCGGCATTGTGCGCCCGGATCGTTTCGGCGTTTTCAAAGGTGACGAGCAGGTTGTTTCCCGCTTCAAGGAAACCCGCAAAGTGGTCGGCACCCAGCTGTTCAAAGAACCCAAGATCATCGCAGATATCATCGATCTGGGAAAACCACGCATTGGGTTCCAGTTCTTTCAGCTCTGTCTCAATCGTCAATTGTGGGTCTTGCATCGTCGCGCTCCTTCCCGGGTTTATCCCCGGTTATTGGAGCGAGAAATACATGCCCTTTAAGGCAGAACTTGGCGCATTGCCGCCGATGATTGGCGCGATTTTATCTTAAAAGAACGCCTGTAGTCCGGTTTGTGCACGCCCGAGAATAAGTGCATGCACGTCATGCGTGCCTTCATAGGTGTTTACCGTCTCGAGGTTGACCATGTGGCGCATGATTTGGAAATCCTCACTGATTCCATTGCCCCCATGCATGTCGCGGGACGCGCGGGCGATATCGAGCGCCTTGCCGCAATTGTTCCGCTTCATCAGGCTGATCATTTCGGGGGCGGCGTTGCCTGCTTCCATCAGGCGCCCAAGCTGCAGGGCGGATTGGGTGCCAAGGGCGATTTCGGTCTGCATGTCGGCGAGTTTTTTCTGGAAAAGCTGGGTCTGCGCCAGCGGTTTGCCGAATTGCTTGCGGTCCAGCCCGTATTGGCGTGCGGCGTGCCAGCACGCCTCTGCCGCGCCCATCACACCCCATGCGATCCCGTATCGGGCGCGGTTGAGGCATCCGAACGGTCCCTTGAGGCCCTGGACGCCGGGCAGGAGCGCGTCTTCGCCGACCTCTACATTATCCATCACGATTTCGCCGGTGACAGAGGCGCGCAAGCTGAGTTTGCCGCCAACTTTGGGCGCGGTCAGGCCGGGGGTCCCCTTGTCGAGCACGAAGCCGCGGATCTTGCCGTCATGCGCTTCGGATTTGGCCCAGACGACAAAGACATCGGCGATGGGCGCGTTGCTGATCCACATCTTGGAGCCGTTCAGGACATAGCCGTTCGCCGTTTTCTTTGCGGTTGTCTTCATGCCGGCCGGATCGCTGCCTGCGTCCGGCTCGGTCAGGCCGAAGCAGCCGATCAGGGTTCCTGCGGCAAGGCCGGGCAGGTATTTCTGGCGCTGGGCGTCAGAGCCGTAGGCGTGGATCGGATACATGACCAAGGACGATTGCACCGACATCATGGAGCGGTAGCCGCTATCGACCCGCTCAATCTCGCGCGCGACAAGGCCGTAGGTGACGTATCCAGCCCCCAGCCCGCCATATTCTTCGGGGATGGTGATGCCCAGCAGGCCCGCATCGCCCATTTCCTTGAAGATGCCGGGATCGACGGTCGCTTCGCGATAGGCGTCCGTCACCTTGGGCTGCAGCGTGTTCTGCGCAAATGTATGTGCCGCGTCGCGCAGCATCCGTTCGTCTTCGGTCAGCTGATCTTCCAGGCGCAGGGGATCGGCCCAGTCGAATGGTCCCAGATCTGGGCCGAAACCTGTTGTCTTGATGGGGGTCGCTTCGTTCATGGCTGGATCCTTTCGCTGCTTGGGCGCAGGGTATGACTTTGGTCGGGCGGGGGCAATGGACGGGTTGACGCGCGTGCGCCGGGATGCAGCTATGACCCGTAAGGGAGATTTGCATGGCATTTGGCAGTATTGATGAGGTGCAGGCCGCGCTGGCCGGACAGGACTATGTCTGCGGGCGGGCATTGGCCACGGTGGTGTTTCTGAGCCTGAAGCTGGGGCGGCCCCTGTTTCTGGAAGGCGAGGCGGGCACGGGCAAGACCGAGATTGCCAAGGCGATTGCGGCCGCGCTGGGGCGTCGGCTGATCCGGTTGCAGTGTTATGAGGGTTTGGATTCGGCCTCGGCCGTTTACGAATGGAATTTTGCCGAGCAGATGATTGCGATCCGTGCGGCAGAGGCTTCGGGTGGCGCGGACCGGGATGTGCTGAAGACCGAGTTGTTCACCGAGGAATACCTGATTGAGCGACCTTTGTTGCAGGCGATGCGGCCCCAGCCGGGTGGTGCGCCGGTCCTGCTGATTGACGAGTTGGACCGGACCGATGCGCCGTTCGAGGCGTTCTTGCTTGAGGCATTGTCCGATTTTCAGGTGACTATCCCGGAGCTTGGGACGGTGAAGGCGCCGGAGCCGCCAATCGTCATCCTGACCTCAAACCGGACTCGCGAGGTGCATGATGCGTTGAAGCGGCGCTGTCTTTATCATTGGGTCGATTACCCCGATTTCGAACGTGAAATGGAGATTTTGCAGGCCCGCGCGCCAGAAGCGTCGAAGGCATTGTCCCGTGAAGTTGTGGCGTTCGTGCAGAAACTGCGGACCGAGGATCTGTTCAAGAAACCTGGCGTGGCCGAGACGATCGACTGGGCGAAATGCCTGTTGGCCCTCGACGTGATCAACCTGTCGCCAGCGGTGATTGCCGACACGCTGGGGGCGATCCTGAAATACCAGGATGACATCCAGAAACTGGAAGGGTCCGAGGCGAAGCGGATCTTGGATGAGGCGAAGGCCGAACTCGAAACCGTCTGATGCTTCTTTTGTTCAAAAATACCTCACAGGGGTCCGGGGATGTGAAATCCCCGGTCCGGCGGTTCGGCCATGGTTGAACTTGCCGATCTGGAACTGCCTGACGATCCGAAGTTGGCCCATAACATCACTCATTTTGCACGGGCGTTGCGCAAGGCGGGGCTGGCGGTGGGGCCGGGGCGGGTAATTGATGCGATCCGGGCGGTGCAGGCGGCGGGGTTCACGGAGCGGGCGGATTTTTACTGGACATTGCATGCCTGTTTTGTGTCCAAGCCAGAGGAACGGCAGGTGTTTGCACAGCTTTTTCGCCTGTATTGGCGCGATCCGCGTTATCTGGAACAGATGATGTCGTTCCTGACGCCGATGGTGCGCGGGGTACAGGAAGAGCGCCGCGCGCAAGCGGCTGAGAAGCGAGCGGCAGAGGCGCTTTTGGATGGGCATGATCGCGATTTGCCAGCACCGGAGGATGCGGGCGAGGAGGTGGAGATTTCCATTGACGCCTCGCGCACGATTTCCACCGAGGAACGGCTGCGCAGCCTTGATTTCGAGCAGATGAACGGGGCGGAAATGGCGGCGGCCAAGCGGATGCTGGCGACGCTCCGTCTGCCTGTGCCACCGATCCAGAGCCGCAGGACCCAAGGCCTGCCGGGCCATCTGCCGGATTGGCAAGGGACCATGCGTGCGGCGATGCGCCGGGGTGGCGAGGTGACGGATTTCGCGACCAAGCGGCGGCGTGTGCGCTACCCCAATCTTGTGGTGCTTTGCGATATCTCGGGGTCAATGGCTCAGTATTCGCGTGCTGTTTTGCATTTCCTGCATTCAGTTGCGAACCGTGAAGGACAGGGTTGGGCGCAGGTCCATGCGTTCACATTTGGCACCCGGCTGACCAATATCACACGTCATTTGCGGACGCGGGATGTGGACGCGGCTTTGGCCGCCGCAGGGGCGGAAGCGCAGGATTGGGAAGGCGGCACGCGGATTGCGGCGTGTCTGCATGACTTCAATCGCGACTGGTCGCGCCGGGTCATGGGGCAGGGGGCGGTGGTGCTGTTGATCACCGACGGGCTGGACCGGGACAAGGATGCTGATCTGGGGCGCGAGATGGAGCGGCTGAGCCTGACGGCTCGCCAGTTGATCTGGCTGAACCCGCTGTTGCGGTGGGAAGGGTTTGCGCCGAAGGCCAAGGGGATCATGCAGATGCTGCCGCATTGTTCGAGCTTTCGGGCCGGACATAACATTGCCTCCCTAGAGGGGTTGGCGCAGGCCTTGTCGCGGCCTGATGACAGCGGTCAGAAGGCGCGCTTGATGGCGATGATGCGCGGTTAATGGATGCGCAGGTTTCGGGTCGATTGGTTGGTTGCCGGGCGCTTAGCTGCCCATCATCAACCAAGGAGAACATAATGACTTTGACTTATTTGCCTTATGATGTCGCAGAAATCGCAAAACTGCGCGCAGGGGGTCCGGATGTTTACGGCAACCCGGCGGAACGGGCGATTTCCTCTGGCGTTGGCACGCCATGCCGCTGCTGTTTGCACAATGTGCCCAAGGATGCAGAGATGCTGATCTGTGCCGCGCGCCCATTTGCGGCCTTGCAGCCTTATGCCGAAACCGGCCCGGTCTTCTTTTGTGCCGATGACTGCGCCCCTTACGATGGTCAGGATGCACCGCCGATCCTGAAAACATCGCCGGATTATCTGGTGAAAGCCTATGACGCGAGGGATCGGATCATCTATGGCACCGGGCAGATCACGCCAAAGGCGGATATCGCCACATATGCGACCCGGCTTTTCGAACGGGACGGGGTGGCTTATGTTGATGTGCGCTCGGCCCGGAACAATTGTTTTCTGACAAGGATTGTGCAGACACCATGACAGATATCATCGATCTTCCTGGATTGGCATTGGAATGGCATCGCGCCGGGCGCGGTGTGGCGGTCGCGACGGTCGTGCAGACCTGGGGATCGGCCCCGCGCGCCGTCGGCAGCCAGTTGGTGATTGACGCCGATGGCGCGATGGAAGGGTCGGTGTCTGGCGGTTGCGTCGAAGGGGCGGTGATCACAGAGGCGCTGGAGGCGTTGGAGGATGGCAAGCCGCGCGTGCTGGAATTCGGGGTCAGCGATGATGAGGCGTTTGCCGTGGGATTGGCCTGCGGTGGTGAAATCAAGGTGCTGGTGGAGCCTGTCGGGTCTGCCTTGCCTGTCGAAGTGCTGGAGCGGCTTGTTGATGCGCGCGGGCGAGCGGAACCCGTCGCCTATGTGACTGATCTGGAGGCCGGTCGCCCCAGATTGGCGGCCCAATCCGCCTATCCCGACCGCTTTCGCCTCGATCGGTCAGGGGTGGAGGAAGATGGCAAAACCTTTGTCGCCATCCACAACCCGCCCTTGCGCATGATCATCGTGGGGGCCGTGCATATCGCGCAGCATCTGGTCACCATGGCCCGTGCCTGCGGCTACGCCCCGACGCTGATTGATCCGCGCGGGGCCTTTGGATCGGAGGCCCGCTTTCCCGGTGAGGTGATCATGGATGACTGGCCGGATGAGGCGATGGCAGCGCTGAAACCTGATGCTCGCACCGCCGTGGTGACGCTAACCCATGATCCGAAGCTGGATGATCCGGCGATCATCGCCGCCCTTGGGTCGGATGTGTTTTATCTGGGTTGTCTTGGCTCGACCCGCACTCATGCCAAACGGGTGGCCCGGTTGGAAGAGGCTGAGTTTTCGCCGGATGATATCGCGCGCATTCATGCCCCTGTCGGCCTGGACCTTGGCGGCCGGCAGCCTGCCGAGATTGCCGTCAGCATTATAGCTGAGGTGACGCAGGCCTTGCGGAAAGCGGTATGAAATTCGGTGCAGTTCCGGTTGCCGAGGCTGAGGGGGCCGTGCTGGCCCATTCGCTCGCGCTGAAAGGCGGACGGCTGCGCAAAGGGCATTTTTTGACATCTGCCGATATCGGTCGGCTGTCTGATTGCGGGCATCAGCGCGTGACTGTGGCCCGGCTTGAACCCGGCGATTTGGACGAGGATAGCGCCGCCGCGAAACTGGCCGCCGCACTCGCGCGCGATGGCATGCGGCTGAGCAACGCGGCCACGGGTCGCGTGAACATCTTTGCCGAAGGGCCGGGGATTGCGCTGATTGATGTGGCGGCGATAGCGGCCTTTAATGCGGTCAATCCGATGATCACGGTTGCCACGGTGCCGCAATATCATCGGCTCGATCAGGGAACGATGGTCGCAACGGTCAAGATCATTTCCTACGGGGTGCCGGGTGAGGATGTTGCCAAGGCAGCAGAAGCCGGTCGCGAAGCCATCGGTGTGCTAAAGCCCCGATATCGCACCGCCACACTGATTGAGACGCAGACAGATGTGGCACCATCGCCCAGGGGACGCGCGGCGATGCAGGGGCGGTTGGACCGGTTACAGATGGCGTTGGATGACCGGGTCATGACAGATCATGACGTGCCCAACCTGTCCGGCGCACTGAAGGCGGCACAAGGGGATGTCGTGTTTATCCTGACCGCTTCGGCCACATCGGACCCGCATGACATAGGCCCAGAAGCCGTGCGGCAGGCCGGTGGCACGGTCACACAGTTCGGCATGCCCGTTGATCCGGGCAATCTGCTATTCCTTGGAAAACTGGGTGAGAAACCGGTGATCGGCCTGCCCGGATGTGCCCGCTCGCCCGCGTTGAATGGGGCCGATTGGGTACTGGAGCGGGTGATTTGTGGTGTTGATCTGACACCTGCGGATTTTGCCGAAATGGGGGTCGGTGGTTTGCTCAAGGAAATCCCGACCCGCCCTAAACCACGCGCCGACATAGACTAAGGTCGGTGGTCTGTAGGCGGGTTGAGGCCAGTTTACCTGTTCTCTTGAATGCATCGGCGTGCTTAACTTGGTCCAAAGCAAAGATGATATCGGGAGGAAATGATGACATCGGTAACAATGACCGTGAACGGCAAGTCCGTGTCTGGCGATGTGGAAGGCCGCACATTGCTGGTCGACTTTCTGCGCAATGATCTGCGCCTGACCGGCACCCATGTGGGCTGCGATACGTCGCAATGCGGGGCCTGCGTGGTCCATGTGAATGGTGAGGCCGTGAAGGCCTGCGCGATGTTCGCGGCTGAAGCTGACGGCGCTGATGTGGCCACCATCGAAGGGCAGGCCAATGCCGACGGATCGCTGTCCGTCATTCAGCAGGCGTTCCAGGATCACCACGGCTTGCAATGCGGCTTCTGCACCCCGGGGATGGTGATGTCCGCTGCGGCTCTGCTGAAAGATAATCCCAAGCCGACCGAGGGCGAGATACGGGAGTATCTGGAGGGCAATATCTGCCGCTGTACCGGCTACCACAATATTGTCAAGGCGATCATGGCGGCATCCGGTCAGGATGTGGCGGCCATCGCTGCGGAGTAACCAAATTTTCTAGAAAATTTGGGGGTTTACAATTTTTCGAGAAAAATTGTCCCCCGAGAGGGAGGAATGAAATGCCAAAAGATAGTGGAATTGGCGCCAGCACGAAGCGGCGCGAGGACCTGCGGTTTCTGACAGGTGCCGGTAATTATACGGACGATATCAATATTTACGGTCAGGCCCATGTGCACTTTCTGCGCGCAGATGTGGCCCATGCTACGATCAACGGCATTGACCTGGCAGATGCCGAAAAGATGCCCGGTGTCTTGCGCATCTTTACGGGGGCCGATTTTGAGCCAGTGGGCGGTTTGCCCTGCGGTTGGCAGGTCACTGACAAGCATGGCGAACCGATGCAGGAACCCAAGCATCCCATCATTGCGCATGGCAAGATCCGCCATGTGGGCGAGATTGTCGCGGCCGTGGTGGCCGAAAGCCTTGCCCAGGCCCGTGATGCCGCCGAGGCGATCGGTCTGAACCTGACCGAACTGCCAGCGGTGGTGGATATGAAAACCGCCGTCGCTGATGGCACCACCAAGGTACATGACGACCTGACCAGCAACCTTTGTTACGACTGGGGCTTTGTTGAGGAAAACAAGGATGCCGTGGATGAGGCGATCAAGAACGCCGCCCATGTCACGACGCTTGAACTGGTCAACAACCGTCTGGTGGCCAATCCGATGGAGCCGCGTGTGGCGGTGGGGGAATACTCCCGCTCTGACGATATGCACACGCTGCACACCACCAGCCAGAACCCACATGTGATCCGCCTGCTGATGGGTGCGTTCGTGCTGGGCATTCCGGAGCACAAGCTACGCGTTGTTGCTCCTGATGTTGGCGGCGGTTTCGGCACCAAGATTTTCCATTATGCCGAGGAAGCGTTCTGCACCTTTGCCGCCAAGGCGGTGAACCGTCCGGTCAAATGGACATCGACCCGGTCAGAGGCGTTCATGTCTGACGCCCATGGTCGCGACCATGTCACCAAGATCGAACTGGCGATGGATGCGGATAACAACTTTACCGCCATCCGCACCGAAACCTACGCCAATATGGGGGCTTATCTGTCCACCTTTGCCCCGTCGGTTCCCACATGGCTGCATGGCACGCTGATGGCGGGGAACTACAAGACCCCCCTGATCTATGTGAATGTGAAGGCGGTGTTCACCAATACCGTGCCTGTCGATGCCTATCGCGGTGCGGGGCGCCCGGAGGCCACGTTCCAGCTGGAACGGGTGATTGACATGGCCGCGCGTGAACGCGGTGTTGATCCGATTGCGCTGCGCCGTCAGAACTTTGTCACGGAGTTTCCCTATGCCACCCCGGTGGCCGTAGAATATGACACCGGCGATTACGAAGCGACGATGGCCAAGCTGGAAGAGATCGCCGATATGGGTGGTTTCGCCGCCCGTCGCGCCGAAAGCGAAAAGAACGGCAAGCTGCGCGGTCTTGGTGTGAACTGCTATATTGAGGCTTGCGGCATCGCGCCGTCAAACCTTGTCGGGCAGTTGGGTGCGCGGGCCGGGCTTTATGACGCCGCGACCGTCCGGGTGAATGCCACCGGGTCGATCAGCGTCATGGTCGGTGCCCATAGCCACGGGCAGGGCCATGAAACATCGTTCCCGCAGGTGATTTCCGAGATGATCGGAATCCCCGAGGATCAGATCGACATTGTCCATGGCGATACGTCCAAGATCCCGTTCGGGATGGGCACATACGGGTCGCGTTCGCTGGCTGTCTGTGGTTCCGCCATGGTGCGGGCCGCCGAGAAGGTGATCAATAAGGCCAAGAAGATTGCGGCACATCTGCTGGAAGCCTCTGACGCGGATATCGAATTGAAGGACGGCCAATTCAGTGTTGCTGGCACGGATAAATCCGTGGCGTGGGGTGACGTGACCCTTGCCGCCTACGTCCCGCATAACTATCCGCTGGAGGATATCGAGCCGGGTCTGGAAGAGACGGCGTTTTATGATCCCGCCAACTTTACCTATCCTGCGGGGGCCTATGCCTGCGAGGTCGAGGTGGACCCCGATACCGGCAAGGTGACCATCGAACGGTTCAGTGCTGCGGATGACTTCGGCAATATCATCAACCCGATGATTGTGTCAGGGCAGGTGCATGGCGGGATTGCCCAGGGGATCGGGCAGGCGCTGCTGGAGAACTGCGCGTATGATGAGAACGGGCAACTACTAAGCGCATCTTATATGGATTACACCATGCCGCGTGCGGATGATCTGCCGTTTTACAGTGTGGACCATTCCTGCCAGACGCCATGCACGCACAACCCGCTGGGCGTGAAAGGCTGCGGCGAGGCAGGGGCGATTGGATCGCCACCATCGGTCGTCAACGCCGTCATCGATGCCCTGCAATCGGGTGGCAAGAACGTCGCTCATATCGATATGCCCCTGACGCCATCCCGCGTCTGGAATGCAATGAACAACGCGTAAGGGAGAACGCTCATGTATGCTTTTGAAATTGAACGGCCCTCCACGATTGCGGATGCGGTCAATGCGTTAAGAGGCGAGGATGCGCAGGCGCTGGGAGGCGGGCAGACCCTGATCCCAACGCTGAAGCAGCGGCTGGCAATGCCGTCCAAGCTCGTCAGTCTGACTGATATCGGTGAGATGAAGGGCGTGTGTCTTGGCGATGGGGGTGAGGTTTGCATTGGTGGGGCGACCACCCATGCAACCGTGTCCAAAGAGGCGACTGCGCATTATCCGGCGCTGGCTGATCTGGCGAGCCATATCGGTGATCCTGCGGTGCGCAATCGGGGCACAATTGGCGGCTCGCTCGCCAATAACGACCCGTCAGCCTGTTATCCTGCAGCCGCTCTTGGATCAGGAGCCACGATCATCACCAACAGCCGTGAAATCGTGGCGGATGACTATTTCGAGGGGATGTTCACAACGGCGCTGGACGAAGGCGAGGTGATTACTGAGGTGCGTTTCCCGGTGCCGGAAAAGGCGAACTATCAGAAGTTCCTGCAGCCTGCGTCACGCTTTGCGCTCGTTGGGGTGTTTGTAGCGAAATATGCCGATGGCGTCCGCGTTGCCGTGACCGGCGCGTCAGAGGAAGGCGTGTTCCGCTGGACGGAAGCCGAAGAGGCCCTGTCAGGCAATTTCGACGGCGGTGCTGTTGATGGCCTTTCGGTGTCGGCGGATGGCATGATTTCGGACCTGCACGGGACATCGGAGTATCGTGCCCATCTGGTCAAGGTGATGACAAAACGCGCGGTGGCGGCTTCCGGCTGAGCCCTGCGCATGGTTTCGCCCGGCTGCTGGCCGGGCGGAACCAAACGACGCCTCATATGTTAGATGACATACGCTCAGACAATGAGCTTGCTATCAAATCGCGAGGACGTCATGCGAAGATCTACTTTGAAATCAACAACATCGCTTGTGCTGAGTTTTGCGGTGGCCACCAGCCCCGTTTTGGCCCAGCAAACCGATGTTGATCCCGAAACGCTGGAAATCTGTGTTGGGCTGGAGCCTGCGGCAGACATCGTGGCCGGTGAGCCGCTGTTGGAGCCGACCTTTCCTTGCGTGGATCAGAATGGTGAGGTGGTTGTCGATCAGGTTGCATTGGAAACCGCGATTGCGACGCAGGTTGATGATGGTCCTGTAGAACCTGCGGAGCTGGTCGAGACCCCGGAGGTGACTGCGGCACCAGCGGATGCGGAAACCACAACCGAAGGGACTGCGACGCTTGAGGTGCCTGTGGAAGAGGCCGCACCGGAAGAGAATGTGGCGGAAGAACAGCCTGCTGAGCCTGCTCCGGAAGAGACTGTGACGACCGAGGTCGAAACAGCGCCAGAGGTTGCCGAGACGCCCGAGACGTCGGACGCTGATGTGGCCGTTGAGGCGGAGGCCGATGTTGCAGCGGAGGCTGAGGCTGAGGCGACGACCGAAGCGGATGTTGCGGTTGAAGCGACGCAGGATGAAGCATTGCCGGAGTCCGAAGGTATGCCTGAGGGCGATGACGCCGCTGCCGTCGCTGATCTGCCGACGGTGACAGATGAAACCCCCGATGAGGCAGAGATCGCCATTGAAACGGTGGAAGCGGATGAACCACCTGCGGCGGCTGCGGCCTCTGCCGATGCGGACGCGGATACGACGGCTGATGTTCAGGTTGAAACGCTGACTCAGGATGACGTGCGCAGCAGCAGTCAGGATTTCGAAACGACTGCTACGGGTGAAGCCCAGGTAGAGGCGCGGGCCGGTAGTGATAGCGGTAATGATGGTCTAAGCAACTTTGAGAAGGCTTTGTTGTTGGGTCTGGGTGCGGCTGTGGTCGGTTCGGTGCTGAATAATGGTGACGAAGTGGTTTCCAACAGCGGCGACCGGGTGATCGTGGAACGCGATGGCGAACTGGTCGTGCTGAAGGATGACGATGTGCTGTTGCGACAGCCCGGTGCCGAGGTTCAGACACGCACCTTTGATGACGGGTCTACGCGGACCAGTGTTTTGCGTGAAGATGGCACGCAGATTGTGACAATACGCGGCAATGACGGACGCGTGCTGCGCCGTGCGCGGATCCTTGAAGATGGTACCCAGATCGTTCTGTTCGATGACACGCAGGCATCAGCGCCTGTTGTGGTCACTGAAATACCTCGCGAGCAAGAGGCAGCGGTCGACGTTGATGTATCGCGCGGTGACACCGCTGCGTTGCGGGCGGCGTTGTTGGCCAACCAGAACCGGCAGTTCGACCGGAGCTATTCGCTGCGTCAGATCCGCACGATAAGCGAGGTTCGCGATTTAGCCCCGCAAGTGGAATTGGATACCGTGACATTCGCCACCGGGTCGGCCGCGATTGAACCTAGCCAAGCGGAAGAGCTGACCAGCCTGGGCATCGCAATTGTGGATATCATCCAGGAAGACCCCGGTCAGATGTTCCTGATCGAAGGACACACCGATGCCGTGGGCGATGCCGGGTATAACCTCGCCTTGTCGGACCGCAGGGCCGAGACCGTGGCGCTGGCACTGACTGAGTATTTCGGCGTGCCGCCGGAGAACCTGATCACGCAAGGATATGGTGAGAGCATTTTGAAAGTGCCGACATTACGGGCAGAGCGTGAAAACCGCCGCGCGGCGGTGCGCAATATCACGTCGTTGCTGCGCTAAGCCGTCTGGATGGAACAAAAAAACGGGCACCGAAAGGTGCCCGTTTTCTTTTGTAACTCTGTGATGGAAACTACTTGGGCAATGGCCCGATGAGCATGACCATTTGGCGGCCTTCCATCTTGGGGAAGTTTTCTACCTTACCTGTTTCCTTGGTGTCTTCTGCCACCCGTTCCAGCAATTGCCGACCCAGTTCCTGGTGGGCCATTTCGCGGCCACGGAAGCGTAGGGTGATCTTCACCTTGTCGCCGTTTTCCAGAAACTTGAACACGTTGCGCATTTTCACATCGTAATCGTGCTGGTCGGTGTTCGGGCGGAACTTGACCTCTTTGATCTCGATGATCTTTTGCTTCTTGCGCGCTTCGGCTTCTTTTTTCTGTGTCTCGTATTTGAACTTGCCAAAGTCCATGATCTTGCAGACCGGCGGTTTTGCGTTCGGCGAAATCTCTACCAGGTCAAGCCCGGCTTCGTCTGCCATCATCATGGCGCGTTCCGGTGTGACAACACCGACATTTTCGCCGTCCGCCCCGATCAGGCGGATTTCGCTTTCGCGAATACGTTCGTTTACCCGGGGGCCAGTATCGCGCTGTGGCGGCGCGTTGTGGGGTCTGCGTCCTATGATCTTTATCCTTGAATCATTTCGGTTTCGTAGCCGTGAAGGTAAACCCGAGCCTTGCCGTCTTCAACCCGCAAAAGGTGCGGTTTTCAGCCAATTTGTGGTTGCATCGCCCTTCACCTTTTCCCGGCCATCTGACATATCGGCGCCAAGGTCCATGGGGGGCCCAAATGCGATCTTTTGGAAGGATGAGACCAATGAGAGCAATTGCGATCTTAATAGTTTTGGCCGTGCTCGGCTTTTTTGGATACCAATATGCTGTCGAGGGACGTGGTCCGGGCGAGGCTGTTGGTGTGCTGACGGGTGCAACACAGGCCGCCGAACAAGCAGCGATTGAGGCACAAGCCGCTGCCGAAGCCGAAGCCCAGGCCGCCGCCGAAGCTGCCGCTGAAGCAGAGGCTCAGGCTGCCGCAGAAGCCGAGGCCGCAGCTGCGGAAGCCGTTGCCGCCGCAGAAGAGGCCGCCGCTGCCGCTGAAGCGGAAGCCGAAGCGCTGGCCGCTGCTGCTGCCGAAGAAGCTGCCGCTGCAGAAGCCGCCGCCGCTGAGGTCGCTGCAGAAGCGGAAGCCGCTGCTGCCGCCGCACAGGAAGAAGCAACCGAAGCACTGGATCAGGCCGCTGAGGCCGTTGAAGGGGCCACGGAGGACGCCGCTGCTGCAGGTGAGGACCTGATGGCGATTGCCGGCGAGTTGCTGACCGTGGAGGGCTTCGACATCGACAAGGTCATGACGCTGCTGGATGGCGCTGACATCTCGACCCTGGAAAAAACCACCTTGGGTAACGCGCTGAATGCAGCGCAGGATAATCCTGCCTTGCTGGAGCCGGTATTGCAGAACATTCAGGCTGTGCTGGGGCTCTGAACCCCGCAGCTGCCAAACAGAAAAAGGGCCGCGTCCATCATGGCGCGGCCCTTTTCATTTCTCTTGGATGCGTTTTAGTCGAGGAACGCTTTTTCAACCACGTAATGCTGTGGATTTGAATTGGCCCCTTCGACGAGCCCGTATTCTTCGAGCATGTCTTTCAGTTCCAGATTGAACGCCAGGTTGCCGCAGATCATCGCCCTGTCGGTTTCGGGTGACAGGGGCGGCAGGCCGAGATCGGTGAATACTTCGCCGGACCGCATCAGATCGGTGATCCGCCCCATCTTGGGGCTCTCTTCCCGGGTCGTGGTTGGGTAGTATTTGATCTTTTTCCAGAAGCCTTCGCCGATGACGTCATTCAGCAATTCGTCGGTTTTCAGCGCTTCGATCAGGTCGCGCCCATAGGTCAGTTCGCCCACTTCGCGGCAGGTATGGGTGATGATGATTTCATCATAGTCTTCATAGGTTTGTGGTTCGCGCAGGAGCGAGGCAAAAGGTGCAAAGCCGGTGCCGGTGGCAAAGAACCAGAGCCGTTTGCCGGGCAGGAGCGCGTCGTGGACCAGAGTGCCAACCGGTTTGGGCCGCAGGATGATTTCATCGCCGGGTTTGATGTGCTGGAGTTTGGAGGTCAGCGGGCCATCCTGCACCTTGATGGAGTAGAATTCCAGTTCTTCGTCCCATGAAGGCGAGGCGATGGAATAGGCGCGCAGCAGCGGTTTCTGCTTGCCGGTTTCGGGGTGCGGGTCGCCCATCAGGCCGATCATCACGAATTCGCCCGACCGGAACCGCAAGCTGGCGGGGCGGGTGCAGCGGAAGCTGAACAGCCGGTCGGTGTAGTGTTGTACGTCCGTGACCGTCTGCGCATCGGGCAGGGTGGGGACGGCTTTGGCGGTGTCTAGGGTCACAGGTCTCTGCTCGGTCATATGTGTCATGGCAGCCGTTTTGCGGCCGCCCTCCGTCTTAGTCGTTGATCTGGATCAGGGAAAGGGTGCTTTGGTCCTAGCCGCGCAGGCGGGCCTGATAGTTGTGGTTTTGCCAGTCGGCGCGGGCCAGCCATTGATCTTCGGGCTGGCGGGCGGCGAGGGCATTGTCGATTTCGACCTCATCAAAGCCGGAGCGGCGTGCCATCGCGTATTGATCGGCAAGGACATGGCCGCGCGCGCGCAGCCGTCCCTTGTAGCCCGCGCGCCGCAGCATGGCGGCGAGGGTGAAGCCGCGCCCGTCGGCGGATGACGGAAAGTCGATCCGGATCATGGGTGCGTTATTCAACCCAGCCAGCGCCTCGGGCGCTGTATCGGACGGCAGGTCGATGCCGTAGTCGCAGTCATTTGCAGCGGCAGCATCATGGGCGACGAACCCGCATGCGAAATCATCCGCGACAAAGCCGCTATCGTTTACAATCACACTCATGCTGCTTTTCCCGGTCTGACGGCCTTGCCGTCTTCAAAGTGAATTCCGCATTCGGTTTTATCGCTGTCGCGCCAGCGGCCGGCCCGGGGGTCCTCATGCGCGCTAACGCGTGTGGTGCAGGGCATGCAGCCGATGGAGGGATAACCTTGGGCGACCAGCGGATGCCGGGGCAGAGCGTGCTGATCCATGTAGGTGGAGATGTCTTGCGGGGTCCAGTCGGCAAGCGGGTTGATCTTGATCTTGCGGCCTTCCTTTTCGAACAGCGGGAGGGCTGCGCGCTGCCCACCCTGGAACCGCTTGCGCCCGGTGATCCAGCCGCCGAAATCGCGCAGCGCGTTTTCCAGTGGCCGTGTCTTGCGCAGGTCGCAGCAAGCGTCGGTATCGGCCTGATGCAGGATGCCGTCCACGTCCTCGACCAGCACCGCGTTTCTGTCGGGGGTGATCACCCGCAGATCGGTCAGGCCAAGCTGTTCGCTGACCTCGCGCTGGTAGGTCAGGGTTTCGGGGAACAGCATTTCGGTGTCCAGAAAGATCACCGGTGTCGCGGGGTCGATCTGGGCCACCATGTGCAGCAGCACGACGCTTTCGGCGCCAAAGGATGACACCAGCGCAATCGGCCCGATCTGCACATCGTCAAGCGCGTGGCGCAGGATGGTCTGGGCGTCGGATTTCCGGTGCAGGATGTTGCGACGTTCGGCGAGCTCTTTAAGCGGCATTGGCTTTGTCCTCGACTGGATAAAGGATGGCTTTGAACGGCTCCATGCCGAGACGGCGATAGGCCTGAAGGAAGGTTTCGTTTTCGTCCGCACGCAGGTCCATGTAGCCCGTGACCAGCCTTTCAATGGCGGGCACGATCTCATCAGCGCTGAAGCCGGGGCCGGCGCGTTCGCCGATGGTGGTGGTTTCGGTGCCGTCACCGCCCAGCGTGATCTGGTAGTTTTCGACGCCCGCCCGGTCGAGGCCGAGGATGCCGATATGACCCACATGATGGTGCCCGCAGGCGTTGATGCATCCGGAGATCTTGATTTTCAGCTGGCCGATATCGTGTTCGATCTTCAGCTCATCGAACCGCGTTGCGATTTCCTGTGCGATGGGGATCGAGCGGGCCGTGGCCAGCGCGCAGTAATCCATGCCGGGGCAGGCGATGATGTCAGAGGCCAGCCCGATATTGGCAGTGGCAAGATCGGCCGCGCGCAGCGCCTGATAGACCGCTGGCAGGTCGGATTTATGCACATGTGGCAGGATCACGTTCTGTTCGTGGCTGATCCGCAATTCGTTGTGGCCATAGGTTTCGGCAAGGTCCGCCATGATGCGCATCTGGTCGGATGTCGCATCGCCGGGGGTAGACCCGTGTTTCTTGATGCTGATCGAGACGATGGCGTAGCCGTGGGCCTTGTGCTCGGCGAGGTTCGTGTCGGTCCATGACCGGAAGGCGGGGTTGGCGAGGCGCGCGGCCTCGTAACCGTCAGTGGATTTGGTCACAAAGGCAGGTGGGGCGAAGGCGGTTTCGATCTGGGCCAGCAGTGCTTGATCGTGGCCGGAGAAGCCGGCGCGGATGGCTGTAAACCGATCCTCGACCAGTTGCTGGATTTTTTCCAGGCCGTTTTCGTGGACCGTGATCTTGATCCGTGCCTTGTATTTGTTGTCGCGGCGGCCCAGCAGATTGTAGACGCTGACAATCGCCTCGACATAAGGCAGCAGGTCCGCCTTTGGCAGGAAATCCCGCAGGACCTTGCCCACCATGGGGGTGCGGCCAAGACCGCCACCGACGATGACTTCGAACCCCGGTTCGCCAGCGGCGTTGCGGACCATGCGCAGGCCGATATCGTGGGCGCGGGTGACGGCGCGGTCCTCTTCGGCCCCGGTCACGGCGATCTTGAACTTGCGCGGCAGGAACTGAAATTCCGGGTGGTCGGTGGACCACTGGCGCAGCAGTTCCGCGATAGGGCGTGGGTCTTCGATTTCATCGGACGCCGCACCGGCGAAATGGTCGGCGGTCACGTTGCGGATCGTGTTGCCGGAGGTCTGGATCGCGTGCATGCCCACATCGGCGAGCGCGTCGAGCATATCGGGCACGTCTTGCAGTTTCGGCCAGTTATACTGGATGTTCTGGCGGGTCGTGAAATGGCCATAACCCTTGTCCCAGCGGTCGGCGATATAGGCCAGTTGGCGCATCTGGGCGCTGTTCAGCGTGCCGTAGGGGACGGCGACGCGCAGCATGTAGGCGTGCAGTTGCAGGTAAAGCCCGTTCATCAGGCGGAGGGGCTTGAATTCATCCTCGGTCAGCGATCCATCGATGCGGCGTTCGACCTGGCCACGGAATTGGGCCACGCGGGCGCGCACGAAAGCCTCATCGAAGTCATTGTATTGGTACATCTTTTTTCCTTTCGCCGCAAAATCCTTTGAAGGATTTTGCCAAGACTTTTCGAAAAGTCTTGGGGGTCACTCTGCCTGTTTGCCGTGGAAATAGTTGGAGGGGCCGCGCGTGCGGAACGCCTCGCGGAAATGGGTGGGTTCGGGGCCGTCCGGGCCTTCCTTGGCGTCGGCTAGATAGGCGCCGGCGATCAGGTCGGCATGCGCCATCGCTTCGAGCAGGCGCAAGTCACCGTGGGCCTCGTCGGTGATCAGTTCGGCCTCGTGGATGTCGCGGGTCCAGCTGTTGTCCTCGGTCAGCCAAACGGCGTCACCTTCCAGCAGGGCGTTGGCGGTGACGACTTTGGGTGTGAAGCTTCGTGCCATTATGCAAACTCCCTTAGTTTCAAAGCGTTGGCCTGTGCGTCGCGCGGGGCGAGGCCGTAGAATGTGATGGCGGGGCCGGTCAGGTTCGCGTTGGTCATGGTCGGTTCCATCTCGGCCAATGTCGTTGCGATGATGCGCTGGTCGGGCCGACTGACATTTTCGATGATGGTCACGGGGGTGGCGGGATCGGCGCCGTGCATCAGCAGGCGGCCCTGGATGAAACGGGCGGATTTCTTGCCCATGTAGATCGCCGCAACCTCACCGGCCCGCGCCAGCGCACGCCAGTCGTGATCGGCATAGCCTTTGGTGTCATGCCCGGTGATCAGGCGGACGGAGGAGTTGCGCTGCCGCCGGGTCAGGCTTTGCCCGATATTGGCGACAGCGGCGGAGGCGGCGGTGATGCCGGGGATAATCCGATAGGAAATGCCCGCGTTTTCAAGGGCTTCGATTTCTTCGTCAAGCCGCCCGAAGATAGTTGGATCGCCCGCCTTCAGCCGGACCACATGGTGGCCGTCCTGGGCGTGCTGCACGATTAGGGCGTCGATATCTTCCTGCTTCATCGACGGGCCGAAGCCGGTTTTGCCGGCGTCGATGATGATCGCCTCGCGCCGGGCGAGTTCGAGGATTTCGGGGGTGACCAGCCGGTCGTGGATTACTACATCGGCGGTGTCGAGCGCGTTGCGCGCCTTGAGCGTGAGCAGTTCCGGATCGCCGGGGCCAGCGCCGACAAGGTCGACATGGCCTTCCCGCGCCTTGGTCATGATGTGGGTGTCGAGCAGGGTTTCGAGTGCGGGGAGCACGCCGTTTTCGCCAGCGTCTTCAATGGCTTTGGGGCCGGTATTGAAATAGAAGGCAGACCAGAAATCGCGCCGTTTGCGGCCCATGGGCAGCACATCGGCGGCGTGGCGGAAGGTTTTGCCGATGCGGGCGAGGATGCCGAGCGAGGTGGGCAGCCGTTCTTCCAGATCGGCCTTGATCGTGCGGGCAAGGACCGGTGCCGCGCCTTCGGTGCCGATGGCGACGGTGACCGGGTCGCGGTCCACGATGGCGGGGGTGATGAACTGGCTATCTGCCAGATTATCAACGATATTTACGAGCACACCTTCGGCGTTGGCGATGGCGGCGGCGCGCGCGTCTTCGGCGTCATCTTCGTTGGCGGCATAGAACAGGGCAGCGCAGAGCGCGTCCCCGGGTTCCATGGCGCGATTGATGATTGTCAGCTTGTCTTGCGCCGCCCATTTCTGGATATCGGGGGCGATTTCGGAAGCAATTACAGTCAGATGCGCCTCTGTTTTCATCAGAAGCCGCAGCTTGGCCATGGCGGCGTCACCACCGCCTGAGACGACGATGCGGCGGCCTGCGACGGCGAGGAAGATGGGGAAGTGCTTCATGATGACCCTCGAATTTCTTGGGTTCAATATAGAATATCGTTCTGCTATTTGCCTCCCCTAGAAGGTAGTTAAGGACGCTTGTTCCAAGTCGAGATGAATTTGGACCGTCTGTCCTGCCAAAATGGAGAATTGAGAATGTCGGTGCGGATTGATGCGACGGATCGGAAGATTTTGGCGGCTTTACAGGCGGATGCGGCGCAGTCGCTGGACGAAATTGCCAAGAATATCGGGTCGTCCAAGACCCCTGTATGGAACCGGATTCGCAAGATGCGCGAGGCCGGGATCATTGGGCAGCAGACCGTTTTGCTGGATGCCGAGGCGTTGGGGTTCGAGGCGTGTTTTTTCGTTCTGATCCGCACGTCGGAGCATGATGCGGACTGGCAAGGACGGTTCCTTAAGGCATTGAAATCACGACCGGAAGTGCAGGAGGCGCATCGGCTGGCGGGGGATATCGATTATATCCTGAAGGTGCGGGTGCAGAATGCGCGGGCCTATGACACCTTTTATCAAGCGCTGATTTCAGAGGTGAAGGTGCATAACGTTACCGCGCTTTTGTCCATGGAAGAGATCAAGTCGACGGTGGCGTTGCCGCTGTGACGGACGCAACGTTCGGTGGGGTGCGCGCTGTGGTCGGCGCGCGAGACCCCGCGAATCATCAGTTAACGCAAGGCGGCAAGGCGATTTGGCCTGTCGGCGATGCGTCGGCATTGCGTCGGCGTTTCGTCGGACCCCACCGCACGGTTGGGCCGATTAATGCGGCGTGCGGTTAAAAGGTGAAGATGATCTTCATACTTTGGTCGGGTTTTCCCTACCATTTGTGAACGTAGTTCATTAATTGGTTGACCGATGTGAAGTGGCGATCTACGAACGTGAGCATTGTTCATGAATGGAGAGATGTCATGCGATTTGTAGAGCTTACAGCCGGGTTTGCGGCCCTTTTCCTTGTTGGTGCCTGTGCGAGCCCCAGTGTTCAACACGCCACCCAATCCGCCGATCACAGTGCGCAGGCCACGGGCCATGGGGTCAGCGCCGTCGCCTCTGGTGCGGCGACGGTCAGCGCGGTGCCGGTGATGGCGGCAGGGTCGGTTCTGGCCGTCACAGGTGCCGCGATTGAAGAGGTGGGCACCGGGTCATTGAATGCAGGGGTTGAGGTGTTTGAGGCCGGTATTGGCGCACGTCCGCCTGCCACCTGCGGGACAACGCCGCGACAGCCGGACTGTGTGACCCCCGATGGTCCGCCGCGGCTGAACTGATCAGGAGTGAGATCATGAAACGTTTGATATCGCTGATCATGCTGATGCTGGTCGCATGTCTGCCCTTGCAGGCAGGTGCAGGCAGCAGTGCGGCGGGCAAGTCGCTATTGCCCGTGGCCGAAGTGGCCACATTCGCCAACCGTGTGCAGCAGGATCTGGCCGCACGCGGGGCCAGTGTGGCAATTGTGGCCCGGGTGGGTCGTGATCCGTCCATGCTGCCAGATGGCATTCGCTATACCCATGTGGGTTTCTGGGTCTATTCCCGGATTACGCGTGCTGATGGCAGTACCGGAATGGGGTATCGGGTTTACAACCTTTATCAGGAGCAGGGAAATCTGACCCGTAGCGAGTTGATCCAGGACAGTCCGGCTGATTTCTTTGCGGGTGCGCAGGTGCTGGATGCGGGGGTGATCATTCCTGACCCCCGATTGCAGCGCAAACTGCTGGAGGTGATCGCCAGCCCCACCTATGCGGCCCTGCATAATCCGACCTATTCGGTGCTGGCCAACCCCGGATCGTCACAATTCCAGAACTGTACCGAGCATACGCTGGATGTGTTGATGGCCGCGCTTTACGACACGCGCGATCCCCGCCGGATCAAGGCCAATATCGCGGCCTATTTTGAACCGCAAAATGTGCGCCTGAACGGGTTGCAACGCCTGTTTGCCCCTGCCGCGTCGCAGGCGCTGACCACGGCGGACCATGGTGCGCAGGTGAAAACGGCGACGTTTGGGTCGATTGCCCGGTTCATGCGCGCCAATGATCTGGCGTCGCAGGTGTATCGCGTCACACCGGACCGTGTGGTCGGGTTCGCGGGTTAACGCGGGCGGCGTGCCCATGTTTTCAGGTCGATCACAACCTTGATGGTCGCACCCATCACAAAGGCGCAAAGGAGGGCCTTTGTGATGGTTTCCATGGTTCCTTCGATCAGCAAGGCGTGGATCACGGTGCCACTTACGATCACCAGTGCCAGCGCGGTGTGCGCCCGCCGCCATGTCCGTGGGGACAGCCGCCGTCGGAGCGCTGCGAGAAGAGCGGTGGCAAAGATCGCCCACATGGCGACCACACCCCAGATTGAAAAAGGGGTGGGGGAGGCGAGAAGCAGCGCGTCGATCACGTCCGGCGGGCTGGTAACCCAGAGGGCGGCCACATGGATGATTACCGCGGTCACCAGAATGCCACCGATCCAGCGATGCACCTGTCGCCCGCGCATGGCCCGCAGCCCCGGCAGGCGTCCACCCGCCAAAAGCGGCTGTAGCAACATCAGAGCCATTCCGATGATCCCGGCAAAGCCTGCCAGAATATAGACTGGCTCGCGCCATGCCAGCAGAGGGCTGGCGGCGGCGGCGGCGATGGGTATAGCCATGGCTGCGATCAGGCCGCCCCAGATCAGAGCGCCCCGCGCGCGTGTCGCCCGGTTCGGCCCCATCCTGGATCAGGCCGGTTGCAACACGAAATCCGCGTGAAGTGTGGTATCGCTGGCGCTTGCCATGACGGGGCGCAGAAAGACCGTTTCGAAATCCCCACTGTCATAGGCGAGGTGCCCGTGGGGTTGCCCGAAGGCTGGCACAATCTGCGGCATTTCAAGCCGGAACATGCCGTTGGCGTCGGTTAATATGGCGCCATGGCTTTGCGGGTCGCGTTCATGCCCTTCGGTCGTGTGCGCCCAGATCTGGATCCGCTGCCCTTCGAGTGGTTGACCATCACCTGCCCGCCGCACCGTGCCGGTCATCCAGAACCCACCGCCGCCGATCCGGTCAACGATTGGTGCGCCAGGCCGGTAATTGTTGGACCCACCGCGCATGGATGTGGTGGGGGTCAGCCCTTGAGCCTGCGCAGGGACGATAAGACCCGACAGCCCGGTGGCCATGACGGCCCCGGCAGTGGCAAGAAGCGTGCGCCGGTTGGTGCGCTTGTCAGTCATGTCGCGGTCTCCCTTTGGCCGTGGTTTTTGAGATTGTAGCGCATCTGCGCAGAAATCCGAATTGGCGATGGTAATTGAGCGGTAAAGACGGCTCACAGATGCGTGAGGTGCCCGTTTTGGTGCGTTATCGCCGCACCGCACAGGGATGTGAGCCGCCTGAACCGTCACTCCCCTTGCCGTAAGGCTGTTTTTCGCCTAACCCGAAATTTCTTGTTTTTGCTGTTGATTGAGGGCGGAGAGGCCGGACCATGTTAAGCAGACGTCATTTCATCATGACAACGGCGGCGTTGTTTTCGCCACCCATCGCAGGTGCCGCACTGGCTCAGGAGGTCGAGACCGACGCCGTGCTGTCCCCGGTCGAAGAGGTTGTGCCGCCGCGCCCGCCGGTATCGCCCCCGTCACGTTGGCCCGGATGGGACCGCCGCGTCACGCCGCGCGACTATGATCCGTTCACGTCGAACCCCTGGGGTTTTCACCCTCGGTTTCTGCCCACCATCGTTGAGGCGAACCCGAACCTGCGCCCCGGTGATATCCATGTCGATGCGATAGCCCGCTATCTTTATCACATCCGCGCTGATGGCACCGCGATGCGCTATGGCGTGGCGATTGCCACCGGCAAACTGTACGAACCGGGTACCTATACGATCCGCCGCAAGGCCCGCTGGCCCACATGGCGCCCGACCGATGCGATGATCGAGCGCGATCCGGGCTCTTTCGAGCGGTTCAAGGATGGTATGGATGGCGGCCCGAGCAATCCGCTGGGATCACGCGCGCTGTATCTTTATGTGGGTCGCCGTGACACGTATCTGCGTATCCATGGCACCCCGTCGCCCCGGTCCATCGGTGGCCGCGCCAGTTCCGGCTGCGTGCGCATGGTAATGGCCCATATCATCGGGCTTTATGATCAGGTTGAGACCGGATCGTCGGCGATCCTGTATCCTGCCGAGGATGCGATTACCGCCCGCAGCTGACCCGGGTTACTGGGTCGCGGGGGCGGTTTCGGCGGCTTGCAGGCAGATCGGCCGCCCTTGGGTTGTTCTAAGCGGCAGCAGGGTGGTTTCGACCGGTCCTGCGTGGCTGTACCAGTAGCAGTTATCCTCGGGCAGCAGGACGGCGGTTTGCAGGTCCTGATAGGGGGCGGCCATGGCCGCCACGCCTTCGGGCAGGGGCGGGGTGGTCTGGATGTCGCATGCGGCTAGCGCAAGTAAGGCCAATGGGGCAAGGCTGGCGCGGATACTCATGATAATTCTCCCTGTTCGCGGGGTCCCCAAAGCATTTCGACGCCGGTCTGGCAATACGCTGTGCCGTACCGGGCACATTTTTTGGGCGAGTGTCGCCTGATGTCCCGTTTCCCCGTTTGTTGGAGAGGACCTTTGATCCGGACACGCCGAATGTCGCCCCCTGCGCGGGGGCGACGGACGATCAGTCGTTAGTGATCAGGCTTGCGGTGCTGATGATACCTGAGGCCGGTTGCTCGGCTAGGCAGTTTTCTGGGTTTCGCCGCGTGGTTTGCGCAATCTGCCGGAACGGCGGCCAATGAAGGTAAACAGAAAGCCCAGCAGGACCATGATGATGGCAATCAGCAGGCGACGTAAGAAATTCATATCGGTGAAATTCTCGGGGCTTAGCAGCATCTGGATGACGATATCCAGCTTTGCCAAGCCATAGCCGCTTGCGAAAGTCACGATCGCGGCACGCATCTTGGCAAATTCGGGCCGTTCGCTTGGCCGGGGTGACAACAGGATACCGGTGATCCAACCGCCCAATCCAGAGGCCACTGCGATGAGAAGGACGAGTTCCTGTGCCGGGTCATTGGAAATGACGTTCCCGACAAGCACAAGAGCAATAAAGCCAAATATATAGCCAATGATGGTCTTCACTGGCATGAGTTCGTAGTGAGAGGGACCGTGTGTATTTTCAGACGTTTTCTGTGCCATTCGTAATTCCTATGCTGCAAAATGATGGTTGGTTCTTAGAATTCAGTATTTATGAGTTGAGCATAACGGTTGTAGCATGAGATTCTGATCCCCTTTTTGGGGAGCAGAACAGTCTGAGGCGTGATGGCTTGCCAATGTTTGCCCGCGAGTTGAAACCCGGTGATGGTCAGATCGCAGCAGAGATATGGGAGCCATATCTGCCGCCTGACCCAAATCGTCGTGCGTGGTTGGCTGAGGTCATCGACGCGGGTTGTGAAGACGGAGTATTCCGGGGGGCGATGGTTCTGGATGCCGGGATAAGTGCCGGCTTTGGTTTAAGCGCATTCATACCCGATCACATTGCTGAAGCGTTCATGGCTGAAGCTGAGCCGTACCTGAATGACCGACTCTTGAGGCGATGGAAAGACGGTGACAAATCAATGTTTTTGGATCGTGAGGGGCAAGCCAGCGGCAACAGTGGCGACGGTCTTGAGCTATTGATCCTGGAAGGTTGCGGCAACACTAAAACCGGGCACGAGATTATTGATTATGATCTGATAAACGCAATCATACCGGCCTATCATCGGGTTCATGATGGCTTCAACGTCAAGCGTCATTTGCATGAGACCGAACTGAAATACGCTAATGTGCAGTATTCCGGTGGAAACCAGAAACTTTGTGACCTTGTGATTCAACATCCATTCAGCATGTCGGCCGCCGGACACGGACCTCGTGCAATGTTTGGCCTGTCGCGCCGGATGATTGACAGGCACAACATCACCGGACATGCCAACGTGGTTTTGCATTATGTGCCACCCATTTTGGGTTTATTGCCACGCGAGCAGCAGATTTGCACCCTCGCGTTGTCAGGACTGACTGATGTGGAGGTTGCCGGGCGCATCGGCATTTCGCGTGACGCTGTGAAGCAGTATTGGCAGGTGATCTATGGCCGGATGGATGCCCGGGTGCCGGACGTGCTGCAATCTGCAAGTCCCGAAGGCAATTCCGTTCGTCGTGGGCCGGAAAAGCGACGGCGCGCGCTGGCTTACATCCAGATGCATCTTGCTGAACTGCGTCCACATCTTGCCAATGATTAGGATATGTCCACCATCAGCCGTTCCAACCCGTGGAAGTGGTAGACGTTGCCGTAGTTGGGGCTTTCGCTGATGTGTAGCTCGGGGCAGCGGGTGAGGAGGGTTTCCAGTGCGATCCGCAGTTCCAGCCGTGCCAGTGGTGCCCCGACGCAGAAATGGATGCCGCCACCGAAGCTGGTGTTTTGCGGCCCCTTGCGGGCCGGGTCGAACTGGTTGGGGTTGGCGTAGGCCGCTGGGTCGCGATTGGCGGCGCCGAGCAGGCAGGCGATCTGGTCGCCCCGTTTGAAGCTGTGGTCGCCCATGGTCACGTCTTCGTAGACCCAGCGGGTGAACATGTGCAGGGGCGGGTCGTAGCGGATGATTTCCTCGACCCCTACATCGGTGATGTCGCGCACATTGTGATCGAGCAGGGTTTTGACGCCGTTGCCGAGTGTGTGCACTGTCGCCTCGTGCCCTGCATTCAGAAGCAGGATGCATGTGGTGATCAGTTCGTCTTCGCTGAGTTTTTCGCCCTGTTCTTCGGCCGCAATCAGGGTCGAGATCAGGTCGTCGCCTGGTGTCTTGCGCCGCTGGTTGATGTAGTCGCGCATGAAACCGGTGAAATCGCCCGCGGCGGTGGCGGCGGCATCCTCGATCGCCCGGGTCCGACCGGCGGTATACATGGCGACCATGGCGTTGGACCAGCGCAGCAGGTCATCGGCGTGGGATTCGGGCACGCCGAGCAGACGGCAGATGATGATCACCGGTACGGGCCGCGCATAGGCGTCGAGCAGATCGAAGGGTGCGTCGGGAAACCGGTCGATCAGGTCATGGCAAAGCCGGGTCATATCGGGGGTGAGAGCGCTGATGGTCCGGCTGGTGAAGGCCCGCAGCACCAGCGACCGCAGCCGCGTGTGCCGGGGTGGTTCGAGTTCGAGCATGGAATGCGCCTCGACCGCGTAGAAGGGCCGCAGATGGGCGGGGATATCGGGGGCCAGTTCTGGTGGGCATTCGCGCCCCATGCGTTTGTCGCGCAGGACCGCGTGCACGGATTTGTGGCTGACGGCGCAGGGCAGGTTGTAATCGTCCCACCAGAAGAAATCGCCCGCGCCGCGCGCCCGGTCGTAGAACGGGTAGGGATTCTGGACGAAGCCGGGGTCGGTCGGGGACTGGGAAAAGCGTTGCATTTGGCAGGTTTGGCGCAGCCATCTGGTCAATGCAAGTGAGGCTGGGTAAGTTGACGGTCATGCGCGTTCTGCTTCGTCCCCGCCTGTTGGTTATTGTCTCGTTTCTGGCGGCTGTTACAGCCTTTGCCGGGGGGGTGTGGTGGTATGGTTATGTAGCGGCGCTGGCCCAGCTGGATCAGCGGGCACGGACCGACCTTGCCCTTGCGTCGGACAGTTTGACGAGCGAATTGCGCCGCTATCGTGAATTGGCGGTGTTGACGGCGGATCATCCCCATCTGCGCCCGTTGATGGCAGGTGAGACAACGGCAGAGACGGTGCGCCCCGTCCTTCAGGAGATTGCCGACAAGACTGGCGCGCTTGATATCATGCTGGTTGATCCGGGTGGCGCGGTGATTGTGGCGACCGTTGATGCGCCCAATGTCGATCATCAGGGACGCGCCTATTTTGAGCGGGCGATGGATGGCGCCCTTGGGTTTTCGCATCTTTACAGCGAGGCTTACGGGCGGCGTGCGTTTGTCTTTGCAGCGCCCGTGTTTTCCGAGGCTGGCCCTGTGACCGGTGCCCTGGTCGTTTATGCCGATGTGGAGCAGGTCGAGGCGGCGTGGCGGGGTGCCCGCCCGGCGGTCTATTTTGCCGACCGCAGTGGCGTGATCTTTTTGTCGAACCGGTCGGAACTGGTGTTTCGGTCCCGGTTGGGTGATCCGTTGCCGCAGGCGGAGTATCCGGCTGACCGGGTGGCCCCGTTTGTGCGCTATACCGAAGGACTGGTCAGCGGGTACGAGATTTGGGATGTGGATGGGGGCCGCTATCTGCCGGAACGCGCCTTGCATCTGGCGCTGGATTTGCCGGTGATCGGGATGACGGGTGAGGTTTTGGTAGATGTGGCCCCGGCGCGCCAGTTGGCTGCGTTGCAGGCGGCTGTGGTGGCGGCGGTTTGTCTGGTGTTCGGGATGCTGTTGTTTGTTGCGACCCAGCGCCGCCGCACGCTGGCTGCGTTGAATGCAAGGCTGGAACGCCGGGTGCGCGACCGCACGGCGGAGTTGTCGGCGTTGAACCAGGATCTACGCCGCGAGGTGGCTGAACGGACCGCCGCCGAGGCGCGATTGCAAAAGGCGCAGGATGATCTGGTGCAGGCGGGCAAGCTGTCGGCCCTTGGCCAGATGTCAGCGGGTATTAGCCACGAATTGAACCAGCCGCTGACCGCGATCCGGTCTTTTGCCGAGAATGCGCAAGGGTTTCTGGACCGGGGCAAGCCGGAGATTGCGGCGCAGAATCTGGGCCGTATATCCGAGATGGCCCGCCGGATGGGCCGGATCATCCGCAATCTGCGCGCCTTTGCCCGGCAGGAGGACGAACCGCCCAAGAATGTCGATCTGATTGCGGTGATTGATGCCGTGCTGGAGATTGTCGCGCCGCGCGCCGCCCGGGACGGGATCGCGCTGGAATGGGACGCACCGGCGACGCCCGTGATCGTGCGCGGAGGCGAGGTGCGTTTGCAGCAGGTGATCCTGAATCTGGTGTCGAATGGCATGGACGCGATGGAAGAGAGTGATCCGAAGGTCGTAACGATTGCGGTAGGGCATGCAGGTAGCCGCACCACGGTGTCGGTCCGTGATACAGGGCCGGGGATTGCGGAGCCTGAAAAGATATTCGATCCGTTCTATTCCACCAAGGCGGTCGGCGCGGCGGAAGGCATGGGGCTGGGCCTGTCGATTTCCTATGGGTTGGTGCAAAGCTTTGGCGGCGCGATCCGGGGACGCAATCATCCAGATGGCGGGGCGGTGTTTACCGTTGAACTGGACGCGGTCGCGCGGGAGGTTGCCGCATGACGACCCGTGTGCTGCTGGTGGATGATGATCGCGATATCCGCGAGGCGCTGGGCCAGACGCTGGAATTGGCGGATCTGGCGCCGACTGTTGCCGGGTCTTTTGTTGAGGCCAAGGATCATCTGACGCCCGCGTTTCAGGGGGTCGTGGTGTCCGATATCCGGATGCCGGGGCGGGACGGGTTCTATCTGCTTGATTTTGTAAGGGAAACTGACCCGGAACTGCCTGTGATCCTGCTGACCGGTGAGGCGGATATCCCGATGGCCGTGCGGGCCATGTCGGCGGGGGCTTATGATTTTCTGGAAAAGCCCTGCGCGCCGCAGGCTTTTGTGGCGGTGATTGAACGGGCGCTGAAGGCGCGGGCGCTGGTGTTGGAAAACCGTCGCCTGAAATCAGAGCTGGAAGCCGGCGATGCCGCATCGCGGATGCTGTTTGGTCAGTCGCGGCTGGCCGAGGATCTGCGCCAGCAGGCCCGTGCGGTGGCGCGGGCGGGCACCGAGGCCCTGATTGTGGGTGAGCCGGGGTCCGGCACATCGAAGGTGGCCGAGGTGATCCATCTGGTGTCGGCGGCGGCATCCCGGCCCTTTGTCAAATGCGCGGCGTCTTCGCTGGACGCGGCCGGGCTTGACGCGGCCCTCGCAGAGGCGCTGGACGGGACAGTGTATCTGGATGAGGTGGCTGGCCTTGGCCCTGCTGCACAGTTGCATCTGCTGGACCGGTTGGAGGCGGGCGGTGTGGCCCGCGTGCTGGCCGGATCGACCCGTGATCTGAAAGAGGCGATGAGTGCGGGGGATTTGAGTGCGGAGCTGTTTTACCGGCTTGATCTGATGCGGGTGCGCATCCCGACGCTGCGCGAACGCCCCGAGGATATTCCGGTGTTGTTTCAGCACTATGTCGCGCAAGCTTGCGAACAGGCGAACCTGCCGATGCCGATCATCACGGCGGATCACACGGCCCGTCTGATGGCGCAGGATTGGCCCGGCAATGCACGCGCGCTGATGAATGTGGCCATGCGGTTTGCCATGGGGCTGGACGAGCGGGATGTGAGTGCAGGGCTGGGTCTGTCAGCCCAGATGGCGCAGGTTGAACGGTCATTGCTGGTCGCGGCTTTGCAGCGTCACAATGGCCGGGCGACCGAAGTGGCCCGTGATCTGCAGCTGCCACGCAAGACGTTCTACGACAAGTTGAACAAGCATGGGTTGCGCGCCGAGGATTTCCGCAATCAATAGCTGCTACCGCGACGTTCTGCCGCGCCCGAGTCAATGCGCCCCTATGCTAATCTGCATGCGATTGGACACCAAAAACCTGACCACGCAAGCGTTGGGATGGCGTCTGATATGCCAGCAAGGGAGGGACGTTCATGGCCCGCGCGCCAATGGACGCTGGAGCATTCGACCGCTCCGAATATGACAGAGCTGATCAGCAATTCCGATTGGCGGAGCAAAAGTTACCCGCAACGGCCGTAGAGGCCATTGCGCAAGAAGTCGTGAGACGATTGGCCTTTCGAATGCCGCGCACTGTCAGAAAAGAAGATCTGCCCACACCGTCAGAGATTGATTTGCTGTGTGCTGCCCTGTTGTCTTCGGATGAACAGGCCGCGGACAAGATCATTCTGTCGGCCCGCCGCGACGGTGTGACCATCGATACGATCTATCTGGGTTACGTCGCTGGTGCCGCGCGCCAACTGGGTGAGATGTGGGAAGACGACTGTGTGTCGTTTGTCGAGGTGACCCTGGCCTCGGGCCGGTTGTACCGCGTCATTCGCGGATTGCGCCATGTGGTGGCCCGTACCCTTGGCGAGGACCGGCAGCAATATCCGGCCCTGTTTGCGCTGGTACCGGGCGAGACCCATACGCTGAGTATCGAGATGGCGACCGATCTGTTCCGTCGCGAAGGCTGGGAGGTCGATCTGGCTGTCGGCCAGAGCCATGATGAGATCGTGCAACGCAGTGAAACCCATCAGTATCAGGCGATTGTCCTGGTCGCCCATTCCGACCGGATGATTGAGCCGCTTGCCCGCATGATCCTGGCCTTGCGTATCAGTCAGCCGCTGGCGCATGTTCTGGTGGCCGGGAACATCTTGACGCATTTCCCCGATATCAAGGATCTGGTTGGCGCCGATGCTGTGGTCAAGGATATCGAAACGGCCACCGAAACCGTGCGTACCGTTCTGGAAAGCGATGCATCCTAGGATGTGCGGATTTTCGCACTGTTAGCGCTGCAGACTGTGTGGTTTTCCGCCCGGTTGCGATTTCACGAAAATTGGGTTTTCCTTTGAACCTTTTGTTTTCAGTGGTTTGTGAGGCGATCTTTATAGCTCATCATGGTGCTTGCGCCAATCCCCGCCGCTGCATTTGATCTGGGTGTGCGCCTGAAAACAGGCGGCAAGATTCTCGAGGGAGGAAAAATTATGACCTTTTTGAAAGCGGCAGCCGCAATGGCTGCAATCTCTGTCATGGCGACATCGGCGCTGGCTGATGCGCATGGCGCTGGCTGCGATGATGGTGAAATCGTCGTCAAGTTCAGCCACGTCACCAATACCGACCGTCACCCCAAGGGGATTGCGGCGAGCCTTCTGGCAGAGCGCGTGAATGCCGAGATGAACGGCACCATGTGCATGGAAGTGTTCCCCAACTCGACCCTTTACACCGACGAGCAGGTGATCGAGGCGATGCTGCGCGGTGACGTGCAACTGGCAGCACCGTCGCTGTCGCTGTTTGAGTCGATCACCAAGGCTTATCGTCTGTTCGATCTGCCCTTCATGTTTGAAAACATCGAAGCTGTGGATGCGTTCCAGGCATCTGATGCCGGTCAGGCGATGAAGGATGCGATGCAGCGTCGTGGTTTGCAGGGCCTGCAATTCTGGCACAATGGCATGAAGCAGATCAGCGCCAATGTACCGCTGGAAGCGCCAACCGATGCCAATGGCCTGAAGTTCCGTGTCCAGCCATCCGATGTGCTGGTGGCCCAGATGGAAGCGCTGGGCGCGTCCCCGCAGCCGATGTCATTCTCGGAAGTGTACGGCGCGCTGCAGACAGGCGTTGTGGATGGCCAAGAGAACACATGGTCGAACATCTATGGCCAGAAGTTCTTTGAGGTGCAGGACGGTATTACCGAGACCAATCACGGTATCATCGACTATCTGGTTGTTGCATCTGTGGACTGGCTGGACAGCCTTGAGCCAGAAGTGCGCGACCAGTTCCTGACCATCCTTGACGAGGTCACCCAGACCCGGAACGGTGAATCCGCCCGCGTGAACGCCGAAGCCAAGCAGGCGATCATTGATGCCGGCGGCGAAGTGCGCCAGCTGACGCCAGAGCAGCGCACCGCATGGGTTGAAGCGATGAAACCTGTCTGGGCGCAGTTTGCTGACGAAGTGGGTCAGGAAAACATCGACGCCGCACAGGCGATCAACGACTCGATGTAAGTCACACGATCTGGGCGGTCCGGGCATCCGGGCCGCCTTTCTGCCATCCCGGGGGAGGGGACAATGAGCAGCAAGTATACGCCCAAGGGGCCGGTGGGCCGTGCCGTTCACGGGTTTGAGGAAAATGTTATCGCTGTGCTGCTGGGTCTGATGACCATGCTGACATTCGCCAATGTGGTGTTGCGATATGGGTTCAACAGTTCGATCATCTGGAGCCTTGAGGTTGTGCTGGTCCTGTTTGCATGGCTGGTCCTGTTTGGTGTGGCTTACGGGTTCAAGGTGACCGCCCATCTGGGTGTCGATGCCATTACGAACCTGCTGCCCCCACGACCGCGCAAGGTGATTGCCCTGATCGCCGGAGCGGTCACGATTTTCTATGGCGTGATGCTGTTGAAAGGCGCATGGGATCAATGGGCGCCTTTTGCTGATCTGCCGCCTACCACCGGTAAGTGGTTTCCGACCGGATTTGATTTTGACGCGCGCGGGCGTAGCTTTTTCGAAACCGACCAGATCCCGATGCCTGAATGGCTGCGGTTTCTGGAGGACTGGATCAATTACGGTGATCGCTATTCCAAGATGCCCCGTATGATCCCCTATACCATCCTGCCGATTGCCGCTGTGCTGATCCTGTTTCGCATCTGTCAGGCCGTCTGGCGTGTCTGGACCGATGAGGCCGAGAGCCTGATCGTCAGCCATGAAGCCGAAGAAGCGGTCGAAGAAGCCGCCAGCAAGCTGAAGAAGGAGGCTTGAGGCCATGGAAGTTGCATTTCTGTTCCTGATGATCATCGGGCTTCTTTTGCTGGGCGTGCCGATTGCGGTCGCACTGGGTGTCAGTTCGATCGTTTTTCAACTGGCGTTTTCCGACACGTCGCTGGCGGCTGTCGCCCAGTCGCTTTATCTGGCGATGGCGGGGCATTACACGTTGCTGGCCATTCCGTTTTTTGTGCTGGCGTCGTCCTTCATGTCCACGGGTGGTGTGGCCAAGCGGATCATCCGTTTTGCCATTGCCTGTGTCGGCCATTTGCAGGGTGGGCTGGCGATTGCGGGTGTGTTTGCCTGCATGATGTTTGCGGCCCTGTCGGGGTCGTCACCGGCCACCGTGGTGGCCATCGGGACCATTGTGATCGCGGCAATGACGCAAGTTGGCTATACCAAGGAATTTGCCGCTGGCGTGATCTGTAATGCGGGCACGCTGGGTATCCTGATCCCGCCGTCCATCGTGATGGTGGTCTATGCATCGGCCACGGATGTATCTGTGGGCCGGATGTTTCTGGCGGGCGTCATTCCGGGGATCATGGCCGGTGTGATGCTGATGATCACAATCTACATCATTGCCCGGATCAAAAACATGCCGAAAGGCGAGTGGCGCGGCTGGGGCGAGATTTTCGACAGTTTCCGCGATGCGCTTTGGGGGTTGCTGCTGATCCTGATTATCATGGGCGGTATCTATGGCCATCCATGGGTCCGGTTCGAGGAAGGGCTGAGCCTGATCTATTGGAAAGGGGGCGCCTTTACACCGACCGAGGCTGCGGCGGTTGCAGCCGTCTATGCCTTTATCGTGGCGACCTTTATCTATCGCGATATGGGTCCGTTGGCTGCCCGCGACAGCGAAGGCAACCTGTTTCAGGGTCAGGCCGTCAGCCTGTCGGCTGCTGTGGTGCCGCAGAAGTTCAGCCTGTTGCAGAAACCATGGGCGCTGGTCACGGCGTTTTTCCACAAGGACACCCGCCACACGCTGTTTGAAGGCGGCAAGCTGACCATCACGCTGATGTTCATCATCGCCAACGCGCTGTTGTTGAAACATGTGCTGACCGATGAGCAGATCCCGCAGCATATTGCCGGGGCGATGCTGGATGCAGGGTTGGGCCCAGTCACATTCCTGATCATGGTCAATGTGATCCTGCTGATCGGCGGTCAGTTTATGGAGCCGTCAGGCCTGATCGTGATCGTGGCCCCGTTGGTGTTTCCCATCGCGATTGAATTGGGCATCGACCCCATTCACCTTGGCATCATCATGGTGGTGAATATGGAGATCGGGATGATCACGCCGCCGGTGGGACTGAACCTGTTTGTCACGTCCGGGGTTGCCGGTATGCCGATGATGGCTGTTGTGCGCGCCGCCCTGCCATTCCTGGGCGTGCTGTTCATCTTCCTGATTATGGTGACTTATATCCCGGCCATATCCACATTCCTGCCGACCTACTTTATGGGGCCGGAGATTGTGGTGAAATGACGGTATGTGCGGCGGCAGACTTTTCGTGACGAAAAGTCTGCGCGTTGGCAAAGTCTTCGTGACGAAGACTTTGCGCTGAGGCTCTAGCTGTTTTCCAGCGCGGTGATGATGGGTGAGAAATCATCCGCCTTGAGGCTGGCCCCGCCGACAAGTGCGCCGTCGACATGGGCGACGCTGAAAATTTCGGCCGCGTTGCTGCCTTTGACGGAACCGCCATAGAGGATGCGCATCTCTGCCCCGTCGCTGAAGCGATTGGCCAGTTGATCGCGGATATGGGCATGCACCTCACCGATTTGTTCCAGCGTCGGGACCTTGCCGGTGCCGATGGCCCAGACTGGTTCATAGGCAATGACCGTGTTTTCGGCATTGGCTCCGTCGGGGATCGATCCGTTGAGCTGGGTGTCGATGACGGTGAGTGTCGTGCCACCCTCGCGTTCGGTGAGGGTTTCACCGATGCAGATGACTGCGATCAGCCCCGCATCATAGGCGGCCTGCGTTTTGGTAGCGACCATGGCGTCGGTTTCGCCGTGATCGGTGCGTCGCTCGGAATGGCCGGTCAGCACGTAGCTGGCCCCGGCATCGGCCAGCATTTCGGCGCTGATATCGCCGGTATGGGCGCCGGATTCGCTCACGTGGCAATCCTGTCCGCCGATATCAAACGGCGTGTCCTCGCAGGCGCTGATCAGGGTCGCCGGTGGGCAGATCAGGATATCAACGCCTGCATCCCCGTGCCGTGCTTCCAGCGTCTCCAACTCTGCCAGATTGGCGCGCAGCCCGTTCATCTTCCAGTTGCCGGCGGCGAGTTTACGGGGCATGGCGGATCCTTTTACAACATGGCGAGGGTACGTCGTGCCAATGTGCAGGCCTCGTCAGCGTCGTCAAGGGCCTGTTCGGGGACCGACCAGTAGGGCATGTTGTGAAACTGGGCGCTGCCGCCATCGGCCAGTTCGCGGGCCAGATCGCCCTTGACCTTGAGGTAAAGCCGCCCTTCGCTGCTGAGAAGCGCAAAGACGATCCCCTGATAGTAAAGGCACATGCCCCCGAACATCTTGCGGGTGGTCAATTGCCCAAGATCAGAGAAGAGGTCGGTGGCGAAGGCGATATCGGCGTCGCCGACCGCCATCACTTGGCCGCGATGCTGTCGTCGAACTTGATCGACTCGCCACATCCACAGGCATCAACCACGTTGGGGTTGCGGAACTTGAAGCCGGATTCGAGCAGCGAGGTTTCATAGTCGATCTCGGTTCCGAACAGGAACATCTGCGCCATGGGGGCGATCATGACCCGCGCGCCGCCCAGTTCGACGACCTCGTCATGGGGGTCGACCTCGGTCACGTAGTCCATGGTGTATTCCATCCCCGCGCAGCCGCCTTTCTTGACGCCGATGCGCAGCCCCTGATGCCCGTCTTTGGTCATCAGCTTGGCGATTTGTGCAGCCGCCTTGTCAGTGATCGTAACCGCCTGTTTGCCTGGAATACCGAACATGAATTGCTCCTTTGATTACACATGTAGGGCAGATGTGTCGGCCGCTCAAGATGGGGTGGGGTCGATGCCGGTGATTGTGATGAGTGACAATGTCGCATAGCTGACCAGAAGCGCCCAGCCGAACGAGGCCAGCGTGCCGATGATCACGTATTCGCTGGTGCGCTGGTCCTTTGAAACGGTGTCGAAGCGCAGGATGGATTTGGCCGCAATCAGGAACCCGATGCCTGCGGGTTGGCCTGCCAGTACCATCAGATAGATCAGCGCACGTTCCAGCAGCCCGATCGTCCGGCCCGCGGCGGGCAGGCCCACATGCTGAATTTCCTCAAAATCGGACATCAGCAGGCCAACGGCTGGCCCGCCTGCCTGCACGCAGAGGATCAGGCCCGCGCTGACAGCGAGCAGGTATTGCGCCCATGGCGTAGCCTCTGGCCAGAGCAGGGCCAGGTCAGGCCAGAACCACAGAACCCCGGCAATGGTGGCAAAATGGGCGAGTTGATCGGACGTATAAGCCCAGAGCCGTTCCGGGGCGAGATGGGTTTTGATCAGGTCGATGGCCAGATGGATGGCGGTGATCGTCAGCGCCGGGGCGATTTCGCCGCGCAGGGCGAGCAGCGTCAGCAGGAAAACCACACCGATATGGGCGGCCATCGCCTCTGGCTTTTTCTTGTTGGCGACGATCCAACGGTTCTGGAATGGGTAGTCGGCCAGCAGATGGGCCAGAACAAGGGCGAGGGCGGTGGTCAGCATGGGTTACCGTCTGTCTGCCGTTCAGCGATGGTGTTGACTGAGATTATTTCCATCATGGCGGGCCTTGAACCGGTAGCGAGAAATCGTGGTTGCGCATAGCGTAGAGCGCGGTGTCGAAATAGGGTAGCCCCGCCCCGGACAGCCGGCTTTGTATCGCCTGTCGGGTGACGCCGAGCTTTGCTGCGATATCTTCGTGCCGCGGCACGTCCCCTTCGAGATGCAGGGCGACTGCTTCGGCCTGCGTTGCGGTCCAGCCGGTGGCGATGCATTCTGCGAGGTCGATGATTGCGACCTGTGCGGCACCGATCCCCGTTCCGGAGAGGGTGATCATGCGATTGCGCCCCATATGCCCAAGGTGATCGCCGGAGATGAAAAAGGCTGGCCCTGTGGCATCTGCAAGGTCGTGAGAGCCAAGGCTTTCAATCGGGCCGACGCCGATAGATATGCGTGTGGCGATACCTGTCTGGCCCGCCCGCAGGCGCGCAATGAAATAAAGTGCCGCATCCAGCAACAGCCCGGGATTGGAGAGCACGACCTGCCAGCCGTCGCCACGGAAGCGCGTGAAACGCAGGTCCAGCCCCCAGACGGTGCCGAAGGTCGCCGCCGCATCGCTCAGCGCATTCAACGTCGCATCGACGGCAGCCGTGCTGGCCTGCCTTGATTTGATCAGGTCCCCGGTGAGAACGGCATGGAGGTGTAGGTTGTGCATAAGCAAGTGTTAAAGCTTGCTTTGGTTAAAAGCAATGATATTTATTTGCTTATGTCAAAGACGGTGTATTGTCTTGCTTTATTCAATAAAACCCGAGGCGGCTGTTTTGCCGCCTGGGGTGTGCAGGGTCACAGCCCCATGCAGTTTGCATAATATGTGGTGGTGGCTGGCCAGTCGGAAAAGACACCCACCACGCCGACATCCTGGGCAAGAATGTGCAGCACCTCGAAATAATCGCCATCATTATCAATGGCTTCGGTCACGGTCTGGTAGTACCAGCCGCCACCGCCCGCCAGAGGGCCAGACCGTTCAAGCGTCCAGGTGATGATATTGAGATTGGCCGCTTTCGCGGCAACGGCCAGAGCAGATGGCACCATTTCGCCATTTTCCAGCGTGATCAGCATCCAAAGCGGCGGGGCGACATAGTTGATGCCCATCGCCTTGAGCTCCTCCATCGTGTTGGGCCATGTGGCGGGGTCTTGCGGTGAATAGCCGTCGATATCGTATTCATCCATCAGATAGACCGCCTGCGCGCCAAATTCCGGTTCGTTTTCAGTCCAGTACAGCACATCGTCGAGGTTGAAGGACTGCAACCAGACATCGGATGCTGGCACATCTGCGGCCTTGTATTCATCCACCAGTTTCTGGGCATAATCCGCCAGACTGAACCCGTTATGGGGCATCTCGACCGACGGGGCTTTGAGTTCCGGTGTGAATTTCGCACCCAGATCGCGGAAGAGGGTGATCGACTCTGCGTGCGTCATCAGCGTGGTGTTGTCGACATAGAGGTCGGTGCGCCAGTTGGCGGTGCCGCCGAGATATTCCTCGGGCGTCGTCGCGCCGGTGTCGGCGGCATCCATTTTGGGTTCAAGTGTCATGAATTCCGCCAGGGTGAGATCGCTTGTGCGGCATTCCGCGCTGGCGGGTGTGTTGCCTGAGGCGGGCGAAAACGGTGTTGTGCATTTGTCTGCCAGATTACTGACGACAATGTTGGTCGTCGTGTGCAGGTCGTTCTGGGCGTGTCGGCAGACCAGTTCATGATCCGCAGTAAAGGTCACGTCGCATTCAAGGATACCGGCGCCCATCTGGGCCGCCGCCACATTGGATTCGACCGTGTGTTCGGGAAACATCAGCGGCGCGCCCCGGTGTCCGATGGAGAAATCGGACCGGGCCGGTGCTTGACCCAGACAGGACTGCAGTCTGTCTTTCAGGGGGCTGTCATCCATCTGGCCGATCAGGAAAGCGGGGCGTGGGCCATAGGTCAGGTGCCCATCAGCAAAGGCCGGGCTGGCTGCAAGGATAGTTGCGAGGGTCAGGGAAAGCCGTGTCATGGGTGCTCTATCATATGATTATGAGGCGGAGATGCGCGGTGTTTGTAACGACAGGCTAACAGATTAATGACGAAGACACGACATGGCGCAGAAAGTGGTCAGCGTCCAACAGGCCGCGCCGGATTGCCGACGACGGTGCTGCCAGCCGCCACGTCGCGAGTCACGACCGCCCCAGCGCCGATTACGGCATCATCGCCGACGGTAACGCCGGGTAACAAGAGCGCGCCGCCCCCGATCCAGACATTGGACCCGATACTGATGGGCCGCCCCATTTCCAGCCCTTGGACGCGGACCGCCGGGTCGCGCGGGTGGTCGGCTGTCAGGATCTGCGTGCCCGGTCCGATCTGGGTGTCGGCACCGATGCGGATCGGACAAACATCCAGCAGCACGCAGCCGTAGTTGAGGAAAACGTCCTTGGCGAGGTGGATGTTGCTCCCGTAATCCACATAGAAGGGCGGTCTGATTACCGCGCCGCCATTACTGCCCAGAAGATCGGCGAGGATGCGATGCCGTTCTTCATCCTGACCATAAACGGTTGCGTTGTAGTCCCGCATCAGCCGCTGCGCCCGCTTGCGGTCGGCCACCAGTTCGGGATCGCCCGCGTCGTAAAGATCACCAGCGATCATGCGTTGTTTTTGGGTGGTGGGCGCCACGGAGGGCTACATAAAGCCCAGTTCGAGCCGCGCTTCGTCCGACATCATGTCCATGCCCCATTGCGGTTCGAACGTCATTTCCACGTCGACCTGTTTAACACCGGGCAGGGGTTCGATGGCGTCAGCCACCCAGCCGGGCATTTCGCCTGCCACGGGGCAGCCGGGCGCGGTCAGTGTCATGATCACGTTCACGGCATTATCGTCTTTGATATCAATGGTGTAGATCAGGCCGAGATCGTAGATATTGACCGGAATTTCGGGATCATAGACGGATTGACAGGCCTTCACGACATCTTCGTAAAGCGGATGATCTGTGGTCGATGGCGCAATCATCGGCGCGCCTTCAAGCTGGGCATTCGTATTGGTCATGGCATCCGCTTTCCCTTATTCCTGAGCAAACATATAGGGTTTGGAATGAATGGCGTAAAGGGTTGTGGATGTCGCAGAAAATGGCGGTCGGCATCGCGTCGGATATGCGTCGGCAAAACGTCGGACCCCAACGCGGCGCGTATTAGGGTATTGTTAGGGGTTTGATGGCAGCGTGCCAGTGGCCCAGACGCAGCCGGGTGGAGGTGGAATTGGGGTCACGTCTTTCCACGCTGTCGGAACCAGCCCCGTCCAATGGTACACAATTTCACTTGCCGGGTCCGGGTTCAGATCAAGCCATCCGCGCCAGCGGCCGTAAAAGGCAACGTCGTCCAGTTTTTCATCTGCCCATTGGCACGGCGGGGACGTCAGTTTCATGGCGTCCAACAAGCCTTCTTGCCCGACAACGCTGGCATCCAAAAAGGCGTTTCGCCAATCAAGTTGGGACACAACCGTGTCTTGCGTCAAATCAACATCCCTGACAGCGCCCCCGTTGTTGATCGTGCCATTGAAGGAATGGAAATGCTGCAGGATGTCTGTTTGCGGCCACCCAATGCCGAATTCTGAACGCAAGATATCAAAAGGTTTAATGGAAACGCCTTGAATGAATGAGTAACTTAAATTCGCGCCTGACATGGTTGACCCGTCCAGTTTTGTGTTTTCGAATTGGGCGCGATCAAGATTTGCATCCGTCAGCTTGGCACCACTGAGATTGGCGTCTTGAAGCAATGCGGTCACCAGCTGCGCGCCAGCCATGTTCGCCGCGTAAAGGTCTGCATGTTGCAGATTGGCCCCGTCCAAATTGGCCAATTGCAGACCCGTCAGAGCGAGGTTGGCCCCTTCCAACCCCGCTTTGCTGAGATTTGCGCCCAGCAATTTGGCCAAGCCAAGTTCTGTATCTTGCATTGCGGCGTCGCGAAAATCTGTTGCTTGCAGTTCAGCGCCGGTGAAGTCTGCCCTCTGAAGGTTTGCGCCCCTCAGGTTTGCCATTTGCGCGGTCGCAGCCTTTAGCGAAGCGCCTTGCAGGGATGCCCCCTGCAGCGAGGCCATCTGTAGCTTTGCTTGTTCAATGTTCGCCTCCTGCAATTTGGCTTCGCCGAGGCCGGCCCATTGTAACGCTGCTTCTTCCAGGTCGGTGCCTTGCATTTCAGCCTCTTCCAGTTCGGCCCATTGCAGGTTGGCGCCGCTGAGGTCGGCCCCCCGCAGGTCTGCTTCGCTGAGGTCGGCGCCTTGCAGCCGTGCCCCTGCAAGATCGATGTCGGCTAGAAAGGTTTCGCGCAGGTTTGCGCCGCGGAAATCGGGCTTTTTGCGTCCGGGAAGATGCCAGTCCGGGCGTTGCAGCAACGCCATTGCTGAATCCTGCCTATCCCAGAATTCATCGCTGAGCCGGTCCAGATCGTCGCCGGTCAGATCGCAGTTGCTGATCGCCTCGCGGGCGCACCATTGCCGTTCGTAATCAGTGCGCACCAGATCGTAGGGCAGCCAGTTGGCGGGGCGTTCGACGATGTTTTCCCCTTCGAGGTTGATTTCCGCGAGCGTCCAGAACCGTTCCCACAGATCGGTGTCCCTGTCGGCGAATTCAGGGACCGCGATTTGTTGCTGTTCCATCCGTCCGGTTTCTTCGTTCCAGACACTCAGCCATTCGGTTTCTGCGGTCCAGGGTGCTGGTTCGACCGTCCGGAAATAGCTGGGTGCTGCCAGACAGGCCACGGTCACCACGGCCATTGCGGTGGCCAGCAATGGCTGCCCCGGTGCCCGGTTGCTGACCATTCGGTGCCACAGGGCCACAAGGCTTGTCATCGCCGTCAGGATCATCCCCGACAGGGCAAGCGCCGCAAGCCCGGTCATCATGCCGTCGCGTGCGACGGCCGACAGCCACCATGACATGGCCCCGACAAGCAGCCCTAACCCCCATGTCAGGGCAAAGTTCAGGATCGCTGTCACCCCTTCGAGCGGGCGGGCGTCTATGCAGCCGTCCTGCCGTATCCGGTTGCGCAGCCAGAGTGCGGCATCGGTGATCAACCAAGGTGGAATGGCCCGGCCCAAGGGCATACCGTCCACTTTTGCCGGTGCGTCCCCCAGCGCGTCCCAAAGCCTGATCAGGTAGAGGTGGAAGTAGATGAAATTGGCCGCCACCAGTAAGGGCGCAGTCAGAAAGAAGAACCGGGTTGGGACCGACACCCCGATCAGCGGCAGGTTTGTCTGCCGCCCGTAGCCGTAGAAATCGATATGCTGGAAACCCAGCAGGGTGATGCCCACGAAAAGCAGCACACCCAGCAGTGAAAACCACGTGGTTCTGGTGTTTCTGGTCAGTTCGCCGATCCGTTTGACGGCATCATCAGCGCTGACCTGTGTGTCGGCTGGCGATGGGCTGTTCATGCTGGTGAGGCTGACCTGCCGGCATGGTTTTGGCAAGCGTTGTGTCCTGCCGCCGTGGGGTTTCAACGGACGGGCGCGGTTGATTTGCCTCAACCGGTCCGGTTGCGGTTCGGGTAAGATGCATGGCGAAAACATGAGGGGAGATGCATGTCATGATGCCTGTTCGTTCAACCGACACCGCGCCCGCTGTGCCGTTCGAGGCGCTGTTGCCGTTCCTGCTGATCGCCTTTGGTTTGGCATGGGGCGCTGTTGGTCTTCTTTTGGTTTACACAGACGCCATGGTGCGGATCTTTGGCGAGGTGAGCGCGGCACATCCGCTGTTTATTCTGGCGGTTTATGCCCCAGCGATTGCGGCCATGCTGCTGGTTGTGATCCGTGGCGGGTTGGCAGGGCTGGGCCGGTTCCTGTCTCGTCTGTTCCTGTGGCGGTGTTCGGTGTGGTGGTATGCGTTTTTGCTGCTGGCCATTCCGCTGCTATTTGCCGCCGGGGCTGCGGTGAAAGGTGCGACCTGGGAGTTTCCATTTGATGGTGTGGCCCCGTTTCTGGTGGCGATGGGCTTCATGCTGATCCTTGGTCCGATGGAGGAGATCGGCTGGCGCGGTCTGGCCTTACCTTTGTTGCAGCGCCGGATGGCTCCGATCTGGGCCGGGGTGCTGTTGGGCATTGTCTGGGGTGTGTGGCATCTGCCTGCCTTCCTCTTATCGGGCACGCCGCAAAGCGCCTGGAGCTTTACCCCGTTCATTATCGGGGCCGTGTCGCTAAGCCTCATCATCACGCCGATGTTCAACGCCGCGCGGGGCAGTATCCTGTTGCCACTGCTGTTTCATTTCCAGCTGAATAATCCGCTGTGGCCGGATGCGCAGCCTTATGACACGTGGTTCTTTGCGTTGGCTGCGGTTGTGGTGGTCTGGCTGAACCGTGCGACGATGTTTACGCGCGGGCAAGGGGTGACGGTGGTGATCCCTTTGCCTTTGCCCGCGAAGGAATGAATGGCTGTCCGTTACGATGGCCGTCGTGCCGTCAGCCTATTTTGGACGTTCAAAGGCGTAGAGCAAGAGTGCTTCAACGCGCAAAATCAATTGGTGGCGTTCGCAGGTCATGCGGCTTTCTTCAAAACCAAGGTTGCCCAATCGTCCATTGAACTGTGCCTTTCTGCAAAGGGCATCCTTGTAGGCCTCCCACGCGCTTTGACTGTCACGCACCAAGTCCAGATATTTCAAATTGCCATCCAGAAAAGCCGCTTCGTAATCGGTTTCCGGATCAAGCTTGCGATCGTCCAGTAGTTTCGCAATGTCGCGCTGATCCGCGTAGATCTGGTCCATCGTTGCATACCATGCATCGTTTTCTGCGGCGTTGCATCCCGATGCGCGACCGGCCGTTTCGCGAGTGCAGATCTGGTAGATGAGACCTGCGCAGGAGTCGGTCGGATTTGTCCCAAGCGCGATGTTGCTGTCGATACACTCGGACAATAGCGCCACCTTGGTCTGATCGGGGAGCTGGAAAGCAGCGTCAGGAGAAATCAGGATGCCGCTGCCCGTTTCGGTCAAAACCGTCTGTCCTGCGCAATCGCTGTTCCAGCGGACCTTTCGTTCCGCGGTTGTCAGATCAACCATGTTTTCGGCCACATTGATCCAGATATAGAGCGATTTTATCCCTTCGCTGAGATCAAGAAGTTGTTCGTCAGTCATCTGATTGCGTGGTTCGGGGACTGCCAACGCCTCGAGCGGTGTAATTTTGTCTGCCTGGCCGAGCATGCGGCCCAGAATGGCGCATGTGTGCCGCAGCCCGATAACATCGATTGAATGATTGCCGGGGTCAGGCATGTTCAGGCGGCTGCCTTCCTGTTGCAGGACAGCCGTGCGCGCCTTCACGTCGCTGATGACCTCGTCCCATGGTTTTGCGTAGGCGCTGGTGCACAAGAGTAAGAGTGCGAAAACTACAAATGTCTTTTGCATGGAAAAACTTTCCTGGTGAGATGTCTAAGTTGGTAATGGCGTGCCGTGGCGTATGCAATGATACGGTTCACCTCTTGGCAATCCGTGTCTAATCGACGAAGAGAACCGCATGGAGAACCGATTTTCTTTCAAACTCAAAGCCACTGATGGCAAGGCCCGCACCGGGGTGATTTCGACGCCGCGTGGCGATATTCGCACGCCTGCCTTCATGCCTGTGGGGACTGCTGCCACGGTCAAGGCGATGCTGCCGGAGAGTGTGGCGGCGACGGGTGCCGATATTCTGCTGGGCAATACCTATCATCTGATGCTGCGCCCCACGGCGGAGCGGATTGACCGGTTGGGCGGCCTGCACAGGTTCATGAACTGGGACAAACCGATTCTGACCGATAGTGGCGGGTTTCAGGTGATGAGCCTGTCCGATCTGCGCAAGCTGACCGAGGAAGGGGTGACCTTCAAATCCCATATCGACGGGTCGCGCCACCATCTGACGCCGGAACGGTCGATGGAGATCCAGCGTTTGCTGGGGGCTGATATTGTGATGTGTTTTGATGAATGTCCGGCGCTGCCTGCCGATCGCAAGCGCATCGCCGAAAGCATGGAGTTGTCGATGCGCTGGGCGCAGCGGTCGCGGGATGCGTTTGGTGATCGCCCCGGCCATGCCTTGTTCGGAATTCAGCAGGGGGGCCTTGAGGAGGATCTGCGCGCGCAATCCGCCGAGGCGCTGCGGGCGATTGAGTTTGACGGCTATGCGATTGGTGGTCTGGCCGTGGGTGAAGGGCAGGAGGCGATGTTTGGCTGTCTGGATTTTGCGCCTGATCAGTTGCCCGTGGACAAGCCCCGTTACCTGATGGGGGTGGGCAAGCCTGACGATATCGTGGGGGCGGTCAAGCGCGGCATTGATATGATGGATTGCGTGCTGCCCTCACGCTCTGGCCGGACGGGGCAGGTGTTTACCCGGCGCGGTGTGGTCAATATCAAGAATGCGCGCCATGCCGATGACCCCCGGCCACTGGATGAGGCTTGCACATGTCCGGCCTGTGCCAGCTATTCCCGCGCCTATCTGCATCATGTGTTCCGCGCGCAGGAAATGATCTCGGGCATGTTGCTGACATGGCATAACCTGCATTATTTTCAGGAAATCATGCAGGGGATGCGGGAGGCCATTGGGGCGGGCCGGTTTGCGGAGTGGGAGGCGGATTTTCACGCCGCGCGTGCGCTGGGCGATATTGAACCGGTTTGACGGCCTGCGGCTTTGCGCATGATGGCCCCGGTGGTGGTGTAGTCGCGCTTGCCGGTTTCTTGCGTCACCAGATAATCGGCCTGATCCCCCAGAACGTCGCCGAACCAATGCCCCATCCATTGGCTGAAGGGCAGTTTGTCGGTGATCAATTCAAGCGTGACCTTGCGGGTGAAGTCCAGATCTTCGATGCTGATTGCGTAATTGCCAGCTGTTGCGTGTGCATTTTTGATCGAGGCGTTTTCATAACGATAGGCGAAATGAACAGGAGCGTTGCTTTGCCTGATCTGCATGGTCTGGTGCAGTTGGCATTTCGGCAGGTCATAGACAGCGTGTAGCTTTGTCGGATCGTCGGGATCGGCGGTGATGTCGACCAAGGCCACATTCCAATGTTGGTCGGTATGTTCGGGGATTGGGACCAGTTCCGACCATAGCTGCGTGATCGGTTTTCTGGAGCGATAGCTGACGCGCGCCTTGTAGCGGAGTTTTGGCAGGATGCGGTCATGCACGCGAAAATACATTGCGGCAAGGAATATGACCCATGTAAGCAGCCATCTGGATTGAGCCAAAAGCGAATTATGGTCAATGAGGTCGACGATCCAAGCGATCAGCAAGGCAAGGCCGATGCCGAAAGTGGCCCCTTCTATAATGCCGCGCCAACGCGGGGCAAAGACGATCAGCAGCGCGGGAAAAAACAGGATCGCTGCGTTCATCACGCTGATCATCAACGCATAGAACAGATACATCCACAAAAGCATTACGGGTTCGGACAGAAAGTAGGAGAATGATACGAACTGCATTGACAGATAGGCCGAGTAGATCACCATGCCCGTCATTGGCAGGCAGGTGAGCAGGGCGATCAGGATGAACCGCCGCCTTTGGCGATAGATCAGTTCGGACATGCCCTGCGCATACCTCTGGATTGTGCAAGAATTTGGGCGTGGTCAGGATTTCCTGACCTAACGTTTTGCAGCCGCCTGACGCATGGTCAATGCATTATCACTCACGTGTAACGGTGTGTTGAGTAGCTGTTATTTTCAACGATATGGGGCGGTTGGTGCTATGCTGGCCGCCTCAATTCTTTGGGTTTTCGTCAAATCCCTGCGATAAACCGTCCCGATTTCAGCCAAACGTTCACCTTTTGATGTTTGTTTACTTGCGGAGCAGACGAAGGGCAGGCACTCTGCGCAAAACGCCACGCGCATGTCTGGTTGAAACGTATTTCAATCAACCCCACATGTTGATGCCAAGAGGAGATGCCCCATGTTGCCGCCAAGCGGGACCGGTGCGTCTTGCCAAAAAAGGAAAAGAGCATGCAAGAACCGTTGAGTTCATCATATCCCGTCCTACCGTTGCGCGATATCGTGGTGTTTCCACATATGATCGTGCCGCTGTTTGTGGGCCGGGAAAAGTCTGTCCGCGCGCTTGAAGAGGTGATGCAGGACGACAAGCAGATCCTGCTGTCGAGCCAGGTTGACCCCGGTCAGGACGATCCTGATCAGGAAGGTATCTATAAGGCTGGTGTGCTGGCCAATGTGCTGCAACTGCTGAAACTGCCCGATGGCACCGTCAAGGTGCTGGTCGAGGGTCGCAGCCGTGTGCGCATCACCAAGTTCATCGAGAATGACCAGTTCTTTGAAGCCTCCGCCGAATATCTGACCGAAATCCCCGGCGAGGGTACCGAGGTTGAGGCGCTGGTGCGGAACGTATCAGCCGAGTTTGAGCGTTACGCCAAGATCAAGAAAAACATCCCCGAAGAGGCGATGGCCGCCGTGGGTGAGGCGACCGAGCCTGCGAAACTGGCCGACCTTGTGGCCGGGCATCTGGGCATTGAGGTAGACCAGAAGCAGGGCCTGCTTGAAACCCTGTCTGTGTCCGAGCGTTTGGAAAAAGTGTTTGGCTTGATGCAGGGCGAAATGTCTGTGCTGCAGGTCGAGAAGAAGATCAAGACCCGTGTGAAAACACAGATGGAGCGGACCCAGCGCGAATATTATCTGAATGAGCAGATGAAGGCCATTCAGAAGGAATTGGGTGATGGTGAGGAAGGCCAGAACGAGGTCGCCGAACTGGAAGCCAAGATTGCTGAGACCAAGCTGTCCAAGGAAGCCCACGAAAAGGTCGATGCGGAGTTGAAGAAGCTCAAGAACATGTCGCCCATGTCCGCCGAGGCAACGGTTGTGCGCAACTATCTGGATTGGGTTCTGGGGGTTCCGTGGGGCGTGAAATCGCGCACCAAAAAGAACCTCGCCAATGCGCAGGAGGTATTGGACAACGACCATTACGGGCTTGAAAAGGTCAAGGAACGGATCGTCGAATATCTGGCCGTGCAGCAGCGTTCGCGCAAACTGAAAGGCCCGATCATGTGCCTTGTCGGCCCTCCGGGGGTTGGTAAGACATCGTTGGGCAAATCTGTTGCCAAGGCGACGGGGCGCGAGTTCATCCGCATTTCCCTTGGTGGTGTGCGTGATGAAAGCGAGATCCGCGGTCACCGTCGGACCTATATCGGGTCGATGCCCGGCAAGATCATTCAGGCGCTGAAAAAGGCAAAGACGACGAACCCCCTGATCCTTCTCGATGAGATCGACAAGATGGGTCAGGATTTCCGGGGCGACCCGGCGTCGGCGATGCTCGAAGTGCTGGATCCGGAACAGAATTCGACATTCGTCGATCACTATCTGGAGGTCGAATATGACCTGTCGAACGTGATGTTCCTGACCACGGCGAACAGCTACAACATGCCGGGGCCTTTGCTGGACCGGATGGAGATCATTTCGCTGTCGGGTTACACCGAGGATGAAAAGGTCGAGATTGCTAAGCAGCACCTACTGCCCAAGGTCATGAAAAACCACGGGCTTCGCGACAAGGAGTTCAGCGTTGCCGATGATGCGCTGACCGCGATTGTGCAGGTCTATACCCGCGAGGCTGGCGTCCGGAACATGGAGCGCGAGCTGGCCAAGGTGGCCCGCAAGGCGGTGACCAAACTTGTGAAGAAAGAGGCGGAACGCATTGAAGTGAATGCGGAAAACCTGTCTGACTTCCTTGGCGTGGAAAAGCATCGCTTTGGTCTGGCCGAGGAAGAGGATCAGGTTGGTGTTGTCACCGGTCTGGCCTGGACATCGGTCGGTGGTGAGTTGCTCAACATTGAGGCGCTGCGTCTGCCGGGCAAAGGCCGGATGAAGACCACGGGTAAGCTGGGCGATGTGATGAAGGAGTCGATTGATGCGGCGTCTTCTTACGTCCGTTCGATTGCACCGGAGATCGGGGTGAAGCCGCCGAAATTCGACACGCTGGATATTCACGTCCACGTGCCGGATGGGGCGACACCGAAGGATGGGCCGTCGGCTGGTCTGGCGATGGTCACATCCATTGTGTCGGTGCTGACGCAGATCCCGGTCCGCAAGGATATCGCCATGACGGGCGAAGTGTCGTTGCGCGGGAATGCGATGCCGATTGGTGGTTTGAAGGAGAAACTGCTGGCCGCATTGCGGGGTGGAATCACGACCGTGCTGATCCCGCAGGACAACGCCAAGGACCTGCCGGAAATTCCGGATAACGTGAAAGAGGGGCTGACGATCATCCCTGTCAAGCACGTGTCAGAGGTGCTGGAACATGCGCTGGTCCGCAAACCAGAGTCGATTGAATGGGACGAGGCCGCAGAAGAAGCGGCGGCGGCTGCCCTGAAATCCGGTTCGGAAGGTGAGGCGGCGCGGGCGCATTAAGCCCCCGAATATAATCGCAAGAAGGCGCGTCCGATCCGGGCGCGCCTTTTTGATTCTGATGCTGCCGGATCGCATTTAGCTGTGGGAACACTGCTGCCGACCCGCTAGGCTGCAACAAAGCGAGGATTTGTGATGGCATTGAAAAGCAAAGCAAAGGGTGGTGCCACGGCACCCGCCGCCACCGAGAAACCGGCAGCGGACCAGTTGAAAAAGCCGGAGTTTCTGGAGCGCGTCATTGCCCGGACCGATGTGAAGAAGCGCGATGCCAAACCGGCCATCGAAACAGCACTTGCGGTGCTGGGTGAAGCGCTCGCCGCAGGAGAGGATGTAAACCTGCCGCCCCTGGGCAAGCTGCGGGTGGTGCGCAGCAAGGATCTGGACGGTGGGGCGCAGGTCATGACGCTCAAGCTGCGGACCCAGAAAGATGCCACACGTGCCGCGCAATCTGGGCTTGCAGCAACGGACGATGGCGACTAAATCATCCCTCAACGGGTGATTAGCTCAGTGGTAGAGCGCTTCGTTCACATCGAAGATGTCAGGAGTTCAAATCTCTTATCACCCACCACTATTTCCCGGCGCGCCCATTGTGGCGCGCTTTTCCTTGGCGGGGGTCCCCGATGTCACATCCAGAGCTTTACGTGCTGCGCCACGGCGAGACCGAGTGGAATGCCGAGAACCGGATGCAGGGCGAGTTGAATTCGCCATTGACCCCCAAAGGTGAGATGGACGCCGCCCGGCAGGGTGAAATCCTGCAATGGCGCGATCTGACAGGGTTCGTGTTTCTGACCAGTCCGCAGGGCCGTGCCGTGCAGACGGCCGGTATTGCGCTGGCCCGTGTGGCGCGCCATGTCCGCACTGATGACCGGTTGCGCGAGATTGGCGTTGGTGACTGGTCCGGCTTGTTGCGTGACAGTTTGCCGACGCCTGAGGCCCTGGACCCGTTTTTGGCGCAATACGATATCGCCCCCAATGGCGAGGGGTTTGCCCGGCTTGAGGCCCGCTGCCGCGCGTTTCTGGCCGATCTGGACGAGCCTGCCGTGCTGGTCACCCATGGGATCACGAGCCGCATGATCCGGTCGCTGGTGACCCGCGATCCTGCCTTGAGCGTGTCCACGCTGGGTGGCGGTCAGGGCTGCGTTTACCATTTGAAAGATGGTGTTCAGACCTTGTTGGAATGACACTTGCACTGCCTGCGCGGCTGGTCTAAACGACGCGGGATCGGGTGATTAGCTCAGTTGGTAGAGCGCTTCCTTTACACGGAAGATGTCGGGAGTTCGAGCCTCTCATCACCCACCACTCCTCTCTCTTTTCATGCAGATGTGATGTGCGCGGCTTTGGCTTTCATTGCTGTGCTGCTGCCTTATCTTTTCGATAACCCTGAAAGGAGAGTCCTGATGAGTTGGAATCCAGCCCTCGACCCGCATTGCCCGACCGAAGATGCCGTGGATGCCATTGAGACCGTAATCGTTCCCCGCGCCCGTGATCTGGGCGGGTTCGAGGTGCGCCGTGCCTTGCCGGCCCCGCGTCGCCAGATGGTCGGCCCGTTCATCTTCTTTGACCAGATGGGACCGGCGGAGTTTGTGACCGGGCAGGGGATTGATGTGCGCCCGCATCCGCATATTGGGCTGGCGACGGTGACCTATCTGCATCGCGGTGCGATCCATCACCGCGATAGCCTTGGCACCGATCAGTGGATCGAGCCGGGGGCGATGAATCTGATGATTGCCGGTCACGGGATCACCCATTCCGAACGTATGGATGGTGAGGCGCGCCAAAAACCACAAAGCCTGTTCGGCATCCAGACATGGATTGCCCTGCCCAAAGGGGCCGAGGATCGCGAGGCCGCGTTTATCCATGCGCCCAAGGCCGATCTGCCGTTGATGGATGGTGAAGGCAAGCAGGTGCGCCTGATCATTGGCGATGCCTATGGCAGTCGCGCGCCGGTCGAGACACCGTCGGAGATGTTTTATCTTGATGCGATCCTGGAGCCTGGGGCGGCCCTGCCCATGCCCGACAATCACGAGGATCGCGGCGCTTACGTGTTGGAAGGCAGCGTGACGATCGCGGGCGAGGATTACGACGCAGGCCGGATGATGGTATTTCGCCCCGGCGACCGCGTCAGCATGAAGGCCGGACCGCAAGGGGCGCGTGTCATGCTGCTGGGCGGGGCGACGCTGGAAGGTGAGCGGTATATCTGGTGGAACTTCGTCGCTTCAAGCAAGGAGCGGATCGAGGAAGCCAAGGAGGCCTGGCGCGCGGGCGACTGGCAGAATGGCCGGTTCCAGTTGCCGCCCAATGATGATGCCGAATTTATTCCGTTGCCCGACAGGTAGTTACCAGTCGCCATGCAGGTTGATCCAGCGTTGTACATCATCCATCCGCGCTTTGGCGATGGGTACAATCGTGTCGTCGTCCAATTGTAGGACGGGCTTGCCGTTTTGGTGGCCCAGCTTGGGTTTGGCTGCTGTTGACACCCACCATGACCGGTGCGGCTGCAGGCCCTGTTCGGGCGTTGTTTGCGCCACCGCATCCCTGAGCCGCGCCCGGACCAGCACCGTACCTGTCGGTCCGGCGATGTTGATATAATGCTCTTGCGCGGCCATGTGCCTGATCCGTTGGACCGGAAACTGCTGGTCACCGATCCGGATCACATCGGGGCCGTGGCGCGGCTTGTTTTCATCCGCAAATATGCCCGGCATGGCAAAGCGAATGAACAATGTCTCGAGCATCATGCCCGCGATCAGAAGGTTAAAAAACAAGGGCGCCGCGTTATCGGGCGGTGGATCACCGGTGATGAAAGAAATGGCGGCCCTTGCACAGATGAAGACCAGCAGCAGGCCGATCGTCGATGTGACCGGCGTGTAGATCGGGTAGGGGCCGAAATGGTGCTGTGTGAACGAAAACAGCGCGATCATCGCAAAAATCGTGCTGACATAAAGCGCGACAGATCCGATCCAGATCAGCAGGGCGAGTATCGGCCCCAGATTGACGCGCACATTATTGGGATCGGCCGCAAACAGCAGCACACATCCCAGCGCCAGAAAAACAAGGCCCCTTGGATCGGTGATCATTTTCACGAAGCGTGAAAGACTGAGGGTGAATTTGCCGAAAAACACGTCATATATGGTCACTTCATGACAAAAGGCTTCGGCAATCGCGTGGGGTCGTGTCAAAGATGGGCCTGCATTATTTATTGGTTTCTGTCTGCGTTCCGCGTGGTGATAATCAATAGGTAACAAAAAGACTGTAATGGTCTGCGGCAGGGGCAGTTTGATCGGGTAACGTGGTTAATTTGTGCGCCCTTGCCGCATTTTTTGCGACATAATGGTGTTGAATTGTGGCAATGCTGCAGGTTGCCCTAACGTCAGCTTTTTGCTGTTTTGAGCGCTTGACCTGATCCGGTCCGCCACCTAGAAGCAGGGTATTCCGGCCCTGTGGCCGGGCGAACAGATGCGCGGTTGTAGCTCAGTTGGTTAGAGTACCGGCCTGTCACGCCGGGGGTCGCGGGTTCGAGCCCCGTCAACCGCGCCA
>NZ_JBKQXO010000017.1:0-62863 GCF_046762885.1 Yoonia sp. SDW83-1
ACATCTCAGCATTCAACGCCGTCAACGTCACAGTCTGTGCGAAGGCCGGCAACGTCGTCGCTGCTAAGACCAAAAATGTGGACGCGTATAGGCGCGTTTTCGGGCTTATGGTCATCATCTATGTCCTCGTTAACCAGTCTGAAAAAGTGCCCGGACAGCCGTCCGTATGCGACCGTGGCGGGCATTGCAGATGGATCATTGCGGTCCAAGTTGTCAAAGATGAGGCGCACTCATCGCAGTTTTTTATAAGTTAATCATTATTAATAATTTTTAGGTTACCCAATTTTCTTGAAAACATTGGCTCAAGGACGGAATTCGGAGAATTAATCAACCCCTCTATATAAATAGGCTTTCCATGCTAAATTGCATGTATGAAACTCAAGCAATTCCGCATATTTGTTGTGTTGGCCGACGAACTCCATTTCGGACGTGCGGCCGAACGTTTGCATCTTGCCCAGCCCGCCCTCTCTGCTCAGATCAAGATGCTGGAGTATGATTTGGGCGTTCCGCTCTTTATTCGCACGACGCGACGTGTCCGCCTCACCTCTGCCGGAGAGGCATTTCTGCCAGAGGCATTGGCCACGATTGCCCAGTCTGAGGCCGCAGTGCGTGTAGCGCGATCCGCCGGAGAAGAAGGGGCACATATTCTAAAGATCGGGGGGGTGGATTCAGCGACGGCAGGGCTTTTGCCGCGCGTGGTCCGTCGTTTCAGAGAGGTCAATCCGAACGTCAATCTGAAAGTGTTTGAAATGCTCTCGGCCCCCGCATTGAACATGTTGGAAAACCGCTCGCTCGACATTGCGTTCGTGCGCAAACCACCCAATGATGAACATTTGCAGTCACGGTTTATTCTATCCGAACCTATCGTCGCAGCGCTTCCGAAAAGTCACCCGCTTGCAAGTTCATCTGAAATAGCGATTTCCGATATTGCGCATGAACCGCTCGTCATTTCTGGGCGCAGCAGCCGCCCCATCATGTTTGATGTCGTTCTCGACTATCTGCGTTCAAACGGGATCGAACCCAATATCCTGCAAGAAGCAAATGAAAGGCACATGATTATCGCAATGGTCGCGTCAGGTCTTGGTGTCTCGTTGGTTCCGTCATGGGTCAGCGACTTCAGGCGGGATGATGTCGTTTTCCTGCCGCTGAAAGGCGGTGGTCCGACCGTTGACGTACATGCGGCGTGGCGAGAAAATGAGCAAATGTCGGTTGTCACCGATTTTTTAGAATACTTGCCGAATGCATCAGTACCTCTCGGCCTTTGATGAAGACCCACTCTTGCCGCTACGCTTAGACATCAAGAATAAACTATGTTTATCAAAAGTGGCGAATGTCGAAACGCAAATTGGCATGAGGAGAAATACCTCTATCGAGTACCGTTTTCCGTATACCACTATTTGAATTGTCCGGTAAGAACTATTGATCCATTGTAACGATTAACCCCAACAAAGCCACGACCCGCGTGTCGATCAGAAGGTCGGATAAATATGAGCAACCTCCGAGAACATGCCTCAAATCATTTGCGAACAGCAGCCGGTACATACATAAGGGCCGTCCTCACCCTCGGGAGCCAAAGCCGATCAGTCTGATACTGCGCTGCCTCTGAGGTCTGCTTCGAGCTCCGTTGTGTGAATTCGTTTTTGTGCTGCGCAAGCTCGCAGTACAAAAAGTTGCCGTAGTTGCGCAAATTCTTACGCCGTGCCGCAACCAGAAAACCGGATATTCAAACAAATTCAAAAATGCCGCCTAATCACGTAGTCACTAACTTTCGGGCATAGCTCTATTAAAGCGTGTTCGAAACGTCCAAAGAGCCGGTTGCGAGGGATCTCGACGCGCGGGTGTTGATGGGGAAGACTGGTTGGCACATTTTGACATCCAGTGCATCGAGAGGCTGGCAACCGATCCTTGCCGTGAAGACACATTAGAGCTTTGGACAAACAACGTCGTTGAGTGTCGTGCGCTGAGCCCTCAATGCTGAAAACAGCGGAGCAGCCTTTACCAAATTGCTATTTATTGCGTCCCACTTGACCGCGAAAAGCATTTGAGCGTCGGGGCTTAGTTTTTGTATCAAGGACGCAATCTCAATGTCAGATGCTTTCCCGGGTCGTGAGAAGTCCAGCGTGACGTCGTTGGCATAGGCCCAGTGATCAAGGTCGCGCGAGACGAACTCGCTGCCGTTGTCGCCTCTGATCGTATTGGGATAGGCGATCCGCCCATAGACATGTTCGACATCTGCACGAGGTCTTCTGCCCGATAACTGAACCTCGGATCGGCCACCGGACAACCGGATCAGTCCCTGGTACGGCGGTGGCAACACGAACGCTGGCGGAAATGACGAACTATCGGATCGATGAAAAGGATAAGGATATCCTAGTGCTTCTCGGCCCCGGACTTTGCAGGTGATAAATTATTGGCGAAGGTCTCGGTTAGCTTTGGCATTTTGTTGTTTTTTTTGTAGGAAACTACATGCTACCAGGTGCAATCACGCGTGGCTGCATACAAGATATTCTGAAATGAAACTCTTAGCAACACCGTGCGACCACACGAAACTCAAAGCGCTTCCTTGGAAGGCTGAGGTCTTACCATTACACAACGCCCGCGCGCTGTGCCGTGGGCATATTTCACAGAACACATAACGTCAAGAAACCAACGCGCCTCTTTTGCAACTCTACCCTTTCAGATACGCAAACGCGCCGCAGTTTCCCGCGGCGCGCCGTTTCGCAAAGCCTGCTGGCCTATTTCATCGTGATGCGCCCATCGGTGTAGGGCGTGTAGGGCGCATTTGCCGCGATGTATTCCGCCGTGACGTCGGCCAGATCGGGGCCGAAATCATAGGCGTTTGCTGCGCCCTCAAACATCACATAGCCGTCGCCACCGTTGCGGACATAGTTGTTGGACACCACACCATAGGTCGCAGCCAGATCAATGGGTTCGCCACCCACCATGACGTCGGAAATCCGCGAACCGGGCTCGGCGGCAGCATCGACCGCAAAGGTCATGCCAGCCACCTGCGGGAACCGCCCGGCGCCTTCTTCGATCTGGCTAACCCCGTTTTCAAGCGCCGCTACAATTGCTTCACCCGTGACCTCAAATGTCGACAAAGTGTTCTGGAACGGCAGCACTGTCAGCACCTCGCCCATCGTCACTTCGCCTGCGTCAATGGATGCGCGCAGGCCACCACCATTCTGGATCGCGATCTGAACGCCCTGATCCTTGACCCGGTCCAGCATCGCATCAGCGACCAGATTACCCATGGGGCATTCCATCGCGCGGCAAACGGAACGGTCGCCTTCAATGGGTTCTGCGGTATCGGCCACAACCCGGTTCTTCATCTCTTCGATGGGTCCGGCCAATTCGGCCACGCGTGCGACCGCAGCCTCATCCTCGGCCACGCTTGCATCCAGCAGGATGGTATCGCCAGAGGCAGAGGTTACGTTGCCAGCATCATCGAATTCCAGCACCAGATGACCAATGTACTTTGAATAGGCATAAGCCTGCACGACCGGTACGTCACCGACCATGGTCGGATAGGCCATCGCCCCTTCTTCCGTGTTCGAAAACAGCGTGTGAGAATGCCCGCCCACAACGGCATCAAGTCCGGCAACGTTTTCAGCGATCATCTTGTCTCTGTTCACACCGACATGGGTCAGCGCAATGATCTTGTCGATGCCCTCGGCCTCCAGCGTTGCAACATCGGCGCCAAGGCTTTCCGCTTCATCGGTGAAGATAACGGCATCCGATGGGCTGGAGGTTTCGACTGTATCAACGGCCAGCGCCGAAACGATACCGATTTTCTGTCCACCAACCTCAAGAACCACATGGTTTTCGACCTGGCCGGCCAGAATATTGGAACTGGACACGTCGATATTCCCCGAAATGATCGGGAAGGACACATTATCGGTCAGCTTGCGCAGCCCTTCATCGCCATCGTCGAATTCGTGGTTGCCCACGGCCATGGCGTCAAAGCCGATAAGTTCCGCAAATTCAGCCTCCACATCGCCCTTGTAGGTCGTGTACATCAGGCTGCCCTGATACTGGTCGCCCGCATCCAGCACGATGACGTTTTCGCCGGCCAGTTCCTCGCGCAACTCATTGATCTTGGTAATCACGCGCGCGATGCCGCCAAAACATTCGCCAGCGGCGTTGTCTTCGGCATTGCAGGTCGAATCAAAGCGGTTGATCGGTTCGATCCGGCTGTGCAGATCGTTGATGTGAATCACGTGCAAAGTATAATCGGCATAGGCTGTGCCCGCCGTCAGCGCCAAAGCGCAGGTTGTCATTAGAATTCGCGAAATCATTTGGATTTCCCCCTGTTGTTATGCAGGCCAGATTGACCCCCGCCATGGGTAGAGTCAAACGGCTTCGCCTGCCTGTACCGAACGGACCTTACGTCAGTTTTGTAACAGCTCTGCGGGTTGACCTTGCGCGCCGTGCGCGCGATGACGCGCGAATGTTGATCTACAAAATCTTCCGAGCCGATGAATGGGCTGCGTTGCAGGCCGCAGGTGAGACCGATGGTGCCCCGATTGATATGACCGACGGCTACATCCACTTTTCGGGCTCCGACACCGTGGCACGAACGGCCGAGCTCTATTTTAGGGACGAGGAAGGTCTGGTTCTGCTGGCGGTAGAAGCCGAAGGACTGGACAGCCTGGAATGGGAAGCCTCGCGCGGCGGCGCGCTCTTCCCGCATCTTTACCGCAAATTGCGCCTGTCGGATATCAAATGGCACAAGCCGCTGCCCATCGTTGATGGCGTCCACCAGTTTCCGGAGCTGGAATGAAGCTGCTGGAACAGATTGGGCTGGCCGCATTGCGTCAGGTGGATCCCGAACGCGCCCATGGCATGGCACTCAATGCGCTCAATGCTGGGCTGGGGCCTCGCGGCGGGCCGTTTACCACTGATCGGTTGCAGACAACGCTCGCCGGTCTCGATCTGCCGAACCCCATCGGATTGGCGGCGGGTTTTGACAAGAATGCGACGGCGTTGCATCCGCTCGCCCGTACAGGTTTCGGCTTTCTGGAGGTCGGGGCCGCGACCCCGCACCCACAGCCCGGCAACCCCAAACCACGCTTGTTCCGGCTGGCGCAGGATCAGGCGGCCATTAATCGGTTCGGATTCAACAACGATGGGATGACGGCCATCGCCCAAAGGCTCGCCCGGCGTCCGGCGGGTCGGGTCGTTGGACTAAACCTTGGGGCCAATAAGGACAGCAGCGACAAATCCGCAGATTTCGCCACGGTGCTGGCGCATTGCGGCCCCTATGTGGATTTCGCTACAGTCAACGTGTCATCGCCCAACACCGAAAAACTGCGGGACTTACAGGGTAAGGCGGCGCTTGCCGCACTTCTGGGCCAAGTCATGGACGCGCGGGCAGAATTGACCAAACCCATCCCCGTATTCCTCAAGATCGCACCCGACCTGACAACTGACGAAATCGGCGAAGTCGCCGAAGTGGCCAACACATCGGGCATCGACGCAATCATTGCTACGAACACCACGCTTGATCGGGGCGGGCTGCACGGGCCGCACAAGGCTGAGGCCGGTGGCCTTTCAGGCCAGCCGCTTTTTGAGAGGTCGACACGGGTTTTGGCCCAACTGGCGGGGCTGACGGACCTGCCTATTGTCGGGGTCGGCGGGATCGGCAGCGCCGCTCAAGCCTACGACAAAATAAGGGCCGGTGCATCGGCGGTACAGCTATACACCGCACTGGTCTATGGCGGGCTTTCACTGGTCGATGATATTGCCAAAGGTCTTGATGAACTGCTGGTCCGGGACGGATTTGACAACGTGGCCGACGCCGTTGGATCAGGCCGCAACGACTGGCTTTGAGGGCGCGGCGGCAGCCTCAAGCGCCGGATATTTCCAGGCCAGTGTCAGACCGCGCACCACAAAGCTGACATGCAACCCCAGCCACAGCCCGTGATTGCCGAAGGCAGCCATCAAAGGGATGACAGCAGCGAAATAAACGACGGTCGATACGATCATCATGTTACGCATATCCGCTGTCCGGGTCGCCCCGATGAATATTCCGTCCAGCATCCATGCCGCGACCCCCACAATAGGGGCCGCGACCATGTAAGGCAGATAGACACGCGCGGCCTCCTGCACCTCGACCGATTTGGCCATGACGTCGATGACCGTTGTTCCGAACACCGCAAAGCATATGGCAAGCACGACGCAGGTCCCCGCGCCCCACGCACTGCTCAGCACCGCACTGCGCCGCAACTCACCGCGTGCTTTCGCCCCCAACGCCCGGCCCACCAGCGCCTCGGCTGCAAAGGCGAACCCATCCAGTGCGTAAGCCGTCACGTTGAGAAACTGCACAAGGATCTGGTTGGCCGCCAACGGCACATCGCCAAACTCCGCACCGTAGAACAGGAAGCTGACAAAGATCGCCTGCAACAACACCGACCGGATCAGGATATCAGTATTCACGATGGCCATATGTTTCAGGCGCACCAGATCAAAAACGCGTGCGGCGGTGCGCCACGCGGTCCCGGCAAATGCCGCGCGGCACAGCCACAGGCCCAGCGCCAGCCCCGACCATTCGGCCATGAACGTGGCCCATGCCACGCCTTCGACCCCCCAGCCCAGTTCCAACCCCAGATAGTAGCTCAGCGCGATGTTGCTGCCATTCATCAGGAACTGAATCGCCAGCACCGCGCGGGTGCGTTCCTGCGCGATCAGCCAGCCGGTGATCCCGTAAAGGGCGATTGTGGCCGGGGCAGACCAGACCCGGATCACCATGTACTGGCGTGCCAGAGTCTCAACCTCTTCACTGGCGGGTGCGACCCAAAAGGCCCCGTGGAACAACGCGACCTGAGCGAGGATGATGACCGCCCCTGCCCCGAACCCGATCAACAAAGCCCGCGACAACAGGGCGTCAACCTCGTCGGTATCCCCTGCCCCGCTCGCCTGCGATGTCAGGCCCGTTGTCCCCATCCGCAGGAAGCCGAAAATCCAGTAGATCGCCGACAGGATGATGGCGCCGATGCCAACGGCACCAATTGGCGCGGCCTCGCCCAATTGCCCCACGACGCCGGTATCGACCACGCCAAGGATCGGCACGGTCGCATTCGACAGCACGATGGGCAGCGCGATCTTCAGAACGCGCCGGTTGGTCAGCGTCTCAGCCATCGCGCGGCGGCATCAGGAAATGGCCCGTTGCCTGCGCAAACAGCTTGCTGCGATTATCCTGCCAAGCCTCGACATGGACCGATGCATAACGGCGGCCCGACCGGTTGACCCGCGCGCGGGCATAAGCATCGCGCGGCAGGCCGGACCGTAAGTAGTCAACCGTGAAGTCAATCGTCTTGGGCAGGCGGATCCGCGGGGCGTGATCGGTGACCAGCCCAGCCTCCATATCCTCCCAAACCATGGCCCAGCTCAGTTCCATGATCGCCGTGACCTCAAGGAACGCCGCGGTGACCCCGCCATGCAACGCGGGCAGCATTGGGTTGCCGATCAGCGCTTCATCAAACGGCAGGATGCCGGTAAGCTCATCACCACGCCGGTCAATCTCGATCCCCAGATACTGCATGTAAGGCACACATTCGACCAGCTTGCGCAGGGTCGCATCGCGGCGTTGCTTGACGATTTGCACGGGTTCAGGGCGGCGGCTCATGATTTTGGCCTTTCGAGGGTAAAGGTGCCGGTAGCGGTCGCGACCGGACGACTTGGGTCGCCATCAACAGCCGTGGCGCGGACAAAAGCAACCGAACGGGTCACATGATAACAATCCGCCGTGGCCGTGATGCGATCACCCGGTGTGGCCGGACGCATATAATCAATCCGAAGGCTTAGGGTCGCCGTTCCGATCGGGGCTTCGGGATGGGCCATCACAGCAGCCCCGCCGCAGGTATCCATCAGGGCAGACACCGCCCCCCCATGGATGACACCGGTTTCGGGATCACCGACAAAGCGATCATCATAGTCCATGCAGATCGTGGCCTTGCCATCCCCGATCTCGGTCAGGTCCATGCCCAGTGCGCGGGCATGGGGGATCGCCTCGATGAATTTGCGGGCAAGAAGCTCCCTGCGGGCCTTTTGTTCATCGGACATGATCACTCCTTCGTGCGCGGCAGAATTGAGTGCAACTTCGCACTTGCCGAGGTGACTGCAAGTGCTATATCTGCAATTAAGAATAATTCGCAACAAGGATCTGGCGAATGGATACGTCCACGAATCTGCCCACCGTTGTGTTACCCCGCCTTGTCGGGCCTTTCCGCGTCAAACGCCTGATCGTTGCCATGCTGCTGCTGGCCCTCGCAGTCGCCCCTGGCTTTCTGGGTGAACTGACGCGCGGGCTGATGATTGATGCCTATGTTCAGGTCTCCGCCTTTGTGGCAGCGACCCTGCTGTTGTTCTACGGGGCAGAGCGGATTTTCAAATTCGACATCGGCGAGGCGTTAAAAGGCGCAAAGGGGTTTCAGGTCCCGCTCGCCGCATTGCTGGGCGCAACGCCGGGCTGTGGTGGCGCGGTTGTGGTTGTGGCCGCCTATTCATCGGGCAATGTGGGTTTCGGGGCTGTTGTTGCCGCGCTGACCGCGACGATGGGCGACGCGGCCTTTCTGCTGATCGCGACACGACCGGATGCGGCGATTGTTGTCTTGCCGCTCTCATTCGCCATCGGCATTCTGTCAGGCTGGGTGGTTGATGCGCTGGCGGGTGACAGGATGCAGGTCGATGCATCGCAGCAATGCGAACTGGCACCACTTGTCGGCAAGACACGAGCCAAGGACTATGCCTTTCTGGCGCTGGCCATCCCCGGCCTGATCATCGGCGTCACGCAGCTGTCGGGTTTAGATGTCTACGAGGTATATGGATCACTGGTCGCCATTGTCGGGCTTGCCGGCACAGCTGTCGGGATCGGCATTTGGGCCACATCGCGCCTGACGGCCATGACCAATGCCAAGGACAGCCCGGTCACGCGCATGGCAGAAGAAACCGCCTTCATCTCCGTCTGGGTGATCGGGGCCTATCTGGCCTATGATTATATCGTCGCCTTCACCGGCCTTGATCTGGAGGCAAGCTTCAGCGCCGTTGCACCCCTGCTGCCGCTGATCGCGATTATTATCGGGCTTGTACCGGGCTGCGGCCCGCAAGTTCTGGTGACGACACTTTATGTCAACGGGCTGATTCCGTTCGCCGCCTTGATGGGCAACGCGATTTCGAACGATGGGGATGCGTTGTTCCCCGCCATCGCGCTGAACCCGAAGGCTGCGATCTGGGCGACCGTCTATTCGACCATACCCGCGTTGATTGCTGCCTATGCATTCTATTTCTTCGCCCCCGGCTTCATGAACTAGGTCACTGATCCGCCGTTGCCCCACCGAAAACTTGACGCTACGGTGGGGCCAAGGGAGGTCGCCATGTCAGAAAAACGTCTTTCATTCAAAGAGATGTGTGCAGAGTTCGACGTTACACCGCGCACGCTCCGCTATTACGAATATATCGAACTGCTGACGCCCGAAAAAGAAGGACGTTCGCGGTTCTATGGGCCAAAGGAACTGGCGCGCATGACGCTGATCCTGCGCGGACGACGCTTTGGCTTCTCGCTGGAAGACATCCGGCAATGGCTGATGATCTATGAAAACGAAGGCACCGAAGCGCAGATGCGCGAGTGGATCACGCTGGCCGACAAGCAGATGATCGAACTGGCCGAACAGAAAAAGCAGCTGGAAGATACAATGGCCGAGCTGAAATCGCTGCGCGACGAGACGGCAAAGACGTTGGGCTGACGACGCGCCCCGCATTTCGCTGGCTGACATTGCGTCAACCAGCCCCCTGCAAGATCACGACACCGTCAGTAAAGCCGCATTTGACGGGCCAAAAACGGACCCGTTTCGTTTAGAAATGCTGAAATCATCGTTTTGATAATCCGCAAAAACCCTTATTTTAAACGTTTGCGGGGAATTCCGTGAAATTTTTCCCTGTTTTTTAATTGCGCCTGACCCCGCGTCATTTTTGCTGACCTTTCGTCAGCCTGCAAATGACGCCACGTTCCGTTTACGTTAACGTCAGCTTTGCTTGTATGGTGGCCCACGACTCCGCAAATGCGTGGCATCGAAACCCGCATGAGGAACGAAACGATGACGACAGAAACGATGAACATCCGCCAAATGTGTGACGCTTTTGATGTAACGCCCCGGACGCTTCGGTTCTACGAAGCCAAGGAACTGCTGTTCCCGATCCGCGAAGGCCAGAAGCGTCTGTTCACAAAACGCGACCGGGCCCGGCTTAAGCTGATCCTGCGCGGTAAACGCTTTGGCTTCAGCCTGGAAGAAATCCGCCAGTTGCTGGATCTTTATCACATGGATGACGGGCAAGAGGCCCAATTGTCCAAGACATACGAACTGGCCCAGCAACACTTGGCCGACATGGAAGCCCAGAAAGCCGAACTTGAAGAAGCCATTGGCGAACTTAAGGAACAGATGGCCTGGGGCGCAGACAAACTGGCTCAGCTGAGCAAGGAAAAATCAGTCGCGGCCTAAACCGCCGCGATGACCACACACGACCTGAGGAGAGACACCACATGCCGATTTACAACGCACCGACCAAAGACATCCAGTTTGTCCTGCATGATCTGCTGAAAGTCAGCGAACAGGATATCGAAGGCTTCGAAGACCTTGACCGCGATTTCACCGGTGCCGTTGTCGAAGAGGCCGGCCGCATCGCAACCGAAGTCCTGCACCCCCTGAACGTGGTGGGCGATACCGAAGGCTGCGTGATGGAAAATGGTGTCGTCCGCACCCCAACTGGATTCAAAGAAGCCTTCGAGCAGATGAAAGAAGGCGGCTGGACCGCCATGGACTGCGATCCTGACTATGGTGGCCAAGGCCTTCCTTACGTCATGCACACCGCAGCACAAGAGCCGTTCGTGTCCGCCAACATGGCATTCAACATGTATCAGGGTCTGACCCACGGTGCCTATTCCGCGATCTATGCGCATGGATCCGACGAGCAGAAACAGAAATACCTGCCCAAAATGGTGTCCTGCGAATGGACCGGCACCATGAACCTGACCGAACCGCATTGCGGCACCGATCTGGGCCTTATGCGCACCAAAGCCGTGCCAAACGGTGACGGGTCCTACAAAATCTCTGGCCAGAAGATCTTTATCTCGGCTGGCGAACACGACATGGCCGACAACATCATCCACCTTGTCCTCGCCAAAATTCAAGGCGGCCCCGAGGGCATCAAGGGCGTGTCGCTCTTCATCGTGCCCAAGTTCATGGTCAACGATGACGGTTCGCTTGGTGCTCGCAATGGCGTCGCCTGTGGCAAGATCGAAGAGAAAATGGGCATCCACGGCAACTCGACCTGTGTGATGAACTACGACGAAGCCACCGGTTTCCTCGTCGGTGAAGAACACAAGGGCATGCGTGCCATGTTCACCATGATGAACGAGGCGCGTCTGGGTGTGGGCTTGCAAGGCTATGCCCAGGCCGAAAGCGCCTATCAGAACGCTGTCGCCTATGCCAATGACCGTCTGCAAGGGCGTGATGTGACCGGTGTGAAAAACCCCGATGGCCCTGCCGATCCGCTGATCGTGCATCCCGACATTCGCCGCAACCTGATGGACCAGAAATCTTTCGTCGAAGGCGCACGCGCTTTCACATTCTGGGGCGCCTACCTGATCGACCGCGCGCATAAGAACCAGGACGCGGATGCGGACGGCCTGATCTCCCTGATGACGCCTGTCATCAAGGGCTTCCTGACCGACAAGGGATTTGAATACGCCACAGCAGCCCAGCAGGTCTATGGCGGGCACGGCTATATCGAAGAATGGGGCATGTCCCAATATGCCCGCGACGCCCGGATCGCCATGATCTACGAAGGCGCCAACGGCATTCAGGCGCTGGACCTTGTGGGCCGGAAACTGGCCCAGGATGGCGGCAAGCATGTGATGGCGTTTTTCGATATGGTCAAAACCTTCATCAAGGAAAATGAAGGCAACGAGGCCCTGAAGAAAGACTTCCTTGAGCCGCTGAAAGCCGCATCAAAGGATCTGCAGGCCGCCGGCATGTACTTCATGCAGAACGCGACCAAGCCGAACAATGCGCTGTCGGGGTCCTATGACTTCATGCACATGATGGGCCATGTCTGCCTTGGCCTGATGTGGGCGCGCATGGCAAAGGCCGCGATGGAAGCATTGGAAGGCGGTGCATCTGACACTGAATTCTACGAAACCAAGATCGCAACTGGCCGCTACTACATGGCCCGCCAACTGCCTGCCACATCCATGCATCTGTCGCGCATCAACACCGGTGGCGACACTGTGATGGCGCTCGAAGCCGCAAACTTCTAAGCTGATCGAGAGGGCGCGAGACTCGCGCCCTCCTCCGACGCAGCATGCGTCACGCGATTGGGTTGGGAGGCCTTTTACATGTCCATGAAACTGCACTGCTTCGCTGAAAGCGGAAACGCTTACAAGGCGGCCCTGACCCTCACCCTTGTTGATGAGGCTTGGGAACCTGTGTTCGTGGACTTCTTCAAAGGTGCCACCCGGACCCCCGAATTCCGCGCGCTGAACATCATGGGCGAGGTGCCCGTACTGGAAGATGGCGATACCATCCTGACCCAATCCGGCGTCATTCAGGACTATATCAGTTCCAAAACCGGGAAACTGGGCGGTCGGTCCGCCGCTGAACGGCGCGACGTGTTGCGCTGGATGTTCTTTGACAATCACAAGGTGTCCGGCGTGGCTGGCCCCTTGCGGTTCAATATGAACTTCCTGCCCGAAGACAAACGCAATGCCGACGTCAACGCCTTCATGGCGATGCGCCTTGGCTCTGCGCTGAAAATTCTCGAAACGCAGCTTGATGGCCGGGACTGGCTGGCCAGTGATGAAATCACAATCGCCGATATCGCCTGCTGCGGTTACCTGTTCTACACCGAAGACTTCACCTTCGACCGGACCCAGTACCCAAATATCAACAGATGGCTCGACCGCATTGCAGCGCAGCCTGGCTGGAAACACCCTTATGATCTGATGCCGCGCGCCCTCGGGTAGCACGGCCACAACGGAGGACCTTATGACCGAAGCCTATATCTATGATGCCGTGCGCACACCGCGTGGCAAGGGCCGCAAAGACGGCAGCCTGCACGAAGTGACTGCAGCGCGCCTGTCCGCTGGCGTGCTCAATGAACTCAAAAGCCGCAACAACCTCGAAGGCCACGCCGTTGAGGATGTGATCTGGGGCAACGTGACTCAAGTGGGCGAACAGGGTGGCTGCCTTGCACGGACCGCCGTGCTGGCCTCTGACCTTGACCAATCCATCCCCGGTCTGGCGATCAACCGCTTCTGCGCCTCTGGCATGGAAGCCGTGAACCTTGCCGCCAATCAGGTCAAAGGCGGGGCTGGTCAGGCCTATATCGCCGGTGGCGTCGAAATGATGGGCCGTGTGGCCATGGGCTCGGACGGGGCTGCGATCGCCGTTGATCCGTCCATCGCGATGGACACCTATTTCGTCCCGCAAGGGATCAGCGCCGATATCATCGCCACCGAATACGGCTTCAGCCGCGATGACGCTGACAAACTGGCGATGGAAAGCCAAGCGCGCGCGAAAAAAGCATGGGATGAAAAGCGGTTCGAGAAATCCGTTGTCACTGTGCGCGATGTGAACGGCCTGCCGATCCTGGAACATGACGAATACATGCGCCCCGGCACCGATATGCAGACACTGGGTTCGCTGAACCCTGCCTTCCAGCAGATGGGTGAGGTCATGCCAGGCTTCGACAAGGTCGCGCTGATGAAATACCCCCATCTGGAGCGGATCAACCACATCCACCACGCCGGCAACTCGTCTGGCATCGTGGACGGGGCCGCCGGTGTGCTGGTCGCTTCCAAGGAATGGGGTGAGGCGATGGGCCTTAAACCCCGCGCCCGGATCAAGGCCACCGCCAAGATCGGCACCGATCCGACGATCATGCTGACCGGGCCGGTTCCGGTGACAGAACACATCATGAAACAATCGGGCATGTCGATCAGCGATATCGACCTGTTCGAGGTGAACGAGGCGTTCGCGTCTGTCGTTCTGCGCTTCATGCAGGCCTTTGATGTCGATGACAGCGTGGTCAACGTCAATGGCGGTTCCATCGCGATGGGTCACCCGCTGGGTGCCACAGGTGCCATCATCATCGGCACATTGCTGGATGAGCTAGAGCGCACCGGCCAAGGCACCGGCCTTGCCACGCTTTGCATCGCCTCCGGCATGGGGGCGGCCACGATTATCGAGCGCGTTTAGGACAGTATGCTGCAACCCGAACTCAAAACAGCGCGTGACGTATCGGAATACCTGCTGAAAGTGACGGCGGACGCCCTCATGCAACAGGATTTCGAAAGCTTTGCCGCGGTGTTCGGGTTGCCCCAAACCCTGACGACTGAAAATCGTGAAATCCGGCTTGTCACACGTGACGACCTTGAGGCGACATTCCAGAAAATGTGTCAACATTTCCAATCCCTTGGCGTGACAGAGCTGCGGCGCACCTGCGAAGCGGCGGCGTTTGACGGGCCTGACCGGGTGACGGCGACACATACCAGTTATGTGATCGCGAACGGCGAACCGGTATTGCCTCCCTATCCGGTGTTTTCGGTGCTGGGGCGCATCGACGGCTTTTGGAAGATCATGCAATCGGAATATGCGTTGCGCGACGACGATCCCCAGGCAAAGGCTATGTCACCGCTGAAGGCGAATGACGACAAGGCGATGGCAATCTATCAGGATCATCTGGACCGAACGACCGACAGCATGATGCGAAGTGACTTTGCCGCCTTTCAGAAATCGTTCAGGCTGCCGCACACGATGCGGACCGAAACAGATGTGCAAATCGTCAGCACGGTTGACGAAATGCGCAAGACGTTCTTCAAGTTTGCGGCAAAATACGCAGGCCTGGGTGCGACCGATTTTGTTCGTATCGCCAAAGAGGCGCATTTCCATGCCGAGGACGAGATCAGGGGCATCCACGAAAGCCACCTGATCCGAAACGGCACACGCTTGATCCCGCCTTATCCCAACCGCGTCAGACTGGTCCGCTGCGAAGACGGGCTTTGGCGCGAAACCCACAGCGCCAATGCCATGCTGAACACATCCGACCGTTTTCATCTTTGGGCCGAGGTGTCATCGACACCGCGTCTGCCCGATCTCGACATCGATCCCGAAAGGACATCCAAATGAGCGACTTTAAAAAGAATACTGATGCTGATGGCGTCACAACGATCACATGGGACACCGTTGGCAAGTCCATGAACGTCATGAGCCGCGAGGCGATGCAGGATCTGAACGCATTGATTGACGACGCACTTGCCGATGATGCCGTCAAGGGCATCATCATCACATCCGGCAAGGAAGGGTCATTTGCCGGGGGCATGGACCTGAACGTGCTGGCCAGCATCCGCGACGAAAGCGGCGACAACCCGGCACAGGGTCTGTTTGATTTCACCATGGCCGGGCACCATATGCTGCGCAAGATCGAACGCGCTGGCATGGACCCCAAGACCAACAAGGGCGGCAAGCCGATTGCGGCCGCCCTACCCGGCACCGCTCTGGGCATCGGTCTGGAACTGCCACTTGCCTGTCACCGTATTTTTGCCGCCGACAATCCGAAGGCCAAGATCGGCCTGCCCGAGATCATGGTCGGCATCTTCCCCGGTGCCGGCGGAACAACCCGTCTTGTTCGCAAACTGGGCGCGATGGCTGCATCGCCCCTGCTGTTGGAAGGCAAGATGAACGATCCAAAGAAAGCCAAAGCCGCGGGCGTCATTGATGAGGTCGTGCCAGCGGATGAGCTGTTGGCCAAAGCCAAAGAATGGGTACTGTCCGAGCCAAAAATCGTCAAACCATGGGACGAAAAGGGCTACAAAATGCCCGGCGGTGCACCCTATCACCCGGCCGGTTTCATGACTTTCGTCGGTGCGTCCGCCATGGTCAACGGCAAGACCCAGGGCGTCTACCCAGCCGCCAAGGCTCTGCTGTCCGCTGTTTACGAAGGCGCACTGGTCCCATTCGACACCGCGCTCAAGATCGAGGCCCGCTGGTTCACCAACGTCCTGATGAACCCAAGCTCGTCGGCCATGATCCGCAGCCTCTTCATCAACAAGGAAGCGCTGGAAAAAGGCGCGAACCGCCCCGAAGCCCCTGATCAGAAAGTCAAAAAGGTCGGTATCATCGGCGCCGGCATGATGGGTGCCGGTATCGCTCTGGTCTCCGCGCTGGCAGGCATCCAGGTCGTCCTGATCGACTCCAGCCAAGAGGCGGCGGACAAAGGCAAGTCCTACACCACCGCCTATATGGACAAGGGGATTTCCCGCAAGAAAGTCACCGAGGAAAAGAAAGAGGCCGTGCTGGGCCTGATCAACGCCACAACCGATTACGCCGCTCTTGAAGGCTGCGATCTGATCGTCGAGGCCGTGTTCGAAGACGTCGGCGTCAAGGCTGAAGTCACCGCCAAAGTGCAGGCCGTCACCGGCCCCGATTGCATCTTTGCCACCAACACATCGACCCTGCCAATCACCGAACTGGCCAAGGCGTCCAACGACCCCGAGAAATTCATCGGCATCCACTTCTTCTCCCCCGTGGACAAGATGCTGCTGGTGGAAATCATCAAGGGCAAGGCAACGGGGCCTGTCGCCGTAGCCAAGGCGCTCGACTACGTCCGCCAGATCCGCAAGACCCCGATTGTCGTCAATGACGAACGGTTCTTCTACGCCAACCGCTGCATCATTCCCTACATCAACGAAGGGATCCGGATGGTGAAGGAAGGGGTGGAACCCGCCCTGATCGAAAACGCCGCCAAACTTGTCGGCATGCCGCTGGGCCCGCTGCAACTGGTCGATGAAACTTCCGTCGATCTGGGCGTGAAGATCGCCAAGGCGACCAAAGCGGCGATGGGCGATGCCTATCCCGATGGCGAGGTGGACGAGGTTCTGTTCTGGATGTTCGACCAGAACCGTCTGGGCCGCAAGTCAAACGCTGGTTTCTATGCCTATGACGACAAAGGCAAACGTCAGGGTCTGTGGGACGGTCTGACCGCGCAATACCCTGTTGCCGACGAACAACCCGACCTGACCACCGTGCAGCACCGCCTGCTCTTCGCGCAGGTTCTCGAAGCTGTCCGTGCACTGGAAGAAGGCGTGCTGGAAGACATCCGCGAAGGCGATGTTGGCGCGATCCTCGGCTGGGGCTTTGCCCCATGGTCCGGCGGCCCGTTCAGCTGGCTCGACATCATCGGCGCGCCTTATGCCGCCGAACGCTGCGACCAGTTGACCGCTGAATTTGGCGACCGGTTCAAGACACCCGGTCTGCTGCGCGAAATGGCCGACAAAGGTCAGGAATTCTACAAACGCTTCGGACAAAGCGCCAAAGCAGCCTGATACATCCCGGTGCGGCCCTTCACGGGGGCCGCATCAACCCCGCGTGACCGCCCGCTGCCAGTCGGTCCTCACCCAGATCCCCTACCGGCCCAACAGGTCCTGTCCTGAATCCCCTTGTCAGACGCCGCCATTCTCCGTTCAATGGCTTGCGTAACCATGGGGAGGTTTGGTCATGGATGAAACGGGTCTGGGCAAATGTGCCGCGAATTACGTGCCGCTCACGCCATTGTCGCATCTGCAACGCGCCGCCCGGATCTTTACGGATCGCGAGGCGCTGGTTTACGGCAAGCAGCGCCTGACCTATGCGCAATATCACCGCCGCGTGTCACAACTGGCATCGGCCCTCGTCAAGGCTGGCGTGCAACCCGGTGACGTCGTCGCCACGATCCTGCCCAACATCCCCGCGCAATCCGAAGCGGCCTTTGCAGTGCCTGCCTGCGGGGCCGTGCTGAACACAATCAATACGCGGCTCGATATCGACACGGTTGCCTACATTTTTGATCACGGTGAAGCCAAACTGGCCTTTGTCGACAGCCAGTTCCTGCCCTTGGCGATGGACGCGATCGAGCAAATGGAAGGCCCCGCGCCGATGATCATCGAAGTTCCCGATCCGGTGGCAGGTGTCCCCAGTATGGGCGAACAGCAGGACTACGAGGATTTTCTGGCCACCGGCGATCCCGACTTCGCCTGGATCATGCCCGAGGACGAATGGGAAAGCCTCGCGCTGAACTACACCTCCGGCACGACAGGACGGCCCAAAGGCGTCGTCTACCACCACCGGGGCGCCTATCTGATGACGATGGGCACGCCGATCAGTTGGGAACTGCCGCTCTTCATGCGCTACCTGCAGATCGTGCCGCTGTTTCACTGCAACGGCTGGAACCACACATGGATGTTGCCCGCGCTCGGCGGCACAGCCGTCTGCTGCCGTGATATCACGGCATCGGCGATCTATGACGCGATCGCCGACGAAGGCGTCACCCATTTCGGCGGCGCGCCCATCGTGCTGAACATGATCGTCAACGCCAGGGAACGGCGCGATTTCGACCATGTGGTCGAAGTCTTCACCGCCGGTGCACCACCCGCCGCAGCCACATTGGCGGCCATCGGCAAGCTGGGGTTCAACGTCAAACAGGTTTACGGCCTCACAGAAACCTATGGCCATGTCACCGAATGCATCTGGGATCCGGCCTGGAACGATCTGCCCGGCGATGAACAGGCCGCCATCAAGGCCCGGCAGGGTGTTGCGATGCCGATGATGGAAGACGTGACCGTCGTCGATGAAACCATGGCGCAGGTCACCAAAGACGGCGCCACACAGGGCGAAATTGTCATGCGTGGCAATTCGGTGATGAAGGGCTACCTAAAAAATCCCGAAGCCACGCAAAAGGCCTTCAAGGGCGGCTATTTCCATTCCGAGGATCTGGCCGTCCAGCATCCTGACGGATCAATGCAAATCTCCGACCGGGCCAAGGATATCATCATTTCAGGCGGCGAAAACATCAGCTCGGTCGAGGTCGAGGGCGCGCTGATGCACCACCCGGCGGTCAATCTCTGCGCCGTGGTGGCCAAACCCGACGACAAATGGGGCGAAGTGCCGTGCGCCTTTGTCGAACTGAAGGACGGGGCCAACGCAGACGAGGCAGAAATGATCGCCTTTGTCCGCACCCGCCTGGCCGGTTTCAAGACACCGAAAAAGGTCGTGTTTCAGGAACTGCCGAAAACTTCGACCGGCAAGATCCAGAAATTCGAACTGCGCAAACTGGCCAAAACGATCTGACCTATCCTCTGCGGGATGGCGGGTGGGGCGCATTTCGCGTCAGAGAAACAGCGACACCGGCCATCACATTACATGACACAGCCGCAACGCGTCATAGATCGCCGCATGTGTATTGCGCGATGCCACCACATCGCCAATCCGGAAAAGCTGATAGGTACCGTCAGGATTGGTCTTCAACGCCTGAGGCTCACCCGCGATAAACGCCGCCTGATCCAGCTCACCCCGGTTCGACGATCCGTCGCGCAGATCGAAATACAGATCATCCAGCGGTGTGACCCCGTAATTCACCACCACCTGATCATAATGGGCCTGCATTGTGTAATCGCTGTAATCCGTCCCGATCGTCGCCAGCAACCGGTTCCCATCCCGCGCCACGCACAGCAACCGCCGCGCCACGGTCATCGTCACCTCACGCTTTTGCAGGGCCCGCATATAGGGGGTCAGGTTCATCCCCATCACCTCCGGCGCAAAGCTGCGGTCGGGCGTCATCACCTCCACCTCCGCCCCTGCTTCGGCAGCCATCTCTGCCGCCTGCAACCCTGGATGATCGCCCGCCTCGTCATAGATCAGGATACGCCCCGCCGGTTTGACATCACCCGACAGGATATCCCAACTGCTGATCACATGGGGCGCAGCACCCCGCGTCTCGAACAGATCAAGGTTGGGCAGACCGCCCGTGGCGATAATCGCCAAATCAGGGGCCAGCGCCCGCACATCCGCAGCCTCCGCCAGCGTGTTGAAACGGAACGTGACATCACGGGCCGCACATTGCGCCATGCGCCAATCGATAATCCCCATCATCTCGCGCCGTCGCGGACTTTGCGCGGTCAGGCGGATCTGGCCGCCGGGGGTATCAGCGGCCTCCAGCAACGTCACGCTATGCCCCCGTTCGGCGCAGACGCGCGCGGCCTCCAACCCGGCTGGCCCGGCCCCCACGATCACCACATTTCTATATGCCGCAGCCGGGGCAACCACCTGCGGCATCTGCAATTCGCGCCCCGTGGCCGCGTTGTGAATGCACAGCGCCTCGCCCCCCTGATAGATCCGGTCAAGACAATAGGTCGCCCCGACGCAAGGCCTGATATCATCCTCGCGCCCTTCCATCACCTTGCGCACGATATGCGGATCGGCCAGATGCGCCCGGGTCATGCCCACCATATCAAGAAGCCCGGCCGCGATGGCGTGCCGGGCCGTCGCCACATCGGGAATGCGGGCCGCGTGAAAAGTGGGCAAACCGGTGGCTGCACGCACGGAACCGGCAAAATCCAAATGCGGAGCCGACCGCATCCCCTGCACCGGGATCACATCGGTCAAGGCAGGGTCGGAGTGCACCCGCCCCCGGATCACGTTCAGAAAATCCACCTGACCCGTGGCCTTCAGCCGCGTTGCCATTTGCAAACCGATATCGGGCGTGATGCCGCCCTTTGCCGCCTCGTCCGCCGTGAAGCGAACACCGACAATGAAATCCGGACCAAGCCGGGTGCGGATCGCATCAATGACATCCAGCCCGAACTGCATCCGGGTTTCCAGCGTCGCATTGCCATAACGACCATCAAGACTGTTGGTCAGCGGCGACCAGAACTGGTCGATCAAGTGGCCATAAGCCTCGATCTCGACCCCGTCCATGCCACCGGCCTGCATCCGTTCGGCGGCATCGGCAAAATCGGCAATGACGCGGGAAATGTCCCAATCCTCCATCACCTTGGGAAAGGCACGATGCGCGGGTTCGCGATGCGGACCGGATGACAGCGACGGCAGCCAATCGCCCCGGTTCCAGCCGGTGCGTCGCCCCAGATGGGTCAGCTGGATCATCACGGCACAGCCTTCGTCGTGGCAGGCATCCGTCAGCCGCCTGATCCACGGCACCACCTCGTCCCGGTAAGCCAGCACATTGTTGAACGATGGCGGGCTGTCGCGGGACACCACGGCAGACCCCGCCGTCATGGTCAGCGCGACGCCGGCCCGCGCCCGTTCGGCGTGATAGGCGATATAGCGGTCCTTGGGCATGCCGTCTTCGGGATAGGCCGGTTCGTGGCTGGTGGTCATCACCCGGTTGCGCAATGTCAGATGTTTCAGCTGATAGGGCTGCAACAGCGGGTCTTTGGACATGATCACTCTTCCTTCTGGGCTTGGCCCCATTGGGCGACAGGCAGGTCTACCCGGTCTTGCCCGTTTCCGACATGACATCGCCGCCCAAGGGCGGTATCCTCGCCGAAAAGGGCAGTTGGGGCAAATGACGGCACTCGATAAATACGTGCGGCTGGAAAGCGGCGGGCTCTGGCGGGCGGGCCCCGACGAACAGCGGCGCGATGTCGTGGTGTCGTTCGGCGATGCGACGCTGGTGATTTCCGACAAGGCCGGGCGGCCGCTCACCCATTGGTCCCTGCCTGCTGTCACCCGACAGAACCCGGACGAACAGCCAGCTATCTATACGCCGGACGAAGACGCCAGCGAGGCGGTTGAAATCGCCGATGAGATGATGATCGACGCCATCGAACAGGTGCGCGCGGCACTGGACAAGGAACGGCCCAAACCCGGCAAGCTGCGCCACTGGATGACCGGTGGGCTGATCGTCGTAACGCTCCTGTTGGCCATCTTCTGGCTACCCGGCGCGCTGACCCGGCAGACACTGGCCGTCGTCCCCCTGCCCAAGCGCACGGAAATCGGGGCCACGATGCTGGGCCACATGCAGGTCGAGACGGGGGTGGCCTGCCGCGAACCATCCGCTGTTGAGGCGGCGGGGCGGCTGGCCGAACGGCTGTTTGGCCACAAGACCCTGACGCAGATTGTGGTGGTGCCTGAATTGGCGCAAGGGGCGGTTGCGATCCCCGGTGAACTGATCGTGCTGGATCACGGCGTGCTGCAAGGCACGGATGATCCGGCTGTGGCTGCAGGCTATGTGCTGGTCGCCCATGCGGCACGCATAAAGACCGATCCGCTGGAACAGGTCCTGCGGCAGGCCGGGCTTGGCACGACATTTCGACTGCTAACGACCGGGGAAATCCCGTCAGAGATATTGCAGGCCAATGCAGCCACGATCGTCGCCACCCCCTGGGCCGAGGTGGATGACAACAGCCTTCGCCCGGTCTTTGCCGCAGCCCAGGTGCCCAATGCGCCCTATGCAGCCGTTATCGACGCTGACCTGAGCCCTGATCCACTGGCCGGGCAGGTCCTGCCACCGATCCTCGACGATGCGGATTGGATCAGCCTGCAAAACATCTGCAATAACTGATTACGCCGGATCAATCGCCGCAAGTGATCCGCGCATCACAATCTCGGTCGGCAAAGCGGTAATCTCTGCAGGCTGCCCGTGCAACACCATCGCGACAAGTGCGCGCGCCGCCTTGCGGCCCATCGCGCCGTGCGGAACATGCACGGTGGTCAGCGCCGGATACGTCACTTGCGACAATTCGATATCGTCAAAGCCGACGACCGACACATCGCCCGGCACGTCCAGCCCCATGGTACGGGCCTGCCGCAGCGCCCCGACCCCCAACACATCATTGCCGCAAAAAACAGCCGTTGGCCTGTCATCCGCTTGCATCAGGCGGGCAAAAGCATCAGCCCCGTTTTCAATGCCATAGGGCGTTTCAATGACCGCCAGCGCATCCGGCGTCAGACCATAAGCCGCCATCGCATCACGGATACCCATCATACGCGCCCGCGCCCGGTCGTTTGACGCCATCGGGGCCGATATCAACGCCAGCTTGCGATGATGCAGCGCCAGCACCTTTTCTGCCATGGCCCGCATCGCCGCGCGATTATCAAACCCGACCGACGGGCGCGGATTGGCAGGATCATATGCCCATGTGACCAGCGCCGGTTTACGCTGTCCTTCCAGAAACTGATATATTGCCGGGTCGCGGTCATGGCCGATCAGCAGCAGGGCGTCGGCCCCACGGGCGATCAGTGATCTGATCTGCGCCTCTTCCACATCGGCGCGGTAGGATGAACTGGCCACCAGCAGGGTAAAGCCGTGCTGACGCAATTCATCCTCGAACGCCTGCAAGCCACGGGCGAACACCGCGTTTTCCATCGTGGGAATGATGGCCCCGATTGTGTTGGTTCGCTGCGATGCCATGGCGCGGGCCCCGAAATTGGGCGCATAGCCAAGCGCATTGACCGCCGCCATCACCTTGTCGCGGGTGGCCTGTTTTACCCGGTCGGGAAAGTTCAGGCAGCGCGATACCGTGGCGGTGGACACACCGGCCAAGTCTGCCACGTCATGCAGCGTAGGTGTGGGTTTGTCGCCATTCATTCCGGTGCTGCCTGCCCTTTGTATCGTTTGGATTCGCTGAAACTTACCTTAGGGAATGTAAAGGCTTGCATGCAGAAATGTAAAGGCTTACATCAGATGCAAGAATCGGCTTGTGACCGGGAGGGTGCAATCATGCCGCAGCTGTCGTGTTTCAATGATGCGACGCGCCTTGAATTGCAGACCGCCATCCCTTTCTCAGTCCGTTCCGCGTTGCCGGTGGTGTGACGCAGCCCCTGACATTTGGATATGAGGACGCACATCATGGCCCGGGAATACCTGAAAAAAGCAACGCTGACCGCCACATCCGACGCCTCTGATGTGCATGATATCGTGCAGAACATCCTGTCGGATATCGAAGCCGGGGGCGATGACGCCGCCCGTGAATATGCGGCCAAGTTCGACAAATATGACGGCAATATCATCCTCACCAAGGAAGAGATCGCCGCCGCCGCCGATCTGGTGCCGCAGAAACTCAAGGAAGATATCCAGTTCGCCCATGACAACGTGCGCCGCTTCGCCGAAGCGCAGAAAGCCACCGTCAGCGATGTGGAACTTGAGGTCGTGCCAGGCCTGATCGCCGGGCAAAAGGCGATCCCGGTTGATGCGGCAGGCTGCTATGTCCCCGGCGGGCGCTACAGCCATATCGCCAGCGCCATCATGACCGTGACCACCGCCAAGGTCGCAGGCTGCAAACATATCATCGCCACCTCACCACCCCGTCCCGACGTCGGCGTCGCACCGGCCATCATCTATGCCGCCCATATCTGCGGGGCTGACACGATCATGGCGCTTGGCGGTGTACAGGGCGTGGCCGCAATGACATTCGGCCTCTTTGGTCTGCCAAAGGCCAACATCCTTGTCGGCCCCGGTAACCAGTTCGTGGCCGAGGCCAAGCGCATCCTCTTTGGTCGCGTCGGCATCGACATGATCGCGGGCCCGACCGACAGCCTGATCTTGGCTGACAAAACCGCTGATCCGCATATCGTCGCCACCGATCTGGTGAGCCAGGCCGAACATGGCTACAACTCGCCCGTGTGGCTGGTCACTGATGACCGCGCCCTGGCCGAGGATGTGATGGCTCGTGTTCCCGGCCTGATCGACGATTTGCCGGATGTGAACCGCGAAAACGCCTTTGCCGCATGGCGCGACTATGCGGAGGTGATCCTCTGCGCTGACCGCGAGGAAATGGCGGCCACATCCGATGAATACGCCCCCGAACACCTGACCGTGCAAGCCGAGGACCTGAACTGGTGGCGTGACACACTCAGCTGCTATGGATCGCTATTTCTGGGCGAAGAAACTACCGTGTCTTACGGCGACAAGGCGGCAGGCACCAACCACGTCCTGCCCACCTCGCGCGCGGCCTCCTATACCGGCGGGTTGTCAGTGCACAAATACATGAAGATCGTGACTTGGCAGCAGGCCACGCGCGAAGGATCAAAGCGGGTTGGTCAAGCCACCGCCCGCATCGCCCGGCTGGAAGGAATGGAGGGCCATGCCCGCGCCGCCGATGTGCGCCTTGCCAAGTACTTCCCGGACGAGACATTCGATCTGACCGGCAATGAATAACCCCGCTGGCCTGTTTGACCTGACAGGCCGGGTGGCCTGTGTGACCGGCGCCAGCGCTGGCTTGGGGCAACAGGCGGCTGCAGCACTCGCCGCAGCCGGGGCCAAGGTGGTCGGCGTGGCCCGCCGGGCCGAGGCGCTGGAAGAATGGGCAGAACAGACCGGCACAAACGCGGCAACCGTCGCCGCCGATCTGTCGCAGCGCAACCAGATCGCCGATATCGCCGCCAAGATCGCGGCCCCGTTCGGCTCGCCCGACATCATGGTGCACGCGGCCGGGATCAACACGCGCGAAACAGCGGATGATGTAACCGACGCAGGCTGGGACAACACGATGAACCTCAACCTCGCCGCCCCCTTCTTTCTGTCTCAGGCTTTTGTGCCGGCGATGAAGGCCAAAGGCTGGGGGCGCATCGTCAATTTCGCCTCGCTCCAGACCACGCGCGCCTTTCCCGGTGGGGTCAGTTATGGCGCGTCAAAGGCCGGGATCGGGCAACTGACCCGTGCTATGGCCGAAGCGTGGTCAAAAGACGGCATCAACGCAAACGCCATCGGGCCTGGGTTCTTTCCGACCGAACTGACCGGCCCGGTCTTTGCCGACCCGGACCGAGCGGCACGCAACGCCGCCCAAACCTGTATCGGGCGCAACGGCGCGCTTGAGGATATCAACGGACCGCTGCTTTTTCTCTGCTCTGACGCGTCCGCCTATGTCACCGGGCAGGTCCTGATGGTCGATGGGGGGTTCACCGCGAAATGAAGGCGCTGATTTACGACGGCCCCGAAAGACTGGCCTTCCGGGATGCACCGGACCCACAACCGACCCCCGGCCAGCAATTGATCCGGGTCGAGGCCGTGGGCATCTGCGGATCGGACATGCATGCCTATCTGGGGCATGACGAACGGCGGCCCGCACCCCTTATCCTCGGTCACGAGGCGGCGGGTGTGATCACCGGCGGCCCGCGCGACGGCGAACGGGTCACCATCAACCCGCTGGTCAGCTGCGGCACCTGCACGGCCTGCATGATGGGCAAGGACAACCTCTGCCCGGATCGCAAGATCATATCCATGCCACCACGCGAAGGGGCGTTCGCGCAATTCGTGGCCATGCGTGACGAAAACCTTGTCACGGTTCCCGCGCATATCCCCTTTGCCAAGGCATCGCTGGCCGAACCCATTGCCTGCGGCTGGCACACCGTTCGGCTGGCACGGCAAACCCTGCCCAGCGCGCGCACCGCCCTTGTGATCGGCGGCGGGGCCATCGGACTTGGCGCCGCACTCAGTCTTGTGGCGCAGGGCATTCACGACATCACGATCGTCGAACCGAACGGCCTGCGGCGCGACTACCTCATCAGCCATTGCAACCAGCACGCCATCAGCCCCGATGACCTGCCGCAGGAGGCGCTTTTCGACGTTGTCATCGACGGGGTCGGCTATGCCGCAACCCGCGCCACCGCATCGGCCCATGCACGCCCCGGCGGGGTGATCGGCCATATCGGGCTGGGCGAAGGTACCGGGGGGCTGGATATCCGGCGCATGACGCTCCAGGAAATCACCTTTATCGGCACCTACACCTACACAGCGCAGGACTTCCGGGACACCGCTCAAGCCATCTTTGACGGCCGGCTCGGCCCGCTCGACTGGACAGAGGCGCGACCGCTCGCAGACGGCCCCGCCGCATTCGCCGACATCCGCGCAGGCCGCACGGCAGCGCCCAAGATCATCCTTGAACCCAACAGCTAGACACCCCGCCCCGGCGGACCGAACAGGAGAACCCAGACTTGAGCATCAGTAAGAAAATCGTGGATGACTTCGTCGCCAACGACGTGTCATTCATCACGACGGTCCCCTGCAAACAGCTCGCCGGGGTCATCGACGAGGTCGAAGCACGACCAGAAATCTTTCACATCCCCTCCAACAAGGAAGACGAAGGCATGGGGCTGTGCGCCGGGGCCTTCATGGGAGGCAAGCGGCCTGCGATCATCATGCAGAACACCGCCATCGGCGTGACAATCAACACGCTGGCCACCTTGACCCAGTTCTACCGGATGCCGCTGCCGATGCTGATCAGCTATCGCGGCGAATTGCGTGAACCTGTCGCCTGTCAGGTCGAAATGGCCGTGCATACCAAGGCGCTGCTGGCGCAGATGCATATCCCGACCTACCATTTCCACAAGGAAAGCGACGCCGACGAACTCGACGCGATCCTGAAATACACCTTCATGTGCAACAAACCTGTGGCGATCCTGACGGATGCGTCCTTCTGGGGAGGCTACGGCGACCAATGATCCGTTCTGAAATCCTGCGCGAGATCGCGCCAATCCTGAACCCGCACCTTGTCGTCTGCAACATCGGCCTGCCGTCGCAGGAACTGCACATGATCGATGACAACCCGCGCAACTTCTACATGCTGGGCACGATGGGCCTTGCCTCCTCCATCGGCTTGGGCCTCGCTCTGGCGCAACCCAAGACGGTGATTTCCATTGATGGCGACGGGTCGGTCCTGACCAACCTCGGCACCCTGCCCACCATCGCCAACAACGTTGCCGACAACTACATCCTGCTGATCATCGACAACGGGTCATACGGCTCCACCGGCGACCAGCCCACCTATGCGGGCAAGAAGACCAAGCTTGAAGCCGTCGCCGCCGCCTGCGGTTGCGAAAACGTGGTCACCTGTCAGGCCGAAGACACCGGCAAGACACTGCAAGCCGCCATCGACAGCAAGAAGATGACCATCATCGTCGCCAAATGCGAAAGCGGCAACATCAAGCTGCCGGTCATCACCAAGGATCCTGTTGTCATCCGCGACCGGTTCATGACCGCCGTGGCCAGCTAGGTGACCGCGAACATCCATTCCAGTGCAGACGCGCGGGCCATCGCGCGCCGCCGCCTGCCCTGGATGGTGTTCGACTATATCGACGGTGCCGCCGGTCAGGAAACCGGCGCGCACCGCAACAGGGCGGCCTTCGATACGCTCGCATTCCGCCCGCGTATCCTGCGCGATGTCAGCGCCCGGTCGCTTGGCGTTCCCCTGTTCGGGGCGCAAACAAACGCCCCGTTCGGGATCAGCCCGATGGGCATGTGCAACCTCTCTGGCCCCGGCGCCGACCTGATGCTGGCCCGGCTTGCCGCACGCGAAAAGGTCCCGCTTGGCGTCTCTACTGTCGCCTCAACCGCGATGGAGCCACTGATCGAGGCCGCAGACGGCCACGCATGGTTCCAGCTGTACTTCAGCGGCGACGGGACCGGCACCTTCAAACTCGTCGAACGGGCCAAAGCCGCAGGCTACGAAACCATCATCCTGACCGTCGACGTACCAGAGGTCGGGCGACGCCCCCGCGAATTGCGCCATGGCTTCACCATGCCGTTCAAGATAGGTCCACGGCAATTCATCGACTTCGCCCTGCACCCGCGCTGGTCACTGACAGCACTGTTCAAAGGGCGCCCGCAAATGGCGAATTTCGCCATGCCGGGATACAAATTCGACCGCACCGAAAGCCGGGCCAAGGCAAACTGGGACACGCTCACGCGACTGCGCGATATGTGGCCCGGCAAACTGGTGGTCAAAGGCGTGCTCGATGCCGAAGACGCCGTCGCCCTGCGCGATGCAGGCGTCGACGCCATCCAGGTCTCCAGCCACGGCGCGCGGCAATTGGAAGGGGCCCCTGCCCCAATCGCGGTTCTGCCGGAAATCCGGGCGGCGGTCGGCCCTGACATGCCGCTCTTTTTCGACACCGGCCTGCGCGGCGGCGAAGACGTGGTCAAAGCCTATGCCCAGGGTGCCAACTTCACCTTCCTCGGGCGCATCCTACAATTCGCCATCGCAGGAGGCGGCGAAGACGGGCTGCACAGGCTCTGGGATGTGCTGCGGTCCGAAACCAGCATCACGCTGGCGCAGATCGGACTGACATCGCTGACCGATGATGGCCTGACCGACGCGCTGCGCCGCTAACCCTTATTTCGTCCCAAACATCCGGTCACCCGCATCACCCAGCCCCGGCACGATATAGCCGTGGTCGTTCAGGTGGCTGTCAATCGCGGCGGTCACGATCGGCACATCCGGATGCGCCTCTTTCATCCGCGCAATGCCTTCGGGCGCGGCCAGCAGACACAGAAACCGGATGTTGTTCGCCCCCGCTTTCTTGAGCAGATCAATCGCCGCAACAGACGAATTGCCCGTCGCCAGCATCGGATCGACGGCAATGACCAGCCTGTCCTCCAACTCCATCGGGACCTTGAAGTAGTACTGCACCGGCTGCAGCGTTTCCTCATCACGATAAAGCCCGACAAAGCCGACGCGGGCCGACGGTATCAGCTCCAGAATACCATCCAGCAGACCGTTCCCCGCCCGCAGGATCGACACCAGCGCCAGTTTCTTGCCATCCAGCACCGGGGCATCCATCGGTTCCAGCGGGGTTTCGATGCGCCGGGTCGTCATCGGCAATTCGCGCGTCACCTCATACGCCAAAAGCTGGCTAATCTCGCGCAAAAGCTGCCGGAACACGGCGGTGGAGGTGTCTTTCTGCCGCATCAACGTCAGCTTGTGCTGCACCAGCGGGTGGGTGACATGGGTGACATGGTCGGTCATTGGGCAGGCTCCAGTCGTTTGGCCACGCGGGCGCGGGTGTCGTCATCGCAGAACGCGGCGGCAAGGGCGGTTTCGTTCAGGGCTTTGAAATCATCCTCATCCCAGCCGAACGTGCGGTTCAGCATGTCATATTCAGCAGTCATCGTTGTATGAAAAAACGGCGGATCATCGGTGGATACCGTGACCTGGACCCCTTTTTCACGCAGCTTCGCAATCGGATGGGCGCCCCAGCCGTCCACCGCATTCAGCACCACGTTGGAACCGGGGCAAACCTCCAGCACGATCTCTTTCTCGGCAATCTCATCAACCAGTGCGGGGTCGCGCGCGGCGCTGATCCCGTGACCGATCCGGGACACCCCCAGATCGCGGATCGTGTCGGCCACCATATCAGGCCCACCCCACTCGCCGGCATGGCAGGTCAGCGGCAAACCCGCCTCGCGCGCCATATCGAAACTGTAAGCATAATCGCCCGGACGGCCCACCATTTCGCCGCCCGCCATGCCATAACCCGTAACGAAGCTACCATAGGTCTCAACCGCACAACGGGCCGCCGGTTTGCACGCCTCCGGCCCGAAATGGCGAATGCCCGTGACGATCCCGCGCATCGTAATACCCAGCGTCGCCTCAGCCTCATTGGCAGCATCTTCGATCGCAGCCAGATATTCGCGCCAGGCGGTCAGGTCACCGCCACCGCAGAAATCGGGGGAGACGAAAGTTTCCATATACACCACACCATGCGACGCGGTTTCTTCCAGCACCGCCATGGTCAGGCGGCGAAAATCCTCGGGGCTTTGCAGGGTCGTGCAGGCGGCCTCATAGACCTGCAGAAAATGATCGAAATCGCGAAAGGCATAGCCGCCCTGTTCGGTAAATATCTTGCTGATATCAATATTCTTTTCTGCAGCCAGCCCCTTGATGAACGCAGGTGGCGCGCAGCCTTCGAGATGGGTGTGCAGTTCGACCTTTGGCGTGGACTTGAACGTCATAGAAAACTTGTTCCTTCACCTTTGTAAGGCACACCCAGATGCGTCGCGATGCTCGCCGCCACATCGGTGAAGGCCAACTGGCCCAGCGCCCTTGCCCCGATCCCATGCACCAGCACCGGCACCCGTTCGCGGGTGTGATCTGTGCCGACCCAGGTCGGGTCATTGCCATGATCGGCGGTGACGATCAACAGGTCATCGGGGCGAAGCTTCGGCAGCAACGCAGCCAACCCCTGATCGAACCACGCCAGATGATCGGCATAGCCCTGCGGATTGCGCCGATGCCCGTATTCACTGTCGAACTCAACCAGATTGGCAAAGACCAACGCACCATCTTCGGCCTCTTCTGCCAGATCATGCAGCTGGTCCATCAGCGCCGCATCGCGCCCCTTGTGCAGATCATCAATGCCCCGCATCGAAAAGATGTCACCGATCTTGCCCACCGCATAAACCTTGCGGCCCGCATCATGCACATAATCGCAGATCGTCGGGGACGGCGGCGCAATCGCAAAATCCTTGCGGTTTGCGGTCCGGCTGAAGCTGCCCGGCTCCCCCACAAACGGCCGCGCAATTACCCGGCCCACCTTCATCGCATGCAATGTCGGGGCCAGATCCTTGCAAAGCTTCAGCAAACGCTCCAGCCCGAACGCCTCTTCATGGGCGGCGATCTGCAACACGCTGTCGGCAGAGGTATAGCAGATCGGCCAGCCGCTTTTCAGATGCGCCGGACCTTCCTCTTCAATCACTGCCGTGCCAGACGCATGGCGATTGCCGAGGATGCCGTCTGTCCCGGCTTTCGCGCGAATCTCGGCTGTCATATCCTCCGGAAAGGCGGGATCAGTATCAGGAAAGGTGTGCCAGTCCCACGGCACAGGTACACCAGCCAATTCCCAATGGCCCGAAGGCGTGTCCTTGCCCCGCGACACCTCTGTCGCGGCACCCCAGGCACCTGCAGGCACAGCGCCCAGCCCCGGCGCATCGAACCCCGACGCCAGCTTAACCGCCGCCCCCAGCCCCAACGCATCCAGCGCCGGCACATTCAGCCCGGCAGTGTCCGCAATGTGCCCCACGGTATTCGCCCCGGTATCCGGCACATCGCCATTGAAAAACTGGTCGGCATCCGGTGCACCGCCAATACCGACACTGTCGATGACAATCAGGAAAGCACGGGGCATCAGGTGATCCTTTCCAGTATCAGGTCCTGCGGCGCAGACGGGTTGCCGATTGTAATTGCGGCCTGCACGGCGCGCGCGGCCTCTTCTGCCGCTTCTTCAGTCGCGGCATGCACCGTGCAAAGCGGCTGACCCTGCCCTACTGCGGCACCAAGTGCGACCATATCGGTCAGACCAACCGCAGGATCAATCCGGTCCGTTTCCACCCGCCGACCGCCGCCAAGGGCCACAACGGCAAGGCCCAGCGCCTCACCATCAATCGCCGCGATATGCCCGGCGGCAGGGCTGACCACATCGCCAACAACAGGGGCGCGCGGCAGATGCGTGTGCCAGTCCTCAGCCATATCAGGCGGGCCACCCAGCGCCGCAATCATTTGCGCGAACCGCTCCATTGCCGCGCCAGAACTGATCGCCTTGCTGACACGAGCGGCAGCCTCACCCTCATCCTGGCCTTGCATCACCAGTAGGCGCGCGCAGAGCGCCACAGTCAGGTCGTGCAGACGCGGGCTCGCCGCCTTGTTGCCTGCCAGAATTTCCATGCACACCGCCACCTCGACCGCGTTGCCCAGACATGGGGCCAGCGGTTCGTTCATATCCGTGATCATCGCCTCGGTCTTGCAGCCCGCCCCATTGGCGGCATCAACCAGCGCACGGGCCAGCGCGCGGGCCTCGTCCGGGGTTTTCATGAACGCTCCCGATCCACATTTGACGTCCAAAATCAGGCTTTCCAACCCGGCGGCAAGTTTCTTGGACAGGATCGAGGCCGTGATCAGATCCACACTTTCCACCGACGCCGTCACATCGCGGATCGCATAAAGCCGCCGGTCCGCCGGGGCGATCTGGCCAGTGGCACTAACAATCGCACAGCCGACATCGCGGGTAATCTTGCGCAACTGCGCCTCTGTCACGTTGATATTCAGGCCCGGAATCGCCTCCAACTTGTCCAGTGTCCCGCCGGTATGGCCCAACCCACGGCCCGAAATCATCGGCACGTACACATCACACACCGCCAGAACCGGTGCCAGGATCAGCGACACGCAATCCCCCACCCCACCGGTCGAATGCTTGTCCACGACCGGGCCCGGCAGATCCCATTTCAGCACATCACCGCTGTCGCGCATGCCCTGGGTCAGAGCCACACGCCCCTCATCGCTCAACCCATTCAGGCAGACCGCCATGGCAAAGGCACCCGCCTGGGCATCACTGACATCTTTGTTCGCCAGACCCTTGGCAAACCACGTCAACTCCTCCCGGCTGGGGGTCTGGTGCTTGCGGACCTTGGCGATGATGGCACGGGCGTCCATGGATCAGACCCTGCTCATGTAATCAGCGTCGAACACCCCCGGCAGCAGATCAGCCACGGTGGTTTCCAGCGTCACCCCATCCACCGTGGTCAGGGTCACCTTCACATCGCCCTTGGCGAATTCCGCAATCTTCTGGCGGCAGCCACCACAAGGGCTGATCGGCTTGGGGCTATCTGCGATCACGGCGATTTCTGCAATCTCGGTATCGCCTCCGGCGACCATGGCGGCAATCGCCCCGGCCTCTGCACAGGTGCCTTCGGGATAGGCCACGTTTTCCACATTGCAGCCCGCATAAACAGTGCCGGACACCCCCCGCAAAGCCGCCCCAACCTTGAATTTCGAATAGGGCGCATGGGCATTTTCACGCACCTGTCGGGCGGTGTCGATCAGTGACATGGGGCCTCCGGTCATGTTTCATGCCAGAGTGAAGCCGGACGCGCGGGGATGCAAGGGGAACCGAAACGGCCATGACGGGGTTGAAGGAATGACAGAACAAAGGAGTTCAACGATGGCAACCTCACCCAAAAGCGTGCTCGACGATCCGGATGCATCAACCCCGCATGATCCCGATGCGCCAATAACCGGCGATCAGGCCGATATCCTGCGGGTTCTTTGCGAAAACGCGGGCGAACCGTTCGATGCATCGCTGACCCAGGCACAGGCGCTGCAACGGATCGAAGCGTTGCGCGGGCATCTGAACGATACTCAGAACCTCTGATCGGTCTTGAACGCTCCGGGCAAGGTCACCTCCAGCAGTTCGATATCATCAGATGGATCGGCATAGCGGGTGGCCATCCCCGGCGGGATGACAAAGGCATCACCGGGTTCCAATTTGTAGGGGTCCTTGCCCTCCCCCTCCAAAATCATCTGCCCGGCCATCACAAAGGTGAAATGAATATCGGCGTCATGCACGGTCCAGACCGGCTCACCCTGCCCCCGCCTGAACACCTGCACACCGGCCACGTTCCTTGTGTTTTCGGCAATGGTCGTATCCCGCGCAACAAACCCAGGCAGACGCGACGCTTGCCACTCCGCATCCTTCGCCTGATTGAACACGAACTTCTGCCCTTGCCATTCGCGGTCCGGACGCACATGCGGGGTAGGCAATTCCATCTCATGATCAATCTCGGTGATATGCTCGGCGGGCACACCGATTTCGATCACCTCGATCCCGTCAGACGCCTCCAGCACGCGATGGCGGATTTCCGGCGGCTGGATAAAGCAATCACCCGCGGTCAGGCGGATCGGCGGCCCCTGATCCTGGTAAACCACATCAACCCAGCCGCGATAACAAAAGATCAGCTGAAACCCGACCTTGTGAAAATGCACCATATCCGGCACCGGGCCACCATCGGGAATGCGGATATGGCTGGCAATGATCGACCCGCCCAAACGGGTGGGGATCAGATCACGATACTGCATACCCGCGCGGCCAATCACCCAAGGGGCCTGATCGGCCAAACGGCGCACGACAAAGGCATGATCAGTCTCAGGCAGCAACAGCGGCGGGTGCAGCGGATGGATTTCCACCTGCGTGCCACCGGGCGCTGTCAATTCCTTTTGACCTTCCGCAAAACAAGGATCATCCGTCAATACACGCAAACGTCCGGGCGCACCCGCCCCCTGCTCCAACCGCACCCGCAGGCCATGGCCGGAATAAACGGCGACGGACGGATCATCAGCCGGATAGATCATATCCAAACGCATATTCAGAACGTTGCCGAAAAACCCAAGATCGGCCCGCAAATCGGTCGTGGGCATGCAAATCTCGGCCCGGATATCGTGTTCTGACGTCATACCTTGCACCCTGTGGCCGGGTGGAATGATTTGCAAGGGCCTGCAAACCATGCTTAATCATCCCACGGCTTTTCCAAGGAAATGCAAAATGGTTTAATATTAAACCATATCGGGAGGGACAGATGCCAGACGACGCCAAAGAGGGCCTGCGACAGGCTGCACTCGATTATCACCAGTTCCCCAAACCCGGCAAATTGGAAATCAGGGCGACCAAGCCGCTGGCCAATGGCCGCGACCTTGCGCGCGCCTATTCCCCCGGCGTGGCCGAGGCATGTCTGGAGATCAAGGCAAACCCCGAAACCGCCCGCGACTACACCGCGCGGGGTAATCTGGTTGCCGTCGTGACCAACGGCACCGCCGTTCTGGGCCTTGGCAATATCGGTGGATTGGCCTCCAAACCGGTGATGGAAGGCAAGGCGGTCCTGTTCAAGAAATTCGCCAATATCGACTGTTTCGATATCGAATTGAACGAACCGGACCCAGAAAAAGTCGCCGATATCGTCTGCGCGCTGGAACCCACATTCGGGGCGATCAACCTCGAAGACATCAAGGCCCCCGACTGTTTCATCGTCGAAAAACTCTGCAGCGAACGGATGAACATCCCCGTTTTCCACGACGACCAGCACGGCACCGCGATTGTCGTCGGTGCCGCCGCCACCAACGCCCTGCAGGTCGCTGGCAAGACATTCGAGGATATCAAGATCGTCAGCACCGGTGGCGGGGCAGCAGGCATCGCCTGCCTGAACATGTTGCTGAAACTGGGCGTGAAACGCGAAAATGTCTGGCTCTGCGACATCGAAGGGCTGGTGTATGAAGGCCGCGAAAAGGACATGACTCCGCAAAAGGCGGAATATGCCCAAGGGACCGAACCCGCGACGCTGATGGATGTGATCGAAGGCGCCGACCTCTTTCTCGGCCTGTCTGGCCCCGGCGTTCTGAAACCCGACATGGTCGCGAAAATGGCCAAGCGCCCGATCATCTTTGCCCTCGCCAACCCAACCCCGGAAATCAGCCCGGAGGACGCGCGCGCCGTCACGCCGGACGCGATCATCGCCACGGGCCGCAGCGATTTTCCCAATCAGGTCAATAACGTCCTTTGTTTCCCCTTCATCTTTCGCGGCGCGCTGGATGTGGGCGCCACGACCATCAATGACGAAATGAAAATCGCCTGTGTCGAAGGTATCGCCGCCCTCGCCCGCGCCACCACCAGCGCAGAGGCCGCAGCCGCCTACCAAGGCGAACAACTGACCTTTGGTGCCGATTATCTTATCCCCAAACCTTTTGACCCCCGCCTGATGGGCGTTGTGGCCAGCGCGGTGGCGAGGGCCGCCTGCGAAACCGGCGTCGCGACCCGGCCCATTGAGGATATGAAGGCCTATAAGGCCAAGCTCGACGGGTCCGTCTTCAAATCCGCGATGATCATGCGTCCCGTCTTTGACGCCGCCCGCACCGCCGAACGCAAGATCGTCTTTGCAGAAGGCGAAGACGAACGGGTTCTGCGCGCCTCACAGGCGATCATGGAAGAAACCACCGACACGCCGATCCTGATCGGCCGACCCGAAGTGATCGAGCGGCGCTGCGAACGCGCGGGCCTCAAGATCCGGCCCGGCATCGATTTCAGCATCGTAAACCCCGAAAACGACCCCCGCTACCGCGACTACTGGGAAACCTATCACAGCCTGATGGCACGGCGCGGCGTGACGCCCGACCTCGCCAAGGCGATCATGCGCACGAATACCACCGCCATCGGGGCCGTCATGGTTCACCGGGGCGAGGCTGACAGCATGATCTGCGGCACATTCGGACAATTCCTGTGGCACCTGAACTACGTCGCCCAGATCCTCGGCACCAAGGACCTGCACCCGGTCGGCGCGCTCTCACTGATGATCCTCGAAGACGGACCGCTCTTCGTGGCCGACACACAGGTTCACGCAGAACCAACCCCGGAACAGATCGCCGAAACGGTCATCGGAACAGCACGCCATGTGCGACGCTTCGGGGTGGAACCAAAAATCGCGCTTTGCTCGCACAGCCAGTTCGGCAATCTCGATTGCGACACCGGCCGCCGGATGCGGGCGGCCATGGCAATCCTCGACAGTACGCCCCGCGATTTCGCCTATGAAGGCGAAATGCATGTGGACGCAGCTTTGGATGTGGAACTCCGCAACCGGGTCTTCCCCGAAGCACATCTGCCCGGCGCCGCCAACGCACTCATCTTCGCCAATACCGACGCGGCATCGGGCGTGCGCAACGCGCTCAAGATGAAGGCCGGCGGGCTTGAGGTCGGACCGATCCTGATGGGCATGGGCAACCGCTGCCACATCGTGACCCCATCGATCACCGCGCGCGGGCTTCTGAACATGTCCGCGCTGGCAGGTACGCCGGTGGCCCATTATGGCTGATCCGACGCCGGTTTTCCTCTGCTTCAAATGGGGCAAGGGCTATCCGTGCAAATACACCAATATCCTCTACCGGGCGCTCAGCGATATCATGATGGGCCCCTTCCGGCTGATCTGCCTGACCGACGATCCCGAAGGGCTCGCCGAAGGGATCCAAACCCAGGACATTCCGCCCTTCGCCATGGACAAGGGCGACTGGCACAAGGGCATGTGGCCCAAGCTGACAGCCTTTGCGCCCGGCATCGTGGAACCCGGCACGCCGGTCATAATGATTGACGTTGATGTGCTGGTCCTGCGCGACCTGACCCCGATGTTCGACCGTATCAGGGAAAAAGGCGGGCTGCACATTATCCGCGAAATCCCCGACACCCTGCCCCGCTGGTTTCCAAAACTCTTCGGTAAACCGCTTTTGTCCAACTCATCTGTCGTGGGGTTTGTGGCTGGCACGCAAGAGCATCTCTATCAGGAAAGCCGCGACAAATCGCTGGCCGAACTGTCCCAATTCCGCAACGACCAGACCTATATCCACCACCACGCCCATGACCGCCACAACTGGCCCATCGGCTGGATGCTCAGCTTCAAGAAAGATCTGGCCTATCATTTCCCCGTCGGGCTGGTGCGGCCCATCCCGCGGCCAAAGAACAGCTATATCGTGATTTTCCACGGTGTGCCCAACCCCGAAGATATGGCGCAAGGCGCATTCAAACGCTGGGGATCACCCGAAAAATTCGGCTATTTCCCCGTGCGCTGGATCAAGGATTACTGGACTCGCTATTCACGCGATACGGATCGGTAAATGGCATTATGACAGCTACGCGGGACCAAACCGACATCTGATTATTCCACCCACCGCACTTCGGATGTTTTGCCCGGTGGACACCGCCCCGGCCGATCTGAACCCCTGATACACGCCAAAGGGTGGTGCCTGTCCGGCGTCACCCGTTCTTACGCGGGGTCAATTTTTTGACTCTTTCTGTCCCGTTTCACACCTCTCGCGTTGCCTACGTCATTTTGCGGGCGTAACACATGGTCCAGATTGTTTGGGGAGGAACAGGAATGGGTTACGCTGACGTCTACACCGCATGGCAGAACGATCCGGAAGGCTTCTGGATGGATCAGGCCAAGGCGATTGACTGGGTGACACCGCCGCAGAAGGCGCTGGATGACAGCAAGGCACCTCTCTACCGCTGGTTCACAGATGCCGAGGTCAACACCTGTTACAACGCCGTGGACCGGCATGTGGAAAACGGGCGCGGCGATCAGGCGGCAATCATCTATGACAGCCCGATCACCAACACCAAACGCACCATCACCTACGCCGATCTGCAGACCCGCGTCGCATCCCTCGCCGGGGCGTTGCGCGCCAAGGGCGTGGAAAAGGGCGACCGCGTCATCATCTACATGCCCATGATCCCCGAAGCGCTCGAGGCGATGCTGGCCTGCGCCCGCCTTGGCGCCATCCACTCGGTCGTCTTCGGTGGTTTCGCCGCAAATGAACTGGCCGTGCGCATCGACGATGCCACACCCAAGGCGATCATCGCCGGCTCCTGCGGGGTCGAACCGGGGCGGGTCGTGCATTACAAACCCCTGCTCGACGGCGCCATCGCACTGGCCACCCACAAGCCCGATTTCTGCGTGATCTTCCAGCGCGAACAAGAGGTCGCAGAACTGATCCCCGGGCGCGACCATGACTGGCACGCCTTTCAGGCCGGTGTGGAACCCGCCGAATGCGTCCCAGTCAAGGGCGATCACCCGGCCTATATCCTTTATACCTCCGGCACCACCGGCGCGCCCAAGGGCGTTGTACGCCCCACCGCCGGGCATCTGGTCGCGCTGAACTGGACGATGAAATCAATCTACAATGTCGACCCTGGCGATGTGTTCTGGGCCGCCTCCGACGTGGGCTGGGTCGTGGGCCATTCCTACATCTGCTACGCCCCCCTGATCCACGGCAACACCACCGTCGTTTTCGAAGGCAAGCCGGTCGGCACCCCCGACGCAGGCACCTTCTGGCGGGTCATTGAAGAACATAAGGTGCGGTCCTTCTTCACCGCCCCCACCGCCTTCCGCGCGATCAAGCGCGAGGACCCGACAGGCGAGATGATCAGGAACTACGACATCTCGCACCTGCGCGCGCTCTACCTGGCGGGCGAACGGGCGGACCCCGACACGATCGAATGGGCACAGCGGGTCATGAACGTCCCGGTCTACGACCACTGGTGGCAGACCGAAACCGGCTACACCATCGCCGGCAACCCGGCCGGGATCGAAGCACTGCCGGTCAAGATCGGCTCGCCCACGGTCGCCATGCCCGGTTATGACGTGCAGATCCTCGACGAAGGCGGCAACCCCATGAAACCCGGCGAACTCGGCGCCATCGCCGTCAAGCTCCCCCTGCCCCCCGGCACGCTGCCGACACTCTGGAACGCCGACGACCGTTTCATCAAAAGCTACCTGACCACCTTTCCCGGCTACTACGAAACCGGCGATGCGGGCATGATCGACGAAGACGGGTATCTCTACATCATGGCGCGCACCGATGACGTGATCAACGTGGCCGGGCACCGGCTGTCCACCGGCGCCATGGAAGAGGTGCTGGCCAGCCACCCCGACGTCGCCGAATGCGCCGTAATCGGCGTGACCGACACACTGAAAGGACAGTTGCCCATGGGGTTCGTCTGCACCAACAAGGGCACGGACAAATCGGACGACGACATCAAGGCCGAATGCATCAAACTGGTCCGCGACAAGATCGGACCGGTTGCGGCTTTCAAGCTGATCGCAGTAGTGGACCGGCTGCCCAAAACCAGATCCGGCAAGATCCTGCGGGGAACAATGGTCAAGATCGCGGACAACGCAGATTTCAAAATGCCCGCGACAATCGACGACCCGGCCATCCTCGACGAGATAAAAGAAGCGCTGAAACCGCTGGGATATGCGGGGGGATAGGGTTGATAGTAAATGGCCGGTTTGCAAGGTGATTTCAACGGACAATGCTGCCCTTGAACGTACGTCAGCCGTGCCTCTGCACCCACCAATCCCTTGGATTCTGTCGGAATGGGTAAACGTGCACCATCCAACCCTGCAGCACAGCGTTGAACTGTCCACCGGCCGCTTCACAGGCCTCTCGCGTGGCGATTGAGCCCATGGGACCAAAAAGCGGTCGACCATCGGCCCCGCGCTGGCGCCATGCGCTCCTGTTAAACATCGGTCTGGGCAGGCAGATATTCACGTGCAAGTGCCACCGCGCCTGGCTGAGCGGCACGCGCGCGTTGAGTTCGGCTAGACTGGTCCCGTGCGGCGCTGTGAACATCGCACCGACAAGTTCCATCCCGCCGTTTCTTGGTGCGTAGAGCAGCGAACCCGGCGCCTCTGGATTGATCCGACCGCGCTCAGCCCGCGACAGGCGGCGGTTGACATAATGCACCTCAGGCAGTGTCGCTGGACCGAAACGCCTGTAGCCATCAGCCTCGGCTGTCCTCACATCGTCATATCGCATGATCGCCCCGCGCACACGCTCTGCCAAGACCCGTGCGCGTTGAACATCTCCGGCTGCCGCGCGTGTCACGGGCGTCAGCTCTATATGCGGATTGTGTTCATGATGCTCCATCATGGACCCCATCATGCCGACATCTTCCTGAGCGGGGGCCTTTGTGGCCAACATGGATGTGGTAAGGCCAAACAGAACATGGCGACGTGTCATGGACATGATTATCTCCTCGCTTTTTCATTTGATCATACGAGCGAGCGCCGCATTTCCGTCGCTGCATTATGTCCGCACCGAACAAAACCGCCATTCCGCTTGCGTATAGCTTTGGTCGATATGGGCAAACCCGCCATCTTTACCCAACCCTTCCCTCCGCACGTTCTTCTGAACCTTCACCATCGTCTTGCGTGGCAGCGCTGCGATCACCTCATACCGGCGTGGTCATTTGTACCAGGCCAGCGTCCTGGTGGTCGTCCACGTCTGCGCCGCCGCGACATGCAAATCACTCGTGGCAGGCCATGAGGCGCGCGCCCGGGCGGTCTGTATGCGGATAATCAGACCTGCGCCTTGCAAAACCTTCAAAAGAGTAGGGATTGTCGGCCGCGTGAGGTCGAACTGATCGACCAACAGCAAAATCATTCCTGCCTCCTTTGCGAGTTGCGCCGGTTTGGATTGGCCAAGGCTGACCGGGATACATTGTTCCCAACCCGCCTCTTCCCAAAAAAAATCCCACCCCACCAAGGATTGACCTCTCACCCCCGTCCAACCAATTGTGATGCGCATGATGACAAGCGACGAGGACCTGGCAGAGGCGGCCGCCCATGGCGATGGGCAGGCCTTCGCGAGCTTGCTTGATCGCCATTATGACCGGATCTTTGCCTTCTGCTTCCGGCTCACCGGTGCGCGGGCCGAGGCTGAGGATCTGACGCAGGATATCTGCGCGGCCCTGCCCGCCAAGCTTGCCAGCTATCAGCGCCGGGCAAAGGTCACCACATGGCTCTACCGCGTCGCCGTCAATGCCGCCCATGACCGGCGGCGCAAGCGCGCGACATACACGCGCGCAACGACAGGCTGGGGCGACTGGGAAACCAACCGCACCGCCGCGAACCGCGAAACGAATGAACAAATCGACTGGCTGACCGCTGCCATGAACCAACTGAACACAGACCTGCGCGACACGCTCGCCCTTGTGCTGGATGACATGACCCACGCACAGACCGCCGAGATCCTCGGCGTCAGCGAGGGCACGATCAGCTGGCGGATATCGGAAGCCAAAAAAGCCCTGCGGGCGATCAAGGAAAAGGAGGACGTGGCATGAATGATGACCTGAACGACCTCAAGGCAATGATGGACAGCGCGACGCCCCGGCCCGATGCGGCACGGCGGGCGGAAAATCTGGCACTGGCACAGAAAAATTTCGACGACCTCCAAGGATCGCGGGCTGCCCCGCGTCCCACTCCTGCAAACGGGCCAAAAGGCCTCTGGACAGGAGTAAAGACCATGCTGAACACATTCACATCCAAAGCGGCGCTGACGACGACAACCGCGCTTGTCGCCTGCGGATTTCTGTTTCTGACACCGCAGGGGCAGGATTTGCTGTCGCCACCTTCGTCGTCTGATATCACGCGCACGGAATTCGACGCCACAACTGGACCAAACTCGGAAACCGAGCCGCTCCTGCAGGAAGAGTTGTTGTCAGACATGCCGGCTCAGGAACCCTCCATCGGGGCCGAAGATGCGGTGATCCCGTCGCCGCCGCAGATACCGGAAGACCGGGGAGTGGCGGAAGCCGAACCAAGCGCGCCACCTGCTCCGCCGGGACCTGCTGTCAATGAACCACTGACCAGTCCGGTCGTTCCCGGTCTTGGCACCACCACTTCAGAGATGACAGATAATGACATCCTGCAGACCTTGGATGACATCGCAGCCAATCGCGCAGATGAGGTGGTGCCTGACCGCGATGCAGAGGGTCCGGTCTTTGACGCAATGCCGACGGCGGAATTAAAGGAGGGTGACATGGAAGCCGCACCTGACGCCTCACCCAATCTTGAAAGATTGCGCGTGGATTCCATGCAGAGACCCGCGGCACCCCGAACTGCATCACCCAATGCAGTGACGGGAACGGGCATGTTCGACGGAAGCGGGCGCGCACCACTGATAGAACCGCCTGCGGTTCCACGGCACTTGCGTGGTCAAAACGGTGAATCCGTCACACTTCACAGTTACAGCGGTGAAACGATTAGTGTTCCGACAAGACCATCGCCAACTGAGGCCATTTCGCAGCCTTTGCCCGATACCGAGGCCTTCCCGACCGAGGCCCCGAACGACCTGAAAATCACATCCGACGAACCCGTTTCCACCTTCTCCATCGACGTGGACACGGCGGCCTATTCCGTCGTCCGCTCCTCCCTCTCGCGCGGTCAACTGCCCCCAAAACAGGTGGTCCGCATCGAGGAGTTGGTCAACTACTTCCCCTACGACTATGCCGCCCCCGACGCGGGCGAGGCACCGTTCCGGCCCACAATCAGCAGCTTCCAGACCCCGTGGAACGCCGACACGCAGCTGGTCCACATCGCCCTGCAAGGCGAGATGCCGGCACTGGATGACCGACCACCGCTGAACCTGGTCTTCCTGATCGACACATCCGGTTCCATGAACGACCCAGCCAAACTGCCGCTGCTTAAGCAGTCCTTCCGCCTGATGCTTGATCAACTCCGCCCCGAAGATGAGGTTGCCATCGTCGAATACGCGGGCAGCGCCGGTCAGGTCCTTGCCCCGACTGCGGCCTCTGAACGCACAACGATCCTGCAGGCGATCCAATCGCTTGGCGCGGGCGGGTCCACCAACGGACAGGGCGGGCTGCAGCAGGCCTATGCGGTGGCCGAAACCATGAAAGAGGACGGTCAGGTCAGCCGCATCATCCTTGCCACAGATGGTGACTTCAACGTCGGCATCAGCAACCCAAATGCGCTGAAAGACTTCATCGCCGACAAGCGCGAAACGGGGACATATCTGTCCGTACTCGGCTTCGGACGCGGTAATCTGGACGACGCAACGATGCAGGCCCTGGCCCAGAACGGCAACGGCACAGCGGCCTATATCGACACCCTGTCAGAGGCGCAAAAGGTGCTGGTAGATCAACTCACCGGCGCGCTTTTCCCCATCGCGGGTGACGTGAAGGTGCAGGTCGAATTCAACCCCGCACAGGTCGCCGAATACCGGCTGATCGGCTACGAAACGCGGGCACTGGCGCGCGAGGATTTCAACAATGACAAGGTCGACGCGGGCGAACTTGGCGCAGGCCATTCGGTCACGGCGATCTACGAAATCACCCCCGTGGGCAGCCCCGCGCAACTCAGCGACCCGCTGCGCTACGCGCCCAACACAGTGGCGGCGTCCTCTGACGAGTTGGGCTATGTCAAACTCCGCTACAAGGAGCCAGGCGAGGATACCAGCCAACTGATCGAAACGCCCATCATCGGCGAAAGCATCCCGGGGACCGAGGCGAACTTCGCCGCCGCCATCGCCGGTTTCGGGCAACTGCTGCGCGATGACAGCTACTTAGGCGACTGGGGCTACGACGACGCCATCGCGCTCGCCAACGCCAACCGCGGCGAAGATCCGTTCGGCTACCGGACCGAAGCCGTGCAACTGATGCGACTGGCACAAAGCCTGTCGCGGTAAACACACACGCAGCCACCCTGCTGGGCGCAGGGTGGGTGCAAGCTACGATGGGCCAAGGATCACATCATCGCAGTGGCTGTCCGGTATCCGGTGTCTGGGTTTCGGGCGCCCGGTCCGAAATCTGACTATTGGAGGCTTGTGGGGTGAACGGATATCATTTTCCGGCACAAATAATTCAACTCAGCCCCTGTTCGGACCCCAGCAATGGATAGTTTTTGGTGCGGACATCTCGCAAGACTGCAAATGCGATCCACACAACACCAACGCTCGCTACGATTTCGGCAACAGTCATGACAATCGCCGGCAAAGCGATTGCTGCAATGGTCGGGGCGGTTCCAGCTGCCCATAGCAACAGCGCCGGCCTCGGCAGCACGCCGCTTCTATACAGCGTGACAGTAAAAAGCAGGACGCCCGCAACATAAAGAATGACCGCTCCGAAAATGGCCAAGCCCGTAGACCCCGCGGTCAGTGCCCCTACCGTTTCCTGCGGAAGTGAGGGGAAGACAAAAGCGTCTGTGAATAGGAACCCGGCAATGCCCAAAAAGCCGAAAGTTGACAGTAAAAACCCGACGAGATTGGCCGCCCCGGTCCTTTGGTGCGCAAAGATGTACAACGCATGAAGTCCCAACACGCCCAGACAGACACCGAAAAAATTCATCAACCGGGTGACTGTATCGGGCATAAAATCGGCAAAGATGTTCAGGATGCCGGATGCAGCGAACGCCGCCGCGCCGATGGCCACTAAGGAATTGAGGCGCATTTGATTCCCTCCTATAATAGCAAATGATATAATATCAATTGATATGATAATGGCAATGACAAATTCTCTCCCCCCAAGCGACCTCTCGACACTTCCCCTTGGACTTTTGCTTGGTCGCATCAGTGGTGCGCTCCGCTTGCAGCTTCTCGATGCCTGCCATGAGAATGGCAATGACGTGCGCTTGATCGGACTTGTCCTTGCTGTGCAAAGCAACCCAGGCACGACGCAAGCAGATTATGCAAGGTTTCTTGGCATCGACCTGAACACTGCGAGCCGGCTTATCAATCGCGCAGAAAAAGACGGCCTAATTCAAAGGGTCGCGTCCAAATCGGATCGGCGGGCCTTTGCGTTGGAACTTACGAACGAGGGGCGCAGGCTTGCCGGCGAAGGCGCACGGGCCGCAAAGAATATCGAGGCAAGACTTCAGAAAGACATCGGTGAACAAGAACTGGTCTTATTTCGCGGCACCGCTGAGGTCATCTTGCGCAAACTGACCTAGGCTCGTCTTAAGCGAGAACGGGCGCATATCTCGACTTCAGAATTGTGCTCGGTATCGCCGAACGGGACACAATCGGGCGTTCGACTGAACATGCCGATGTCGAGGTCGTCCGCAAAACAGACCACCCCAAACCCTTAACGCCGCGTTTACACTTCCACCGCACTGACCGTTAAACCCGTCTCTGCGCCACAAAAGGTCCGACGCAAGTCCGACGTTTTGCCGACGCGATGCCGACCGCAGAAATCGGCCAAAGGCCCTGCATTAACGAATGATTCGCCACATTGGCGCGACCACCGCACGGTGCCCCCTCACGCAACACCACCGACCGTTGCGTAGGGTGGGGTTTCACCTCACCGCGCGTCAGCCCATCTGTGCCCGCGCGATGGGGAAAATCGCCCCCTCGATCAGCCGCATGATATCACCGAAATACCCGCCACTGCGTGCCGGGCGCAGCGGGTCGGATGTCAGCGCGATTGTCATCTCCAGCCCCGGCACGACACAGATGATCTGCCCGCCATAGCCACGCGCCAGCGCGTAGGCCTCGCCCCCGGACTGCCCCAGAAACCAGCCATACCCATAGCTCAGCCCGGAGAACGGTGAGCGTGTCCGCATTTCCAATGACCGCGCCACCCAATCCCTGCTCAGCACCTGTGTGCCGCCGAAAACGCCGCCCTGCCGGTACATCTCACCAAAGCGGATCATGCCCTCATGGGTCAGCGACATCTCGTTTCCGCCCAGATACCGGCCTTGCGGATCGCGGGTCCAGGCGGGAATGTCGATACCCAGCGGATCGCCCAGACGACGGCGCGCCAGTGTCAGCAGGCTTTGCCCCGATACGTCTGCCAGAACCGCCCCCAGCACATGAAACGAGCCCGTCGAATACAGCATCCGGCTGCCCGGTGCGGCCACAAAAGGGCGGGCTAAGGCATTGGAAACCCAGTTGGAACTGCTCACCCAGCCACCGTAATTGGCACCTGATGTCCGCTCCAGCCCGGCCTGCATCGTGACCAGATGCGCCATGGTGATATCCGCCACACGGGCATCGGCCCCGGCTGGTATCAGGCGTGGGGCCACCTGCCCGATACTGGCATCAAGTGACGGGATTTCCCCACGATCCAGCGCCGCCCCCGTCAATGCCGCCACAATGGTTTTGGACACTGATTTGACCGGTACAGCCCGGCCAAATGCGGGGCCGCGAAACACCGCGCGCAGCACATCGCGCCCGGCCTGCCGGATCATCAGCGCATGGCATTGCTCCAGCGCGCGGGCCTGATCGGCGACCGCAGCCCATGGATCGGTCTGCGCCAGCAGCGGCGTTGCACAAACGGCCCCTGCCCCGGCCAGAAACCCGCGTCGGTGAAATGAAACCATCAGGCCCTCACATGCTTTATTGGCCAATGTAGGTGACCTGATCCCATACGCCAGCCACAATTGCGTGGGGTCAGCGGCAATAGGCTTCGGTGTCGATGAAATCCTGCAGGGTTTGCCCTTTCACCATGCGATACCGGTCCAGTTCGGCCAATTCGACCACACGGTCCAACCGGAACATCCTGAAATCATTTCGCAATTCACACCAGCACACCGCCGTCCAGACCTTGCCCCAGAACCAGACCCCCAAAGGTCGCACCGCCCGCTCCGACCGGTTGCCCGCCTCGTCCTCGTAGGTGATCTGCAGACGGATCAGGTTTTCAGACGCGGCCTCGAACTGGTCCACAAACGCGCGCCAACTGCCTCCGTGCCAAGGGGTTTCCATCGCATGCACGTTGATATGGCCCGCGCGCACGCGCTCGGCCTCCGGCAGAACCGCGTCGATCTTGACTAGCGCCTCTTGCGCGGCCGCCGCCATCTTGGAGCCGCCCCATGTCTGCAAAATCCGGGCACCGGCCACCAGCGCCACCATCTCGTCATGGGTGAACATCAAGGGCGGCAGGTCATAGCCATCGCGCATCAGATAGCCCACGCCCGCCTCACCCTCGATGGGCACACCTGAACCGATCAGATGTGCCACATCGCGGTAAATCGTGCGCGGCGTCACCTCCAGCCGTTCGGCCAGCTGTGCTGCCGTGGTCAGCCGACCGCCGCGCAGATATTGCAATATCTGAAACAGGCGGTCGGCACGGCGCATTCAGGCGTTCGCCTCGAACAGGCCAATGGAATTGCCGTCCAGATCCTTGACATAAGCAAACCGGCCCGACGGGATCGCGATCGGATCGCTGACAACCTCGCCACCGGCCTCCTTGCACCGTTCCATCCCGGCCTCAAGACTGTCGGTCAGGCCCAGATGGATGGTGTTGCCGCCATCCTTCGCAGGTTTGCCGGGGTACAGATGCCCGCCAGCGTCATCCATCGACCCGCCCAGAATAGCCATCGGATTGGGGCCGGAATTGTCGATGGTCATCTCGTAGCCAAAGACATTGTTATAAAACGCCACCGACTTTTCCATGTCGGTCACCGGAATTTCACCCCAGACGATAATGCTGCGCTTGCTCATTTTTCCATCTCCTTGCTTGGTTGATGGACATCTTTAACCATACCCCTGCTGACAGCGTTATGTCAGCATGTTTTCAGGAGCGTTCAGAATGTCGGCGGTGGCCGTGTCGGCAGGGAAGTAAAGCTCGATCCGCAGATCATCGAGCATCAGGTCTTCGGGCGTGCCGAATTGCGCAATCGTGGCGATCAGCGACAGGCGCAAGGGACCCGCGCGATAGATCGTGGGCACAACCGGGCCGGTCGGATGCTGCGGCGCACCCGGCACAGCCGCCAGATAATCCGCAACACGGTCCAGTGCCGCAACACCCCCCTGTGCCGCACTTTCCGTGCGCAGACGCAAGGCGGTGTGATGGGCAACCGCAGGCCAGTTTTCGATCACGCCCGGCAAATGCTCGGACATCATCAGATCCAGCAGGCTGCCCCCTTCGGCGACGCCGACCTTGGCGAACAGAAACCGCGCCGGGGCATTCATGCGGACAGCGTTCCAAAGCCGGTCGATGGCGATGGCTGGGTATGGCGCGTGCCGGTCCAGCATGTGATCTATCGCCGCACGGATCGGCGCCATTTCCGCGGCACTCCAGGCGCGGGCGGGATAACGGGCGGCAAACCCCGCAACATTCAGCATCTGGTTGCGCGCCGACAGCGGCAATTGCAGCGCATCACCCAGCCGCGCGATCATGTCCGGGCTGGGCCGCGCGCGCCCGGTTTCCAGAAACGACAGGTGCCGAGCCGACACGTGCGCCTCCATTGCGAGGTCAAGCTGGCTGAACCGCCGCGCCTTGCGCCACGATTTCAGGGTCTGGGGAAAATCGCTCATAGCGCGGAGCATAACAGCAGCCGGCGGCAAAGGTCAGTTACCTGCGAGGTAATTGTTTTCATGACCCGGCCCGCGCTAGCCCCGTGGCACCACTTTTTGCAGGAGCATCGCAATGGCACAGATACCCCACAAGACATGGCTCAAGATCACCGCCATCATCATCGGCTCATTCGGCCCGGTGTTCTTTCTGGCCACCATGCCGGCCACGGCTGAACCCGCGCGGTTCACGCTCGACCTGATCAGCTGGCCACTGGACGGGGCACAGACTTATGATGACCCGACATTGCGCTTTCTCTCGGCACTGGCGGGCGGGTTACTGGCTGGCTGGGGCATTCTGATCTGGTTCCTGTCCGGTGCCGCCTATGACGCCGCACCCGAACCGATCCGCAAGGCGGTGCTGGCCAGCATCCTTGTCTGGTTCGTTCTGGACAGCGCGGGGTCGGTGGCGTCCGGCAATGCGTCCAACGCCCTGTTCAATATCTTGATCCTGCTGGCGGCCGTCGGGCCGATGTGGTGGCCGGACCGGACCCGTGCGCTGGCCTGACAGGCAGGACAGCCTCAGCCGATCCAGCCAAGGCCCGCCTGCGTATCGGTTGCCGGTTTGTATTCACCGCTGATCCAGCCGTCATATCCAAACTCGTCCACAGCGGCAAAGAAGGCGGGAAAATCAATCTCGCCCTGATCCGGCTCTGACCGGTCTGGCATCTGCGCCACCTGCACATGGACCACCAGATCGGCCATCGCGGCCCAGGTGCCCATGACATCACCGGTGATCTTGGCCGCGTGGAATGCATCGAACTGCAACCGCAGATTGGGCGCATCCACGGCCTTGATCACATCACGGGCCAGATCGAAATCATTCAGGAAGTAACCCGGCATGGTCTCGTTATTGATCGGCTCGATGGTCAGGCTTTGGCCCGGTGCCTCTGCTGCTGCCCAGCGCAGATTGTCGATGAAACAGGCCTTGGCGGCATCGCCCTCGGCCTCGCCCGCCATGATGTGCAAATGCCGGGCGCCCAGCGTTTTGGCATAGCGCAGCGCCCGTTTGAAATCGCGACGAAACCGGTCCTTTTGTTCGGGCACAGCGGCCCAGCCCGGATCACCCCCGGTATAGTTGGGCGGCGGGCAATTGATCAGCGCCATCATCAACTCGTACCGGCCGAGTTCATTGACAATATCCTGCGCGTTCACGTCATAGGGAAACAGCACTTCAACCGCGTCAAACCCGGCCTCCTTTGCGGCTTCGAACCTTTCGATAAATGGCAGTTCGGTAAATAACCACGTCAGATTGGCACAGAATTTCGGCACCCCGATCCCCCTTGTTTTCGGGTAGCCATACCGCGATGGTTGTGCGCTGCCAAGCGGATGTTGCCGGGATAGTTGACGTAGCGTCGCCCTTGCCTGACGCAAACGTCATTTGCATCATTGCATCGGCAAACTCGATGGAGCCTTATCATGATCCCCACCTTGCGCGTCCTGATGCATATGGGCAGCCTGCAAAGGCTTTTCCCGCTTTGGCTCGCGGCCATGGGATGCCTGTTTGCCTCCTTCACACCTTGGCTGCTGCTGGCGATCCTTTACGGCGTCATCATGCAATTCTTTGTGGAATACGCGATGCACCGGTTCCTGTTGCACCGGGAACCACCGACGGAACAGGGCATCTTCAACCAGCTGTACCGCAGCCATATCGGCCATCATGAATTCCCATCGGATGCAGAGTTCTTTACCGGCGATGACCATTGGTATCCGGTGCGGTTCGGCCTGATCTCTGTCGCGATCCACACGCTGATCCTGTTGCCCTTTGTAGGGCTTTCGGCCGCCGCGCTATGGTCGTTTGTGGCGCTCTTTGCCGGCTCGGTCAGCGCCTTTGCGTTCTATGAATACTGCCACACGCTGGCCCACCTGAACATCAAGAAAGGTTGGTTCGGCCAGCGCATCACCCGGTCCCATCTGGCGCATCATTTTCAGGATCATCACGCCACGTTCCATGTCAGCTTTGGCATGGGCTGGATCGACCGGCTGCTCGGCACGCCACACGATCCTGAAACCGCCCGCGCCCGCTATGACCGCGACACGATCCTGTCCATGGGCATGGACCCAGAGGATCTGCGTTTGGTCACCGCGCGCAAGGCCTACGGTGTTAAAAAGATGCCACGGAATGTCAAAAGCGCACGCAGGCCCGCGCGTACCTGATGACACATTTATAAACTGTCGGTGACCCGTCTCGCGTTTTGATCGGGCCTGTCTATGTTGGCGTCAAAGCAAAGACACCAATGACGGAGCCATATCATGCAACTGAACCGCCGCCAAATCCTGACGCTTTCGGCCACATTGCCGCTGGTCGCCTTGTCCACCACCTTTGTGCGGGCCGACAGTACCCCGGTAATCTATGCCGAAGACGGGATTGCCATCGATGGCACCGATCCGGTCGCCTATTTCACCGAAAACCAGCCGGTCGCGGGCGACCCTGCGATCACGCATGACTGGATGGGCGCGACATGGCGGTTTTCCAGCGAAGAAAACCGCGCGGCCTTTGCCGCCGATCCGGAAAAATACGCCCCACAATATGGCGGCTACTGCGCCTGGGCGGTCAGCGAAGGCTATACAGCTTCCACCACGCCAGAGGCGTGGCGGATTGTCGACGACAAGCTTTACCTGAACTATTCGCGCCGCATCCAGCGGCGTTGGGAAGGCGACATTCCCGGGCGCATTGCCTCTGCCAATGCCAACTGGCCCAAGGTTCTGGAATAACCGTCACTGGTGGATCGGGGCGGTCCTACGCCCCGGTTCCGCCCGGTCAGCGCGCTACCCGCTGACCCTGTCTGCATCCGTCAGGATGTTCAGGCAGTCCGCGCCTTCGCAACTGACATGGATCGCCGGAATATGCAGTTCGCCGGAACTTGTGCGAATGATATAGGCTGCATCCTTGAAGCCCACGAATTCGCCGCTGATTGTGATGTCGCTGCTGGTCAGCGTCAGCGCGATCTCTCCCGCGTTGGCCGATCCAGCAACTACGATAGCCGACGCAAGCACCGCCACCGTCCGATGAAAACCATTTAACATATTACCACCTTAACATGGTCACCGTGACCATTCTTTACGCGCGTAAAGTATCTGATTGACCCGACGTCGTCAATGATATTTTTGGCTGTTTTTTCATTCCTCTGACAGAGGACCACGGTGAGTGGGAGACCCAGAAAAAGAAAAAAGCCCACGCAAATGCGCGGGCTTCTTTGGTCACATTTAGCAAGGATCAGAACGAAAAACCAAGGCCCGCGCCAACCTGCAGGTCGTCGATTGCATCCTGCTCTAGACGGCGGTCAATCCGCTTGCGATCACCAAGCTCATAGGTCAGCGATGCCTGAATGCGGTCAATGTCGCCCGATACTTCGTCGCTGTCGACAATGCCGTAATTCGCATCAACCCACAGGCCATCGACGATCTGGTAACCGCCGCCGATCGCAAAGACCGACCCGTCAGGCAGGTCGTCGCCCAGATTGGTGGCATAGCTGGCCGAAGCACGCAGTTGCGGGGTGAACTCATAATGGCCACGCACGCCAAAGACACCTTCATCATCCTCGGTCGAGTCATTGTAGAAGGCCCGCACCGCAATGGCGCCATCCTCATAATCCGCGCTCAGGTTGAAATCGGACCCATCAAACTCTGACTCGGTGATCACAAATCCGGCAAGAGTAACACCGGGTGTCGCAACAAACTCGCCATATAGCGACGTTGTCACATTGTCTTCGTCAGCATCGAACTTGGCGACATTCAGACCAACACCAAATTCTACGGTCTGATACTGACCGAAAAGCTCGAAACCTTCGCTATCCTCTGCATCGCCCTCTTCGTCAGCGATCAGAACACCAGCACCTGCCAAAACCTCGGGTGTAAACATGTAACCGGCGGCAATGGCATAGGCCGATGATGACGTATCAGAGTCGCCAACACCCCCGGCATCGACATCCGCTGTGATATTCAAAGCGTCGCCAGTAAACAGAAACTGGCCAGTCTGGTATTCAATCCCGCCCTGCAACAGGCCGAGCTCAGTCTCGACGCTGTCGGCATCAAACTTGGTAAAATCGTAACTCAAACGGGCATAGTTGACGCCATCGGCAAATGCCGGGCCAGCGAACAGTGCTGCAATAGCAGTCATAGTGAGTGATCGTCGCATAACATCTCCTTTTTTAATGTATGCGCCCGATATGGTGACCCAAGGGCAGCCCACAATATCTGCTTCGCCGATATTCTTTGGTGATGCGACAATACATCAGTTTTGGGCAGATTGTGCATACCCGCTATGCGTGAAAATCAACGCTTCGATAGCCTGCACCCAGGCAGGATTGCGCCCGTTTACCGGGCTGGCATTCACTCCAATTCACCGGACGGAATAATCGGAAAAAAGACATCCCGCGATCGCAGCCCGAACCATTTTGCGCCATCATGTTCGGCATGTTCGCCGATCTCGACCAGCCGGTAAAACGACTTGCGGTCGATCAGCGCCTCAAGATTGGCACGCACCAACACGTAAGGTGATGGCTCACCAGTTTGTGGATCGCGTTCAACCCTGATCGGGTGGTCAGGCCCCGCGACCATCCGGTCACCAACATTCGTTTCAAATTCCAGCCCATCCCCCACCGGGTTGAAATCCACGGCAACAAACGGGGCGTCATCCACGGTGATCCCCACCTTTTCAACAGGTGTGACAAGGAAATACTTATCCCCGTCTTTGCGCAGAATCGTCGAAAACAGTTTGACCAGTTCGACCCGGCCAATCGGCGTGCCCAGATAAAACCACGTACCATCACGGGCGATGCGCATATCCAGATCCCCGCAAAACGGCGGATTCCATAGATGCACAGGCGGCAATCCGCCCTTTTTCGCGGCACGGGCCGATGCAGCGAGGCTTTCTGCCGACGGGGTCACAATCTTTTGTGTGCTCATAACTTTTGCCATTGGGGTTCGCGGGATTATCTGTTGGTATACGACGATATAGTCCAACCGGAGGAATGTCATGGCCAACGACGCCGATCTTGTCGCTTCGATCGAGGCACTGGGCACTAAACTGGGCCAGGCCCGCGAGAGTATTTCGGCACGTTTCATCGGCCAGCAGCGGGTCGTCGATCTGACGCTCAGCGCGCTGATCTGCGGCGGCCATGCGGTACTGATCGGCCTGCCCGGTCTGGGCAAAACCCGCCTTGTCGACACGCTGTCGACCGTCATGGGTCTTGATGGCAGCCGTATCCAGTTCACGCCCGATCTGATGCCCGCCGATATTCTTGGCTCCGAAGTGTTGGAAACCACCAATGATGGTTCCCGCTCTTTCCGGTTCATCGAAGGCCCGATCTTTTGCCAGCTTCTGATGGCGGACGAGATTAACCGCGCCTCCCCCCGGACCCAATCCGCCCTGCTGCAGGCCATGCAGGAAAAGGAAGTCACCATCGCAGGTCAGCATCATCCGCTTGGTGTGCCGTTCCACGTGCTGGCCACGCAAAACCCGATCGAGCAGGAAGGCACCTACCCCCTGCCAGAAGCGCAATTGGACCGTTTCCTTGTCCAGATCGATGTGCCTTACCCTGACCGGGACACCGAAAAGGACATCCTGATCGCCACGACCGGGATCGAGGATGCCCAGTCCACGGCAGTGTTCACGGCTCAGGAGTTGCTTGACGCACAAACTCTGCTGCGCCGGATGCCGGTCGGCGAAAACATTGTTGAAATGATCCTTGATCTTGTCCGCGCTTGCCGCCCGGATGACAATGCCCCCGACATCATCCGCCAAAGCGTCAGCTGGGGCCCCGGCCCGCGCGCCGCGCAGGCATTGATGCTGACTGTGCGTGCGCAGGCGCTGCTCGAAGGACGGCTTGCCCCCTCAGCCGAAGATGTGCGCGCCATGGCTGTGCCGGTCCTTGAACATCGCATGGCGCTGTCTTTCGCGGCCCGCGCCCGTGGCGAAAGCATCCATAACGTCATCAACACCGTCGCCGCCCAGATCACCCATGTTGAGGCGGCTGCGTGACAGAACCCCTCGCCCTCCGTTCCGAGGCCGAAACGCTTGCATCGCCGCTTCCGGCGCTGCTGGCCGAGGCCGAGCATCTGGCAACGGCTGTCCTGCTGGGTGAACATGGCCGTCGCCGGGCCGGTGTGGGCGATACGTTCTGGCAATATCGCCCGGCGCAACCCTATGACGAGGCGCGCAGCATCGACTGGCGCCGGTCGGCCCGGTCGGATTCGAACTTTGTGCAAGACAAGGAATGGCAGATTGCCCAGTCGATCATCCTGTGGGTCGATCAGGCCGCGTCAATGTCATTTCGCTCTGATGACAACCTGCCCACCAAGGGGCAACGCGCCCGCACGTTGGGGATGGCAACGGCGATCCTACTCATTCGTGGCGGTGAACGTGTCGGCCTGACCGGCCTGCGCCTGCCGCCGCGCAGTGGTGAAGCGCAGCTGATGCAGATGGCGCAGCTTCTCTCGACGCAGGACGACGCCGACTATGGCGCACCGGAGGCGCAAGGCATGCTGCCCCATTCCCGCGCGCTGTTCATCAGTGATTTCATGGGTGACATGGCCCCGGTCGAAGCCGCGTTGCTGCGCGCCGCAGACCGTGGCGTGCGCGGCGCGCTGTTGCAGGTGCTCGACCCGCAGGAAGAGGCGTTTCCATTCGACGGGCGCACGATCTTCGAAAGCATGTCAGGGACGCTCAGCCACGAAACGCTGAAGGCGGGCGACCTCAAGACCCGCTATCTTGACCGGCTGGCCGAACGTAAAGACAGGCTTGCCCATCTGGCCCGCACCACCGGCTGGCAATTCAGCACCCATCACACTGGCGAAAGTGCCGCAGCCGCACTGCTCTGGCTCTACGGCGCGTTGGAGCGGCGCGTCTGATGTGGACACTTGGCCCCATCGGTTTCAGCGCCCCATGGTTGCTGCTTGGCCTGATCGCCCTGCCGATCCTGTGGATCCTGCTGCGGGCGGTGCCACCGGCCCCGATCCGGCGACGCTTTCCCGGCGTAGCACTGCTGCTTGGCCTGACCGACGACGAAAACCAGACCGACCGGACGCCATGGTGGCTTCTTCTGTTGCGGATGCTGGCCGTTGCCGCCGTGATCATCGGATTTGCAGGCCCTGTGCTGAACCCGCAAAACGCCCGCACCGGCACTGGCAATCTGGTCATTGTGATGGATGGCACATGGGCCGGGGCACATAGCTGGCAGGCCAAGATCGACCGGGTCGATACACTATTGACAGAGGCCGCACTGGCCGACCGGCGTGTGGCGGTGGTCAGCCTGACCGACCTGCCCGTCGGCGATCTGCCCTTTGCCGCACCGAATGATTGGCAAAACCGGCTGCCCAACCTGCAGCCCCAGCCTTGGCAGCCTGCCGATCCGGCTGGATGGTTCGCAGACAAATCCGACAGTTTTGAGAGTTACTGGATTTCCGACGGTCTAGATTACGAAGGGCGCGACGACCTGCTGACCGCGCTGGAAACTGCCGGTCCCGTCACCGTGTTCCAGACCCCACGCCAGACTATCGGTCTGCGCCCCGCGCGGTTCGAGGATGGGCAAGTCCTCGTCTCGGCCACCCGCACGCCCGTCGGCAACTTGATCGAAACCACCGTTACGGCAGTGGGTCTCGATCCCGCCGGCGTGGAACGGCAATTGGCCATGGTCCCCCTGACATTCGAAGCGGGCGAGGCTGTCGCCGAAACCGCAATGGTGCTGCCGCCCGAACTGCGCAACCGGATCACCCGGTTCGAGATCAGCGGCACACGCTCTGCCGGGGCGGTCAGCCTGACCGATGATGCGCTCAAACGGCGCGAGGTCGCCCTGATCGCCGGGCGCGAAGATCGCGAAGGGCTGGAGTTGCTTTCACCGCTCTACTATCTGCAGGAAGCACTTGAACCGACCGCCGATATCATCGACGGCGCGCTCGAGGATATCCTGCTCGCCAACCCCGATGTGATCATTCTGGCCGATGTGGCGATCCTGACCGATATTGAAGCGCGCGGCGTTGAAGATTGGGTCGAAAAAGGCGGGATGCTTTTGCGCTTTGCCGGACCACGGCTCGCCGCCTCTGATCTGGGCCGCAACAGCGAAGACCCGCTGCTGCCTGTCCGCCTGCGATCCGGTGGGCGCAGCGTGGGCGGCGCGATGAGCTGGGGGGAACCGAAATCACTGGCCCCGTTCAGCGACGACAGCCCATTCTTTGGCCTTGCCATACCCGATGATGTCACCGTGACTAGCCAAGTCATGGCGCAGCCGGACCCGACCCTGGCCGACCGGGTCATCGCCCAATTGGCCGACGGCACCCCGCTGGTCACCCGCAAGATCAGCGGCGAAGGACAGATTGTTCTGGTTCATGTGACGGCCAATGCGGAATGGTCTACGCTGCCCCTGTCGGGCCTCTTTGTGCAAATGCTGGAACGGCTGGCGGTGTCGACACGTCCCTCCACCCCCGATGCGGCAGAGCTGGAAGGCACGACATGGCAACCCAACAAGGTGCTGGATGCCTATGGACGGCTGGATGATGGCAGCACCCTGCCCGGTGTGGCAGGCGAACGACTTGCCACCGCAACGCCGGGACCCGAACTGCCACCGGGCCTTTATGCAGGTGGCGACCGGCAATTAGCCATCAACGTGGTCGGAAAGGATACCATGCTCAACACCGCCCAATGGCCCGCTCGGATCGTTGTCGAAGGTATGGCCGTGACCCGTGAAACAGCGCTGAAAGGCTTGCTATTGGGTGGGGCGGTCCTGCTCCTGCTAATGGATGTGATCGCCTCGCTCGCCGTGGGTGGCCGGTTGCGCGGCCCGCGCGCCGACGTGGCCGCCGCACTGGCGCTGGTTCTGTTCATGACGCCTGATGCGCAGGCGCAAGAGTTGACGGGCGATGATTTCGCGATCCGCGCCACGTCAGAGGTTGTTCTGGGCCATGTGCTAACTGGCGACGGCGAAACCGACGATATCACCGCCGCAGGCCTCTTGGGCATCTCGCAAACCCTGTTCCGGCGCACCTCCATCGAACCTGCCGTCCCACTTGGCGTGAACCTCGAAACCGACGAACTGGCATTCTTCCCCTTCCTCTATTGGCCCATCACCGCAGATCAGCCCCTGCCCAGCCGCGAGGCCTATGGCAAGCTCAACCGCTATCTGCGCTCCGGCGGGATGATCCTGTTCGACACCCGCGATGCGGACACCGCCCGCTTTGGTTCGGGCTCGCCCGAAGGGCGCAAGCTGCAGGCCATTGCCCGGTCGCTCGATATTCCGCCGCTCGAACCCATCCCTTCAGACCACGTGCTGACCCGCACCTTCTATCTTTTGCAGGATTTCCCCGGCCGTTACGCCAGCCGTGATGTCTGGGTCGAGGCGGCACCACCCGACGCCGAACTGATCGAAGGCATACCCTTCCGCAACCTCAATGACGGCGTGACCCCGGTGATCATCGGCGGCAATGACTGGGCGCGTGCCTGGGCGGTCACCCCCAGCGGGGCGCGCATGTTCCCCGTCGGGCGCGGTATGGCGGGTGAACGCCAGCGCGAGATTGCCCTGCGGTTCGGGGTGAACGTGATCATGCATGTGCTGACCGGCAACTACAAATCCGATCAGGTCCATGTGCCTGATCTGCTTGACAGGCTGGGTCAATGACCGGTTCGCTGATCCTTGATCCGCTTCTGCCCATGGTCCTGTTCTACGGGGTCGTCGGGCTCGCCGCACTGGCCCTCGGGCTGGCGATCTGGCGGCGGCTGCCCGGCTGGTGGCTGCGCGGCCTCGCCGGTCTGGCGTTGCTCGCAGCCCTCGCCAATCCCGCGATCCAGCAGGAAGACCGCGAACCGCTGACCGATATCGTCATGCTGGTGGTCGATCAAAGCGCCAGCCAGCGGATCGGCGACCGGCCAGCCCAAAATACCGCCGCCATCGCGAATATCGAAGCTGAACTCGCCCGCCAGCCCAACACCGAACTGCGCACAGTCACCCTTGGTGACGGCGAAGGCGACGCCGGCACCACTCTGATGACCGCCCTGTCAGAGGCATTAGCCGAAGAACCACAAGGGCGCATCGCCGGAATCATCCTTGTCACCGACGGGCGGCTGCACGACATCGAACGCGCCCCGCGCCTGCCGGCGCCCATGCACACATTGCTGACCGGACAACCCGACGACTGGGACCGGCGGCTTGTGGTCTCCAACGCACCCGCCTTTGCGATCCTCGGCGAACAGGTCAGCCTGACGTTACGCGTCGAAGATCAGGGGCAGGCCCCCGCGACCGACTCCGTCCTTCTGTCCATCTCTATCGACGGGGACGCACCGCTGACCCTGCCGGTGCCCATCGGCCAAGACATCGAACTGCCGATCGAATTGCCCCATGGCGGTATGAACGTTCTGCAATTCACCATTCCCGAGGCTGACGGCGAGTTGACCAACCGCAACAACAGCGCGGTCGTCCAGATCAACGGCGTGCGTGACAGGTTGCGGGTGCTGCTTGTCTCCGGCGAACCGCATCCGGGTGAGCGGACATGGCGGAACCTGCTGAAATCAGACTCCGCGGTCGATCTTGTGCATTTTACCATCCTGCGCCCGCCGGAAAAGCAGGACGGCGTACCGGTCAATGAACTCTCGCTTATCGCCTTCCCCACGCGCGAGTTGTTCCTTGAAAAAATTAACGATTTCGACCTGATCATCTTTGACCGTTATCGGCGACGGGGAATCCTGCCCAGCGAATATCTCGACAATATCCGGCAATATGTCGAACAGGGCGGCGCGGTCCTGATCTCCTCCGGGCCGGAATACGGGGCCGCGGAAAGCATCTATCGGTCCCCTCTTGGCACCATCCTGCCCGGCGCGCCCACAGCGCGGGTTTTCGAAGAAGGGTTCATACCCCAGATCACCGATATCGGCCAGCGTCACCCGGTCACCGAAGGGCTGGACGCGCTGTCGCCCAACCCCGATGGCGACGGGCCCGGCTGGGGCCGCTGGTTCCGCCTGATCGACGTGCTGGTCCCCGAGGAAGCGACCACCGTCATGTCCGGCATCGACAACCGCCCACTCCTGATCCTCAACCGGATCGGTGAAGGCCGGGTGTCGCTAATGACCTCCGATCAAAGCTGGCTTTGGGATCGCGGCTATGAAGGCGGCGGGCCACAACTGGAACTGCTGCGGCGGCTGGCGCACTGGATGATGAAAGAACCCGAGCTTGAGGAAGAATCGCTATGGGTCGAACCCGCAGGCCAGACCATGCGGATCATCCGGCGTACACTTGATCTGGACACCGGCGATGTGACGGTGACCCATCCCGACGGAACCGAAACTGTGCTTTCACTGGAAGAGGTGTCGCCCGGGCGGTTCGAAACCCTGTGGGAAGCGCCAGAGATCGGGCTTTACCGGCTGGATGATGGCGAAGAAACCAGCGTCATCGCATTGGGGCCGTCAGCGCCGCGCGAATTCGAACAAACCATCGCATCGGCGACACTGCTGGAACCGCTGGTCGAAAGCACCGGCGCTGGGGTCAAGGCAATCTCTAACGGTGATGTCAGCATCCGGACCGTGCGCGAAGGACGGCCCGCCAGCGGGCGCGGTTGGATCGGGATCACACCGCGCGGGGCCTACCAGACAGCCGATATCAGCATCACACCACTCCTGCCTGCCTGGGCCTGGCTGCTGCTGGCCTCAACCCTGATCGTGGGTGCGTGGCTGCGCGAAGGGCGGCGGTGAATTCGAACTGCTACTGTGCAATGCATGGTTGCCCAATTCGCGAACGCATTAATCATTTTTAGGGATACCTCCGAAAAAGGCGCCGCACGGTTGGGTTGAATGGGGTCGGACCCACATCGCGCGCATACTCCCAGCCCAAAATCGGCTCCTTCTGGTCTGAATTCCGACTAAGTTACGCCTAATTCCCAACTATAAGCTGTTATTGTTTAGAATTCATGGACGATCCGACGGACCAAGCTCACCTGCACTCGCAGACAGAATGTTCAGCGGTATAAAATGGTAAAGGAAATACCAATGATTTTGAAGCATGGGCATAACACAAGCTCCGCAATCTTCGCACTTTTGGCCAGTGCAGCACTATTGGTGCCGCTGCAGGCAAATGCCGACGAGGTCACGCTGAAGTCTACCGATGGTGGATCGATGGTCCTGACCGGAGAGCTTATCGCATTTGACAATAACGTTTATACGATCAACACAGATCTTGGTGGGATCAACGTCAAAGCTGACTTTGTCGAATGTTTCGGCGACGCCTGCCCTCAGATCATCGATGCGTCAGTAACTGCCGTGCAGGACGGCCCCATTGTGTGGGATGTCTCGCTTTGGGGCAAACGGCGCGCCTTCACCGAGCATGTGGAAAAACTGGCAGAGGAAGTTGCCGAAAAGACGGACGGTCAGTTCACCCTCAACATTTCCTATGGCGGGCTGGCGCCAAGCCGGGAAAATCTTGATGGCATTGCAGCCGGCACATTCGAAATGGCACAATTCTGCGCCGGCTATCATCCGGACAAGAACCCGTCCATCACCGTTCTCGAACTCCCATTCCTCGGCGTGTCGTCGATGGACCTGGAACGCGCCGTCTCACAAGCAATCTATGATCACCCGGCCGTCAAAGAGGACCTCGCACGGTGGAATGCGACCCTCTTGATGCCGACACCACAGCCACAATACAACATCGCGGGGGTCGGCACGCCACCCACGAGCCTTGCTGCGTTTCGGGGGATGACAGTCCGCGCCACCGGCGGCACCGGTGCGGCGATCAATGCTCTCGGGGCATCAACCGTGAACTTACCCGCCCCGCAGGTCAAGGATGCACTGTCAGCGGGCGAAATCAACGCCGTCGCCTTCGCACCCCATGCGCATATGTCGTTCGAAACGATCAACAACGCGCTTTGGTGGACAACCAATCTCAACCCCGGCACGGCCAATTGTCCTGTTGTGGTCAACACGGACGCGCTCAATGCGCTGCCAACAGACAGCCGGGTGGCACTTCTGTCCTCGGTGGATGATGCGCTGGATCACTTCATTTCCAATTACGAGGACTCCACGCTGTCCGCCTGGGAAACCGCGCTTGAAGAGCGCCAGATCATCCAGCTGACAATCGACGACAGCATCCTGAATGCGATCAACGCCGAAGTCGCCGCACCAACCGCAAACGCCTGGATCGCGCAAAACCAAGCCTTGGGCCTTCCCGCACAAGAGCTTTACGATCTGGCCACCAGCACAATCAATGGCGGTCGATAAGCGACGTCAATGAGATGCAGGGCGGGGGCAGACTGTGAAACGCAGCCTGCCCCCACAACGCGTCATAGCGGCGGGGTATTCATAGCGATATCCTGATAAAGGTGGCGACGGCCGAAGATCTGCGTTCCAGATTTTTGGGATGCCGCTCCAAGATGGCGTAAAAAAAGCCGAAGTAATCTCAAACAACGCCGAGCCCAGCGGGCATTCACGGATCATTCAATGGCGCCCGTGCTGCGAGCCACCGGTCCAAAGGACCGCCTAACAGAAAATCAGACCACCGAAGAACGAAAGATGCCGTAGAGCATCCGAAATCCGGAAGGAACCCTTAATCACTAGCCGATCGCAGGTTATGCTGAATTATCTACAGTTGGAGTGCCCGCATATGAGAAACCTGAGTAGAGCGCTGGCAGTTGCTTTGGCCTACGTTGAGACGAGAACCAATGATTGCACCGAAGATGATGATTTACGAGCACTAGAGAACGCTGGTGCGTTTTTGGATGAAGCTACGGAAGATGAGCGCGAAGCGCTCGCTGAAGCATTTGAAGAGATTGGAAAACCGAAGCTTATAGAGGGCTTTGTGGCCTGCTGCCGGTTTCGTGGACACCGAGATAAGGTGTTTATGAAACTGGAGAATCTACATGACGAGAAGAGTGTTCAGCCGCGAGTTCAAG
>NZ_JBKQXO010000018.1:0-56823 GCF_046762885.1 Yoonia sp. SDW83-1
ACATCTCAGCATTCAACGCCGTCAACGTCACAGTCTGTGCGAAGGCCGGCAACGTCGTCGCTGCTAAGACCAAAAATGTGGACGCGTATAGGCGCTTCTTCAGGGGGACAGTCATTGTCTGTATCCTTACAATTCATCGTTAAAAAGAGCGTGGTTTCACTTGGCGAAACACATGCTAGGTTGTTTCCGGCGGTATCTTTGGTCCCACAAAATGTTTGAACTGGGGCGAATTGGCGGCAAATGCAAGACAACTTGCAAGATTGCAAGGTAAGCGCAAATCTACATGCACCACCAAGTTTACGCAAGATTACTTGCATAGCGTTAAAACTTGTGCAAGATTGCATGCATAATGTGACTCATGACGAAAGACCAACATATGTCAGTCCTTGAAAAGATCGCGGAAAGCTCCTCAAACTTGACGCCAAACGAGAGGCTCATGGTGCAAGCAGTAATCGAAAGCCCAACTGCTGTTGCATTGGGGACGGCAAACGATCTGGCTGGTTCTGTCGGTGTGCACGAGGCGACTGCATCCCGTCTCGCGCGTAAGCTTGGCTATGCCAGCTATGCCGCATTTCGCGACGCATTACGTGAGGAGTTTATCGCCACACGCGAGACTGCAACGCGATTTGAAAAGACATTTGACGGGACAGCCCCCGATTCCATCCTGGGCAATCTGGCCTTGCAAGAGGCGCAGGCGTTGGGACAGGTCGAGAACGCGATTTCGGCCGAACAGATCAATACCGTCGCTGAAAGGCTGATCCGTGCCGATCGCATTTTCATCTACGGCTATGGTAACTCTGAGGTGCTGTCGCTGATGATGAGCAAGCGGTTCCGCCGCTTTGGCAAGGATGTGCACCAACTGGATGGTGATCCGCGCCATCTTGCCGAAGGCGCCCTGGGTATGCGCGAAAATGATGTTTTGCTGACCTTCGCTTTCCGGCGTCCGCCACGCAGCTATGAAGCCTTGATGCAGACGGCCCGCGAGGCCGGCACAGAGACAATCGTGATTTCGGGAAATAGGGGTGCAATCTTGTCGCCGCAGCCCGACCACCTGCTTCGCGCCCCACGCGGTGGAGACGCGGATTCATTCCAGACGCTGGTGGTGCCAATGACTGTCTGTAACGCCATTGTTGTCGCCGCAGGTTCACAAAACAAAGATAAATCACTGCAAGAGCTGGAACGGCTTGGGCAATTGATTGAACGGTTCGACTGATCGGACCGCCATAACGGGAGGAAACCATGAGTATCACCAAAACAACGTGCCTCGGCGCGATCGGTCTTTTGCTGTCTACGACAATTGTAGCGGCGCAAGATCTTGACGCGATGACGGCAGAAGAACTGCTGCCGCTCGCGCAGGCGGAAGGGACGGTCACCGTTTATTCTTTCACCAGCCGGATCGGCAAGGTCGAGGCGGCGTTCGAGGCCGCCTATCCGGGCATTGATCTGCAGGGTTTTGATATCTCATCAACCGAACAGATCGCCCGCCTGAGCGCGGAAGCGCAGGCTGGCGTCACCAATGCGGATGTCGTCTATGTATCCGACGCGCCAGTCGTGTTGGAAGCCCTGCTGGCACCCGGGATCATCGCACCTTATGTGCCGCCCCGCGTGACGGATCGCGTACCAGCTGAATTTCAATCACCTTTGCTGGCACAGCGACTGTCCACAAAAGTGCTGATGTATAACGAAGAAGCCAACCCTGATGGTGCGCCGGTCGACTCGCTCTGGGATCTGACACGCGATGAATGGGCGGGCCGTGTGGTTATGGTCGATCCGCTACAGCGCGGCGACTACCTTGATCTGATGACCGAGATTGTGTTGCGCTCCGATGAGATGGCTGCAGCATATGAGGCCGAGTTTGGTGAAGTCATCGACTTGGATGGCGCTGCGAATGCAGGTGAAAAGTTCATTATGGATCTTTTCGCAAATGATGTGATCCTTGTGGGCTCGACCGATGATGTGAATGCCGCAGTAGGCGGATTGGGGCAGGATAATCCACCGGTTGGATTTACCAGCTACTCTGATCGCCGCGACAACGAAGAAGAGAGTTGGGCATTGCAGGTTGCCAATGATGTGGCACCCGCACCGGGTATCATCTTTCCGGCGGTACTGGCCCTGACTGCAGAGCCGAACAACCCGGCCGCGGCCCGTCTGGTGATCGACTTTTTGATGGGTGACGAGACAGAGACTGGCGGACCGGGCCTCGCCCCGTTTTATGTCGCGGGAGACTACGTCACCCGGACGGATATTCCACCGCATCCAGATGCGGTGCCACTGGATGACTTCACCGCTTGGCGCGTCGCCCCGGCTGAAACAGCCAAGATCCGCGCCGAAATCGGCGATCTTGTCCTGACGCTACAGTAATGCAACTCTGAAGGGGGCATTCATTTGCCCCCCTCTGCATCTGCCTCATCATACATCGCAAGGGTCACCGAATGGCTGATATCGCCATGAGCCGTCAGGGACAACGGGTCTTTTTCAAGCAGGGTACGGTTCTCAAGATCGTCGTGTTGCTGTTGCTGATCGCGCTGATCGTGCTGCCGCTGATCCGCACGGTTTTGTTTACGCTTCGCCCTGATGTGATCGGGGCCTGGGGTGATGTGCTGTCGGGCAGGCTGTCCACGAACCTGTTCTACAAACCGCTCAAGAACACGCTGCTGATCGGGTTGATTGTCAGCACCGGCTGCGTGCTGCTTGGCGGGTTTCTTGCATGGTTGGTGGTCATGACCAACGTCCCCTATCGACGGACCATTGGGGTGATGGCGACATTGCCTTTCATGATCCCGTCCTTTGCAGCCGCCCTGGCTTGGGGCACCCTGTTTCGCAATGATCGTGTGGGCGGGCAGATCGGCTGGTTTCAGGGCTTGGGCTTTGACGTGCCCGACTGGTTGGCCTGGGGCATGGTGCCGACACTGATCGTGTTGACGCTGCATTACTTCAGCCTGGCCTTCACGATTATCGCTGCCGCGCTGGCCACGGTGAATTCCGATCTTGTCGAAGCAGCACAGATTGTAGGCGCCAAGGGGCGGCGCATTCTGATGGGGATCATCCTGCCGGTCACAACCCCCGCATTGGTGGCGGCAGGATCGCTTTGTTTTGCCGGTGCTGTATCGAATTTCGCCACCCCAGCACTTTTGGGCCTGCCTGTGCGGATGCAAACATTGTCGACCCGCCTTTTTGGAATGATCGAAGTGGGACAGGTCGGACGTGGTTACGTCATTGGCATTCTTTTGGTCATCATTTCAGGCATTTTTCTCTGGGCGGGCAACCGCGTTGTGTCGGGCCGCCGGTCATACGCCACCATCACCGGCAAGGGCGGGCGGGCCAAGCGGTTTGATCTGCGCGGTGCGCGCTGGCCGCTCTTTGCTGTCGCGATGGTGTTCTTGCTGGCATCGACTGTGGTGCCGGTGATCGTGCTGCTGGCATCCAGCTTTGCCCCATCATCGGCCAACCTGTTTTCAGGCTGGACAGCGCATTACTGGATCGGCGCCAGCAACCCCTCCTTTGCACAGGGCGTTCCGGGTATCGTCTATAACGCTGATATTGTGCGCGCGCTTATGGTGACATTGTCGTTGGGTCTGGCCGTGGCTTTCACCGGCATGATTGTGGGTCTGCTGGCGTCTTATACGACCGCGCGTTATCGCGAAGGCTGGGCCTCTGCCGCAATCACCCAGATCAGCTTCCTGCCACTGCTCGTGCCCGGCATCGCGTTCGGCGCGGCCTATATCGCCTATCTCGGCGCACCGATCGGGCCGTTTCCGGCGCTTTATGGCACCTTTGCATTGCTGGTCATCGCGGGTACGGCTTATCTGCTGCCGTTTTCGGTGCAGACGGGACGTGCTGTGATCCAGCAGGTCGGTGGAGAGCTTGAGGAAAGCGCGCGCCTGACCGGCGCTGGTTTTCTGCGCAGACTTGGCGCGATCACAGTGCCACTTGCCATCCGGGGGTTGGCTGCTGGCGGTATTCTGATCTTTGTCAAAATTATCCGTGATCTGTCGCTTGTGGTGTTGCTGTTCACACCGACCATGCCGGTGCTGTCCGTGTTGGCCTATCGCTACGCATCAGAAGGATTTGGACAATTCGCCAATGCGATCACTGTTGTGATCTTGACCATCTCAATCGTGGCGACACTGATCGCAAACCGCCTGCAGGCGAAATCGCAGCCCTGGCTGAAGGATTGAAGACCTATGCTTGACATCAAAAACCTCACCAAACGCTTTGGCGATTTCACCGCCGTCAAAGATGTTTCGATTTCGGTGCCTGACGGCGCGTTTCTTGTGCTTTTGGGGCCATCGGGTTGCGGCAAGACAACATTGCTGCGGATGCTGGCCGGGCTTGAACTGCCAAGCGCCGGGCAGATCATATTTGACGAACAGGTTGTGTCGGATGGCGATCAAAGTTGGTCTGTTGATCCGGCAAAACGAAACTCCGGCCTTGTGTTTCAATCCTATGCGTTGTGGCCACATATGTCAGTACGGGGCAATGTGGAATGGCCGCTTAAGGTCGCAAAGATGCCCGCATCCGATCGACAAGCCCGTGTTGATGAGGTGCTCAAACTTCTCGACATCCATGCATTGGCTGACCGCTACCCTAACGAGATATCAGGCGGCCAACAGCAGCGCGTGGCCATCGCCCGCACCATCGCACCCAAGCCAAGTGTTCTGCTCTTCGATGAACCTTTGTCAAATCTGGATGCCAAATTGCGGGTCGAGATGCGGACCGAACTCATGCGTCTTCACCGCGCCACCGGAGCAACCACAGTCTATGTCACGCACGACCAGATTGAGGCGATGACAATGGCCAGCCATGTGGCCGTCATGAACGAGGGACGGGTTCAGCAATTCGGTAGCCCTGCGGACCTGATCGATCAGCCCCAAACGGCCTTTGTCGCGACATTCGTTGGCACACCGCCCAACAATATCATTCCCGTGGCCAAGAACGGCAGTGGCTACAAGGTTGGTGGCCGCAATATGGCGCTGAGTCCGCCTGCCGATGAATGTCTGGCCATGTACCGTGCAGAGGCGATGCACATCACTGACCAACCAAACGAACGAACGCTGCCCATGGAATTGGTCGAGGTCAGCGCCATCGCAGGGCGCACAATGGTCACAGGGCTGTCAAAGGATCTGCGATTGACCGCCATCGTGGATCGTGCAGATAGTGCGCGGATTGGTGATACCGTGCAATTTGAACTTCCTGCTGAACCGCAATGCTGGTTCGCTCTTGACGGCGAAAGGATCGGCTGATGCGTATTCTTCTGGTAAGACATGGGCAATCACAATGGAATGCCACCCACCGCCTGCAAGGTCAGGCAGATATCGCGCTTTCAGAAACAGGGCGTAGCCAAGCGGACGCCTTGCGCACCACGATTGACGGGCTCAAACCCTGTCGCGCCATCACCTCTGACCTTGAACGGGTGCGTGAAACGGCAGCGCGGATCGGTGCGCCTGACGCGACCCCGATCCGTGACCTTCGCGAGATTGACGTGGGCGACTGGACGGGCCGCACAACTGCCGACATCATCGCAGAAGATGAGGCTGCCTATCTGGCCTGGCGCGCAGGCACCGGCACACCGCCGGGAGGAGAGCCATGGGAGGCGTTTGCCGACCGAGTCACCGCCGTGATACGCAGTGAAGCAGAGACCCCGTGCACTAACCTGCTGGTCGCCTGTCATGGCGGGGTCATCCGCGCGATCCTACAGCGCTTCCTTGACCTGCAACCGGCCAGCATCATCCCCGTCGCCCCGGCAAGTTTGACTGCATTGCGGCTGGAGAACGGGAATGGCAAGCCACACCGGCTTGAGCTCTTCAACTACCGGCCGACAAGCCTCGATTTCGGGGCACCGGACTGATTGGCCAGAAAGCAGAGTATCTAATAACAGATGTCGTTGGAACTACTCGAACCAGTCATCGGGCGATAGATGTATGACTGGAAGGTCCGCTGTGTTTACCCCTAAGACAGAAACGCGCGAAACCTGGCGCAGCATGGCGTGACGGGACCATCTGTCTAATTTCAGAAGACATTCCGGGCAATATCAAAGATACGCGACATTCCACATAACAATTATCCCGACGTCAGGTCAGAACGCCACGCCCCTTGCCGATCCCGCCTGCCCCTGTAGCATCACCATAAACGGAGGAGGCTTTCATGGAACATGCAGGAAAACACGCGCTCGTCACCGGTGGCGGCACCGGGATCGGCAAGGGCATCGCCATCGCGCTGGCCGAGGCCGGGGCCGAGGTCACGATCACCGGTCGCCGGGCTGATAAGCTGGAAGAGGTCGCAGCGCTCAACCCGCGCCTGCACGCCCTCGTGATGGATGTGGCGGAAGAGGCATCGGTGCGCGATGGCGTTGCTCAGGCCGCAGCAAGTCGAGGCCCTGTGCAGATCTGCATCGCCAATGCAGGCATCGCCGAAGGCAAACCCTTTGGCGATACCACCCTCGCCGATTGGCGCCGCATGATGTCCACCAATCTCGACGGTGTGTTTCTGACGCTGCAGGCCGCACTGGCGACGCTCGGCCCCAACGATACGGGCCGCATGATCGTGATCAGCTCCATTGCCGGGGTCCGGGGGCTGAAAAACGCCATCCCCTACACCGCCAGCAAACACGCCGTTATCGGGCTGATCCATGGGCTCTCCGAGGAATACATGAAGCGCCCCATCACCTTCAACGCGCTCTGCCCGGGCTATGTGGACACCGATATCGTGCGCAACCAGCTCCCCGGCCTGATGAAACGGTTCGGCGTCGATGAACAGGGCGCGATCGATGCGATTGCCAAGGGCAACCGCAGCCGCAATCTGCTCGCGGTTGATGAAACCACATCAGCGCTGATGTGGCTTTGTTCTGACGGGGCGCGGAGCTTCAACGGACAAACAGTCGAGATTTCCGGCGGTCAGGTCTGACACCACAAAAGGAGATGCACCATGATTGCCACGATCCTCATTCTACTCGTTGCGTTGATCCATGCCTATTTTCTGGTGCTCGAGATGTTCCGATGGGAGGCCCCGCGCACCCGCAAGGTTTTCGGGACAACGCCGGAATTTGCCGCCGAAAGCCGGGTGTTGGCCGCCAATCAGGGGCTCTATAACGGCTTTTTGTCGGCAGGGTTGATCTATGGTCTCTGGCTGGGTCAAGCGGGCGCGCCGCTGATCAGCTTTGTGCTGGTCTGTGTGGTTATCGCGGGCATCTACGGCGCGATAACGGCGACAAAGGCTGCTTTTGTGGCCCAGACCATCCCCGCTGCATTGGCGTTAGGCGCTTTCTGGCTCGGGCTCTGACACGGTATCCTTGCCTTCATCCAGAAACGACGTGTCCCCCTTTTCCGGGGGCACGTCATAGCCATGCACCTGCACGTTCAGCGCCGCCCCCAGCAGGATCAGATAGGCACTGACATAAAGCCACAAAAGCAGACCGATCACCGCCCCGATTGATCCGTAAACCTCATTATAACTGGCAAAGTTGGTCAGGTAGTAGGACAGCCCGACAGACGCCGCGACCCACAGCACTACGACCACAAACGCCCCCACCGTGAACCAGCGCCCGCGGCTGCCAATGCGGGCCGGACCAAAGCGATACAGCAAGCTGAGCGCCAGTAACAGCACGCCCAGCGCAATGAGCCAGCGCGCGGCCTCCAACAACCATGCGGTTGACGCCGCCAGCGGCAGGAACGCCAAGACGATCGGCAGGACGATCACCACGACCATCGCGACCAGCCCAAGGGCGACCAGTGCGACCGTCAGCATGAAAGCAACAGCCATCTGCCAGATACCATTGCGCATTCGCTGCCCCGCGATGGCGTTCAGCCCGCCAATCAATGCACCGACGCCCGCCCGACAGGACCAAAGTGCCAGCGTAATTGACACCAACGTGGCCCATCCCAACGTTTCAGGTCTGGCGGTAATCAGACCGTTTACCTGTGCCGCCAGCAGGCTGAAGGCGTCAGGCGGGATGATCCCCTCCATCAACAACAATTGTTCGGAAATCGCGACTGGATCTGCCACAAGTCCGAAAATCGCGATCAGGGCGGCAATCCCCGGAAAAATGCCAAACATCCCGAAAAACGCCACACCTGCCGCGATCAGGCCGATATGCTTGTCGCTGGCCGTATTCCAGACAGCAACTAGAATGCGCCATATCTTTAGGCTGAATTGTATCACGCCGTCCCCTCAGGTTTTCATGGCTCAAGCGGTTAGATAGAGCAGTGTTGCACCAGTTGCCACTTTTCAGGGCATTTGAGGTCACAGTGTCGGCAGGAATCGTCACCGCGCGTGAAAAATAGGTCGCCCAATGGCTGACTTCGCGTTAACCTCGGGCAAAACGGGGCAAAGCCCGAAACTGGCAGGCAAGATTTTGAATACGTTAACTGAACACGTCAACACGTTGGCGGAGGATCTGTTTGAGCGTCATGCGCCACGCACGCTGGTCGCCGTAACCGGGGCCCCGGGCTCGGGCAAATCCACATTGGCGACTGAACTGGCGCGCCGCCTGAATGTCAGCAAACGCCAGACGGTCGTGGTGCCTATGGACGGGTTTCATCTGGACAATGCCGTGCTCGAGGACCGCGACCTGCGCCCCCGCAAGGGCGCGCCCGAAACCTTTGACGCACCCGGTTTCATCCGGCTGGTCCGGGCGTTGAAATCCGGGGAAGAGGTTTTCGCCCCCATCTTCGACCGCACCCGCGACATCGCCATCGGTGGCGCTATCGCCGTGCCGCCAGAGGCCGAATTCGTGATCGTCGAAGGCAACTACCTGATGTTTGATGAAACCCCGTGGTCGGAACTGGCCCCGCTTTGGGACGTTACCGCACGTCTTGACGTGCCGATGCCGGAACTGCGCGCGCGGTTAATCCACCGCTGGCTTAGCCTGAACCATTCGCGCGCCGTGGCCACCCGCCGGGCCGAAGGCAATGACATCCCCAACGCCCAGCGCGTTGTCGATCACGCCCTGCCTTGCGACTTTACATTTGACGGCCAACCCCATCCTGCGCCAAACCTGCCCGCATAATTTGCGAGGCATTTGATGATCCATACCGTTCAGACCGCCCCGATTGCGGGCCAGAAGGCAGGCACATCCGGGCTGCGGCGTCAAACCCGCGATTTCATGGGGCCTCATTTTCTGGAAAACTATGTCCAGTCCATCCTGAACGGGATCGGCGGTGCTGCCGGCAAAACTTTTGTGATCGGCGGCGACGGGCGCTACTTCAACGCCGAGGCCATTCAGGTGATCCTGCGCATGGCCGCCGCGAATGGGACCAAGGCGGTAATCGTCGGACAGAACGGGTTGCTGTCCACCCCCGCTGCCTCTCACCTGATCCGGCTGAACGGAACCGATGGCGGCTTCATTCTGTCGGCCAGCCATAACCCCGGCGGGATCGATGCTGACTTTGGCCTGAAATTCAACATGGCCAATGGCGGCCCGGCAACCGAGGCGGTGACGGATGCGATCTTTGCCCAGACCCAAAGCCTGCAATCCTATCAGATGCTGGATGCGCAGGATGTAGACCTCGCCACACTTGATGAGACGCAATTAGGCGATATGAAAGTGACTGTTGTCGATCCTGTCACCGATTATGCGGCGCTGATGCAGACGCTGTTTGATTTCGATGCGATCCGCGGCTTGTTCGCTGGTGGCTTCCGCATGGTATTCGACGCGATGCACGCCGTGACCGGGCCTTACGCGAAACATGTGCTGCAGAACCTGCTAGGCGCGCCCGAGGGCACCGTCATCAACGGCACCCCCCTGCCCGATTTCAACGGCGGTCACCCGGACCCCAACCCGATCTGGGCGCATGAATTGATGGGCATCATGACCGGCACCGACGCCCCCGATTTCGGCGCCGCCAGTGATGGCGATGGTGATCGGAACATGATCGTCGGGCGCGGCGCCTACGTGACACCCTCTGACAGCCTTGCGCTCATCGCGGCACACGCGCACCTCGCCCCCGGCTATGCGGAAGGTCTGGCTGGTGTGGCGCGCTCCATGCCGACCTCTGCCGCTGTCGACAGGGTGGCGGCTGCCAAGGGCATCGCCTGTTTCGAAACGCCGACGGGATGGAAATTCTTCGGCAGCCTTCTGGACGCCGGCAAGGTCAGCCTGTGCGGCGAAGAAAGCGCTGGCACCGGATCGGACCATGTGCGCGAAAAGGATGGACTCTGGGCCGTGCTGATGTGGCTCAACATCATCGCAGCCACCGGGAAGTCGGTGTCGGACCTGATGGCCAATCACTGGCAAACCTACGGCCGCAACTATTACTCGCGTCACGATTACGAGGCGGTCGACAGCGATATCGCCAACACACTGGTCGCGGATTTACGCGCGAAACTGCCTGAATTGGCCGGGCAAACCTTTGCCGGACTGACCGTCGTCCAGGCTGACGAATTCGCATATGACGATCCGCTCGATGGCAGCCATACCGCCGGTCAGGGGATCAGGGTCATGTTCGAGGGCGGCGCACGGGTTGTGCTAAGGCTCTCTGGCACCGGAACCCAAGGGGCCACGATCCGGGTCTATCTGGAGCGGCTGGAAACCAACCCCGACCTGTTGCAGCAAGAGGCCGAGGACGCGCTTGCCGATGTGATCAAAGCCGCTGACCTGATCACCGAAATCAGCACGCGCACCGGGCGGACAAGCCCCGACGTCAAAACTTGAGCCGCCAGAATTTTGAAAAAATTCTGGTCAATTTTCTTCGATAACAAAATTGCCGGTACTCAGATCAGGATCAGCGTGATCACCGGGAACAGCATCAGGATCACGACCCGCACGATATCTGAGCCCACAAAGAAAAGCACTGATTTATAGGTCGCCACCATCGGCGTTTCCTTATCCATGTTGTTGATAATGAACAGGTTCATCCCCACCGGCGGGGTGATCAACCCAACCTCCACCACGATCAACACCAGAATGCCGAACCAGATCGCAACCTCTTCGGTCGTCATCCCGAAATCCAACGTCTGGATCACCGGCCAGAAAATCGGGATCGTCAGCAGGATCATCGACAGGCTGTCCATCAGACAGCCAAGGATCAGATAGAAGATCAGGATCATGACCATCACGGTCCACGGGCTGAACCCTTGCGACGTCACCCAGCCTGATAATTCCTGCGGGACCTGTGTCAGCGCCAGAAACCCATTATAAAACCCCGCCCCAAGCACGATGAAAAAGATCATGCCGGTGCCGGTCGCCGTCTGCAGGATACTGTCGCGGAATACAGCCCAGTTCAGCGACCGTGAAAACAGCGCGATCAACCCGGTCCCCATCGCGCCAACAGCCGCCCCTTCGGTCGGGGTGAACCAACCGTTATAGATACCGCCCACGACCAGACCAAAAACGATCAACACCGGCCAGACCGCCAGCAGAGCCTTGAACCGCCGGCCATAGGGCAGCCGGGGGTGCGTGCCTGCCTGATCGGGAAAGAGGCGCACATAGATCGCGATGGTCAGCATGTAACCAAGTGCGGCCAGAATGCCGGGGATGAACGCGGCAGCAAAAAGCTTGGCAATATTCTGCTCCGTCAGGATCGCATAGATCACAAGGATCACCGATGGCGGGATCAGAATGCCCAGCGTACCACCGGCGGCCAGTGTCGCCGTCGAAAACCCGCCGGAATAGCCGTATTTCTTCAACTCCGGCAAGGCGACCCGGCTCATCGTGGCGGCGGTGGCCAAAGACGATCCGCAGATCGCCCCGAACCCGGCACAGGCACCGACAGCCGCCATCGCCATACCGCCCTTGCGATGGCCCAGCCACGCCTCTGCCGCCTTGAACAGCGCCCGCGACATGCCCGACAGGGTGGCGAACTGGCCCATCAGCAAAAACATCGGAATGATCGACAGGCTGTAGCTGGAAAAGGTCGAATAGACCTCTGACTTCAGCTTGGCCATGAAAACGACGGTCGTGTCGGTCGCCAGCCAGATACCACCAATCCCGCAGATCAGCATGGCCAACCCAATGGGCGCGCGCAGAAAGATCAGACCCAGCAGAACCGGAAACGACAGATAGCCAAGGGCAAGATCGCTCATCCCTTGCGCGCCCCCGTCAGGCGCAGGACCGCGCAATAGATGCTGACGATACTGGCGGTGATTGCGGCGGCGAAACTGGCGGCATAAGCCCACCAGATCGGAAACTGGATCAGGTAAGTTGTTTCACCATAACGGATTTTGTCCTGCATGCCGACAAACAGCCGCCAGGTGATCAGGATAATTGCGGCGGCCATCACTACGCTCCAGAACGTGGCAAGCGTATTGTTGGCTCGGGGCCCCATCCCGTTGGTAAAGATGTCCACCGTAGCATGAGAACCGGTCAGCTGGGTCAGCGGCAGAAACGCGAAAATGGCAAAGGCGATGCCCGCCTCGACCAGTTCAAAATCACCTGTGACCGGCCCGACACCCACATCCAGAAGCCATCTACCCACGCTCCCCAGAAACCCGGTATGCGAAAGCGCATTCGCCTCGCGCCCCAACACACTGGCACAGACCACCAACACCAGCAGGCACAGCACGATGCCGCCCAAAAGCGCCATCAGACGGGCCAGCCGTTCGATCCATAAATGCAGCACGCGGGTCTCCGGACACAATACGGCCCCCGGTATGTACCCGGGGGCCGCGATTGGTTTAGTTGCTGGCGCTATGTTTGGCAATCAGCGCGGTCGCGGCCTCGTAAAGGCCGGTACCATCAATACCGGCGGCATCAGCCTCCGCGATCCAGTTGTCGATGGTGGGCTGGGCCGCCTCTTTCCATGCGGCAACCTGTTCATCACTCAACGTGATGATGTTGTTGCCCGCCTCCTCGGCCAGCTTGCGGCCCGGCGCGTCATATTCCTGCATTGTCCGGCCTGCAAAGGCCGAAAATTCTAGCCCGGAATTAGCGTCGATCACGGCCTTCAGATCATCGGGCAGCCCGTCATAGGCGGCATTGTTCATCGCAAAGATAAACGCCGTTGTATAAAGCGCCTCACCCGGAAACTCAGTATGATTGCCGACCAGCTCCTGCACTTTCAGGGCCGGGACAACCTCCCACGGGATGACGGCGCCGTCGATCACGCCTTTGGACAGCGATTCAGGTACGGCAGGCACGGGCATGCCCACGGATGTGGCCCCCAGCCCGGTAAACAGCGTCGTGGTGGTGCGTGTCGGCGCACGCAGCTTCAGACCGTTCAGGTCGGCCACATCGGTGATCGGGCGGCTGGTATGCATCACACCGGGACCATGCACCCACAGACCCAGCGGCTTGAAGGCGGCAAATTCGGTGTCCATCATCCGCTCTTCGGCCAGTTCCCAATAGGCCCGGCTTGTCGCCTCGGCATCAGGTGAGATGAAGGGCAGTTCGAACACTTCGACCTGCGGGAAACGGCCGGGCGTGTAACCTGCCACGGTCCAGATGATGTCGGCCACCCCGTCAATCGCCTGATCGATCAGTTGTGGCGGCGTGCCGCCCAGCTGCATGGCCGGAAAGCGGTCGATCTTTATGCGGCCATCGCTGTCGGCCTCAACCTTATCGGCCCAGACATCCAGAATATGCGCAGGAACATTTGCCTGTGCCGGCAGGAATTGATGCAGGCGCAGTGTGACCTCTTGCGCGGCGGCGCTAGTGCCCAGCAAGGCAGCCGTCATAAGGCCGAGCATGGCGCGGCGTGTCGTTTTCATGGTGATCCTCCCTCGATCATAAACTGCCGCGATAGTGGGACGAAGCGCACAGCAGGTGCAAGTCACTTTCGGCGGCGCGTGGTAAATGCAGACGCCGCCTAGACAATAGTCGTCTCGACAGGGTCCAGATCGCCGATTGTGCCATAAAGTCGGTCACCCCGCACAACAGGTCCGACACCCGCAGGTGTGCCCGTCATGATCAAATCGCCGGGACCCAGTGTGTAAAGCGTGGAAAGATCGGCGATGATTTCGGGAACGGACCAGACCATATCGGACAGATGCGCCTCTTGCGTGACCAGATCGTTGACCGTCAACTGAATACGCAGACCACCCAACGGGCCCACATCTGATTTCGGCGTGATCGGCGCAATGATGGCCGCATTTTCGAAATCCTTGCCCGTGTCCCATGGCCTGCGCTTTTCCTTGGCCTGCGCCTGCAGGTCACGGCGGGTCATATCCAGGCCGCAGGCATAGCCCAGCACCGCCTCCATGGCGTCATCCGGTGGCACCTCACGCGCCACAGCCCCGATGGCGACCACCAGTTCCATCTCATGATGCAGGTCGGACGTGCGCGACGGATAGGGCATCTGCTGTCCTGACAGCAGCACCGCATGGGCCGATTTCGTGAAATAGAACGGGGCCTCGCGATCCACCTCGTGCCCCATTTCGGCGGCATGGGCGGCATAGTTGCGGCCCACACAAAAAATACGCGCAACGGGAAATCCATCACGCCCTTTGACAGGGATGACAGGCGTCGGGCGCGGCGGGAAAATGGTGTTGGTCATGCGCGCTCTCTCATTGTTGAGTTGTCGGATGGCGGGCGATGGCATATCTATGGTCAACCCGGGTATACTGCGGGCAAATAACAGGCAAACCCTTTTGGATTGCAAGGATATTCACGTGCCCGACGCGTTACCGCCACTGGACGATCTGGTCGCTTGCCCGCAATGCGACACGCTGCATCAGGCAACCGATCTGCCTGATAATGCACGGGCCTATTGCCAGCGCTGCGGGATTGTTCTGATGACGTCGCAACCGGCTGCCATTGCGCGTATCCTGAGCCTCGCGTTAACCGCCTTCATCATGATGATCGCCGCGATCAGTTTCCCATTTCTGACGCTGGATGCGGGCGGGCTGCACAATGCGACATCGGTGATCGACGCGGTTCTGGCCTTTGACGAAGGGCTGGCGATCCCGCTCGCGATTGCGGTGGCGTTTTTCATCGTGGGAATCCCACTGATCCGGCTCGGCGCGTTGATTTATGCGCTTGGGCCGCTGGTGCGCGAACAGCCCATAAGGGTTGGCGCGCGCAAGGCCTTCGGACTGGCCGAAACATTACGCCCCTGGAGCATGGCCGAGATTTTCATCGTCGGTGTGACAGTGGCGCTGATCAAGGTGGCTGGCATGGCCGCCGTGACAATCGGCCCGGCCTTCTGGGCATTTGCGGGCGTGGTGGTTATCACCGTTCTCAAAGATCAACTGATTTGCAGGTATTCGATTTGGGAAGCGCTGGAACAGAAGGCGGGCTGATCACCGCCCGCGACGCCGGTCTGGTCGCCTGCCAGCGCTGCGGGCAGGTCCATGCCCAAGATTCGCTTTATTGCAAACGCTGCGATGGGCGGTTGCAAAGCCGGGACACCGAAAGCCTGCAAAGGGTCTGGGCGTGGCTGTTTGCCGGGATGATTGCGTATATCCCGGCCAATATCTATCCGATGCTGCTGACCTCTACCCTGGTTGAACGCAGCGAAAGCACGATCATCGGCGGTGTCGTCGAGTTGATCGAGTATGGCTCAATCGGCATAGCTATCATCGTTTTTGTCGCATCGGTTGTCATTCCAATCGGGAAATTCCTGGCGATCGGCTATCTGGCGATCAGCGTCCAACGCGGATCGCAGGACAATCAGCATCAACGCCACAAGGCTTATGAAGTGGTTGAATTCATTGGGCGCTGGTCAATGATTGACGTGTTTGTCGTTGCAATCCTGTCGGCATTGGTGCAACTCAACACGATTGCCACAATCAATCCGGGCATTGCCGCCGTCAGCTTTGCTCTTTCGGTCATTTTCACCATGCTGTCGGCACAAAGCTTTGATTCCCGCATGATCTGGGATGTAAACAGGACCGCAGAATGACTGATACCCCAGCCCCACGGCCTGCCCCGCTTGACGTGCGGCCTGTCAAACAGCCGATGTGGAAACGGCTGTCGCTGGTCTGGCTGGTGCCGATAGCGGCCTTGTCCATATCGCTTTGGGCCGCTTGGCAGAATTATCAGGATCGCGGCACGCTGATCACCATCAGCTTTGAAAACGCATCCGGGATTACAGCCGGTGAAACGGTGATCAAGTATCGCGACGTGACCGTGGGCGAAGTGGAAGATGTCGAATTCGCCGATGGCCTGACGGACGTGCTGGTTCATGCGCGCATCGACAAAACCGTCGCCCCCTATCTGGATGACGACGCGGTCTTTTGGGTGGTCCGCCCGGATGTGTCGGTGCGCGGGATCACGGGGTTAGAGACTGTGCTGTCCGGCGTCTATATCGAAGGCAATTGGGACACTGATCCCGATGTGGCCCAATACGAATTCGTCGGCAATGAAGAGGCAATCCTGACCCGGGCCGGCCAGCGTGGCACATCGGTGGTATTGCGCACCGGCGATGGCGGGTCGATCACGGCGGGTGCACCGGTTCTGCACAAGGGCTTGCAGGTGGGTTATCTGGAACAGCCAGAATTGTCCTTTGACGGCAATCAGGTCGTCGTCTCGGCCTTTATCGAAAGCCCATATGACAGGCGCATTACTTCCAGCACGCGGTTCTGGGATACATCCGGGTTCAGCGTGTCCTTTGGGGCCGGTGGCGTATCGCTCGACGTCAGCTCCATCGCCTCGCTAATCGAAGGTGGCATCGCTTTTGACACAGTTGTCTCCGGCGGTCAGGCGATCCGCGACGGTCAGACATTTGACATATACCCTGACGAACAATCGGCCCGCGACAGCCTGTTTACTGACCCCAACGCCGCATCACTTCAGGTTGCGGTCCTGTTTGAACAATCAGTGACAGGGCTGACCAAAGGATCAGAAGTACGGTTTCAGGGGATCCAGATCGGCGAGGTTGACCAGTTGAACGCCATCGTTGTGGGCGAAGGTGCAAGCGCGCAGGTGCGGCTTCAGGCAGTGCTCGACATCCAGCCATCGCGCCTTGGGATGAGCCCGGAGTCGACCCCGGAGGATGCGCTGGCGCTCCTGTCCGATTTTGTGGCCCGCGGTTTGCGCGCCCGAATGGTGACAGGCAATATCCTGTCCGGCACGCTGGTCGTCGAACTGGTCCAGATCGAGGATGCACTGCCAGCGATCGTCACCCAGGCCTCTGGCCAGTACCCGGTCATTCCCACGACTGACTCTCAAATTTCTGACGTGGCGGCAACGGCCGAAGGCGTGCTGCAACGCATCAACGACCTGCCGGTTGAAGAGTTGATGCAAGGTGCCATCGACATGATGGACAGTATTGAGCGTGTCGCCAATGACGAAAGCACGCGCGCCGCACCGGCATCGCTGGTTGCGCTACTCGATGAAGCGCGCGCGCTCGTTGCCTCCGATGATGTGCAGGCCGTGCCCGGCGATCTGCGCAAGGTGATCAACGATATCGACGCCATCGTCACCAGCACCGCAGAGGCTGACATCGTTGCAGACCTAGATGCGGCCATTCAGACCACGGCGGCAGCCGCAGCCAATATCGAACTGGCCACCGAAAACCTGCCAGAGCTGATCACACAGATCGAGGCACTGACCGCCAAGGCCAACGCGCTGGCCATCGAAGATCTGGTGGAAACAGCGACCGATACGCTGGCCTCCATCGACCGTCTGGTCGGTAGCGAGGATGCAGCCGCCCTGCCCGCATCGCTGAACGGTGCGCTGGACGAAATGCGCGGCTTTCTGGAAGAGGTACGCGAAGGCGGGGCCATTGAAAACGTCAACGCAGCACTGGCATCGGCAAATGAGGCCGCACAGGCGATTGAACAATCGGTCAGCGGCCTGCCCGCCCTGTCCGAGCGCGCCAACCAGCTGGTGACCGAAACCCGCGCTGTGGTAAACAGCTACAGCGAACGGTCGCGGTTCAGCGCCGAGACGCTGGCGACATTGCGCGACATCCAGACGGCGGCGGACGCGGTATCGGCGCTTGCCCGCGCGATCCAGCGCAACCCCAATTCATTGCTCACAGGACGGTAGCCCATGTTGAAACGCTTGATGATCGTTGCCGCCCTTGGCCTTGCTGCCTGCGCACCACCGCCGGAACGGCTGGCGATGGCGCCACTGACGTCTGATCTGGAACTGCGCCCGCTGGTCAGCAGTGTCATGGTGCGCCCTGTGACCTTGCCCACCTATGCAGCGCTGGAAGAAATCGCTTTTGAAACACCGAACGGCCTGATCGCCAGCAATGCCGATATCCTGTGGGCCGATGACCAGCAGCGCGCCGTCACGCTGACAGTCACCCGCAACCTGGCGGATATCCTGAACACCAATGTAGTTCCTGAACCATGGCCTTTTGTCGGACTGCCTGATGTCGCCGTGGACGTGCAGGTTGAACGGATACTCGCCGGGGCGGACGGGAATTTTCAACTGACCGGACAGTTCTATGTCGGTGGCGACGGCATTGATTTCCGCAACAGCAGTCAGGCCTTCGCCATTGCGAAACCGATGGCTGATCAAAGCCTTGGCAGCATCGCCACGGCCCAGGCCGCAGCATTGCTGGATTTGTCGGAACAGATCGCCCGGACGCTAGGGCGCTAGTTTCACCCAAGCCCCGTCGCGCTTGGACGACCGCACACAGGCATCGACAAACTGCATCCCCGCCATACCGTCCGCGATCCCGGGATAGGTGACATCGGCAGGCACATCATTGCCGTCGCGGTGCGCCTCAATCGCATCTGCCGCCTCGCGATAGATTGTCGCGAACCCTTCCAGATACCCTTCAGGATGGCCCGCCGGTATGCGGGTCACGCGTTCGGCCGCATCCAGTGCGCCCTTACCGCCACGTGTCAGCAGGCGCTTTGGCTCACCATATGGCGTGAACCACAGCTGATTGGGGTTTTCCTGCCGCCATTCGATCCCGCCCTTGTCGCCATAGACCCGCAAGCCCAGACCGTTTTCATTGCCGGGGGCGACCTGCGAACACCACAGCATCCCCCGCGCGCCGCCCTTGTAGCGCAGCATCACATGGGCGTTGTCATCCAACTGACGACCCGAGACAAAAGACTGCAGATCAGCACACAGGCTTTCGACCTCTAATCCGGTGACAAACCCCGCAAGATTGAACGCATGGGTGCCGATATCCCCCGTCGATCCACCGGCACCTGACCGGGCCGGGTCCACGCGCCAGGCGGCCTGCTTGAAATCCTCCGGCTCGGTCAGCCAATCCTGTGCATATTCCACCTGCACAACCCGGATGGTGCCCAGATCGCCATTGGCGACCATCTGGCGCGCCTGCCGCATCATCGGATAGCCGGTGTAATTATGGGTCAGCACAAACAGCGCATCGCTGTCCGCCACTGCCTTCGCCATCTTTTTGGCGTCCGCCATGGTCGATGTCAGGGGCTTGTCGCAGATCACATGAATGCCGCGTTTCAGAAATTCGCGGGCAGCGGCGTAATGGACATGGTTCGGGGTCACAATCGCCACCGCCTCGATCCCGTCTTTCAGCCGCGCCTCGCGGATCGCCATCGATTTGAAATCATCATAGGTGCGAGCAGGGTCGAGCCCCAGCGCCTGCCCCGAGGCTTGCGCCTTTTCCGGGGTCGATGACAACGCACCGGCCACCAGTTCAAACCGCCCATCAATCCGCGATGCAATTCGGTGCACTGCACCGATAAACGCATCATTGCCGCCGCCCACCATGCCAAGTCGAATAGGTCGCGTCATCTTCAAATCCCCAACATCTTGCGGTTGGTCGCGTTATCGACATCGCCGCCTGCGAAGTCATCAAACGCGCGTTCAGTCACCCGAATGATGTGATCCTTGACGAATTGCGCGCCTTCTCGCGCGCCGTCCTCAGGGTGCTTCAGGCAGCATTCCCATTCGACCACGGCCCAGCCACTGAAATCATTGGCCGCCATCTTGGAAAAGATCGCCGCGAAATCAACCTGCCCGTCGCCCAGCGACCGGAACCGGCCCGCACGATCGACCCAAGGTTGGTAGCCGCCATAGACACCCTGTCGCCCGGTCGGATTGAACTCCGCATCCTTGACGTGGAACATCTTGATCCGGTCTTTGTAGATGTCGATATTGTCCAGATAATCAAGGCATTGCAGGACGTAGTGGGACGGATCGTATAGCATGTTGCAGCGGGCGTGCCCATTCAGACGTTCCAGAAACATCTCGAACGTGACGCCGTCATGCAGGTCCTCACCGGGGTGAATTTCATAGCAGACGTCAACCCCGCAATCCTCTGCATGGTCCAGAATGGGACGCCAACGGGACGCAAGTTCATCAAACGCGGCTTCAACCAGACCGGCAGGGCGCTGAGGCCACGGATAGATGAATGGCCATGCCAGGGCGCCTGAAAAGGTCGCCATTTCAGTCAGGCCCATATTCTTTGATGCGCTCAATGCCAGCTTGACCTGATCCACCGCCCATGCCTGTCGGGCTGCGGGGTCCCCTTGAACCTCAGGTGCCGCAAAGCCATCGAAAGCGGTATCATAGGCCGGGTTTACGGCAACCAATTGTCCTTGCAGATGCGTTGATAACTCTGTGACAGTAATGCCGTTTTCTGCCGCCTGACCTTTGAATTCATCGCAATAATCTTGCGACGATGCCGCCTTTTGCAGATCAAACAACCGGCCATCCCAACTGGGCACCTGCACCCCTTTGTAACCGCAGTCGGCGGCCCATTTCGTGATCGCATCCCAAGAGTTGAAAGGTGCCTCATCGCCAGCAAACTGCGCCAGAAACAGCGCCGGCCCTTTAATGGTTTTCATGCTGTGTCCTCCCGTTGTGATGGATTTTCTATAACGATTTAGGGCTTAGCGCCAGCCCGTTTGACGACCCCCGCAAAATCTGCGCATCGTGGCCCATGCTGATCGACAACCTGCAATATGCCAATTGGTCCGAAACCATCTTTCGCCAGATGCGCGCAGGCGGTGTCGATGCCGTTCACGCCACGATCGCCTATCACGAGAATTTTCGCGAAACCGTGCTGAATATTGAAAAGTGGAACCGGGATTTCGAACGGTTCCCTGATCTGATCATGCAGGCACGCAGTGCGGCGGATGTTGACACGGCCAAGGCCACGGGGCGGACGGCCATCATATTCGGGGCACAAAACCCCAGCCCGATTGAAGATGACATCGGGCTGGTGGAGATCCTGCACACGCTTGGTCTGCGTTTTATGCAGCTTAGCTATAACAACCAGTCACTGCTTGCGACCGGCTGTTATGAGGCCGACGACCCCGGCATCACCCGCATGGGCCGTCAGGTCATCGCGGAAATGAACCGGGTGGGAATGGTCGTGGATATGAGCCACAGCGCGGACCGGTCCACGATAGAAGCCGCCGAGATTTCGACGCGGCCCATCGCAATTACCCACGCCAACCCGCATGTCTGGCAACCAGCCTTGCGCAACAAGCATGATGAGGTGATCCGGGCGGTGACCGAAAACGGTGGCATGTTCGGCTTTTCGATTTACCCGCACCATTTACGTGGCGGTCCCGACTGCACGCTGCAGGAGTTCTGCGAGATGATCGCCCGAGCAGCCGAAAAATTCGGCACCGCGCATCTCGGGCTGGGCACCGATCTGTGTCAGGATCAGCCGGACAGCGTGGTTGAATGGATGCGTGTCGGGCGGTGGACCAAGCAGATCGACTATGGCGAAGGATCTGCAAACAATCCCGGCTTTCCACCCATGCCCGACTGGTTCAAGGACAATCGGGATTTCGGCAATATCGCGGCTGGTTTGCGCGCCACGGGCATGGATGAAGCCGAGGTGGCCGGTATCATGGGCGGCAACTGGTATCGGTTCTATCGCGACAGTTTTGGGCCAGCGTCAGTTTGAATCTTTGGCAATCGCCTTGCGCAACTCTGCCTCATCATAAGGTTTGGTGAGGATCGGAATATCTGCATATTTTTCCGCCATATCAGGGACCTTGCCGTAGCCGCTCGCAAAGACAAACTGCACCTCTTCCTCCAGCAGCTTGTCAGCAACGGGAAACGACGTTTCTGCACCCAGGTTGATATCGAGTACCGCGAAATCAAAATCGGCCTGTGTCAACGCCTCCAACGCCTCTGCAACGCCAGGAACGATGATCGTCTCTTCTACACCAATCCGTTGTAGCAGGGTTTCCGCATCCAAACCGATGATGATGTTGTCTTCGACAATCAGGACGCGGTCGGGTGGTGCTGATAATGGGGTTTGCTCTGGCGATGCGGGTGCAACAACATCGTCCTCGTCCGTCACAAAGCTGTCGACCGTGTTGGCTGGCAATACAAAGCTGGCCTCGACCCCCGTCAGTGTAAAGCGCAGATCGGCTTCGCCTTTCAATTCGAACGGGATCGACCGTTCGATAATCGTCGTTCCAAACCCGCGCCGCTCTGGCGCACTGACGGCTGGTCCGCCGGTTTCAACCCATGTCAGACCCAGCCCGTCATCGGATGTCTGCGCAAGATTGATCGCGACCTTGCCGTGGTCTGCAGTCAACGCCCCGTATTTGACCGAATTGGTCATCATCTCGTGCACGACAAGGGCCATGGTTGTATGCGCGTTCGGCACCAGCATTACATCCGGACCGGTGATTGTCAGCCGATCCATGCGGTCATTCAGATAGGCCGCCGCCTCCGTCTCGATCAACGCGCGCAGTGACGCGGGTTGCCATTTTTCGCGGGTGATCTGATCGTGCGCCATAGCTAGCGCATGGATGCGCCCACCGATCACTTTTGTGAAAGAACTGACATCGTTATGGCCTGCCCCGCTCTGGCTGACGACGCCCTTGATGAGGTTCAGGATATTGCGCACCCGGTGGTTCAGTTCTGCAATCAGCAGTTCCTGCTTTTCCTGCGCCTTTGCGCGTTCCTGCAGATTAGCATCAGCCATGCGCAACACGACCTCCATCAGCGTGACGCGCAGCGCTTCTGCCGATCTGATTTGCGCCGGTGTCCATTCGGCACAATGGTTGCGCACGGTTTCCTGCCAGGCCTCAAAGCTTTTGCGCGGCGTCAGCCGGGGGCCAAACTTGCCCTGCACCAGATTCTTGACGGGTTTGCCCGCCCACACGACGGATTTCGCGATTTCACGGCGAAACAGCACGATAAAATCACGCGGCGCACGGGACACCGGCAGAACGAGCATACCAGCCGCCTTGTTGACATAGGCCAGCGCGTCCGAGAAATGATCGCTCAGGCACTGGGTTGCATACACCTTGCCTGCAGCCGTTGTGTTCAAGAACGGCATCAGTTCAAGAAAGGCCTCCTTGCCTGGCGTTTCGCCGGTGCTTTGATAGGTGCCATCAATCCAGCCGACAGCCCCGTCATGCGGGATTACGTCCTGAATGGTGCTAACGATGGTGGCGAAGTTATTCGCGACAGAGGTATCGCCGGCCAATTGCACCATGATCTGGTCATGCAGCATTTGCGACCGGATCATATCCTGCCGCTCGATATCGGATTGCAACTGATCCAGCGTGTAGGAAAACAGCAGACCAAAAAGCTCGGCCGCAGATCGCACAGCGTAGGAATGCACTTTTGGCGTCCGATGATGGCAGGCAATCAGCCCCCATAATTCACCGCGTACCACGATGGAGATCGACATAGACGCGCCAACCCCCATATTGCGCAGATATTCCAGGTGAATGGGTGAAACCGCACGCGTGCTACTCAGGCTCAGATCCAGCGGTGCGCCCTCGGGGTTGAGCGTCGGGGCGATCTCAACCCCTGTGTCACCAACATCGGCAATGACGCGCAAGGGATTGCGAATGAAAAGCTTTCTGACCTGTTGGGGAATGTCCGATGCGGGATAGGCCAAACCCAGATAGGCCTCCATGCCCGGTTCTTTTACCTCGGCGATAACCTTGCCGCTGCCATTTGCCGAAAACTGATAAACCATGACCCGGTCCATTCCGGTCAGCATCTTCACCTGCCGGGCAGCCATCTGGCACAGTTGCGCCATCGTCGTGCATTGCGACATCCGGGCAATCATCGGGCGTACATAGCCGCCCAGATCGGCCTCCTCACCATTCGCACTATGCTCGAACTCCAGCACCAGATTACGCCCGGACCGGTGCATCGCAATGTCGCAAACCGGACCATCCCGGGCCGTCTGGATCGCAAACAACCGATCAACCATATCGTCAGATGCCACCAGCCGCAGTCGCGACTGAATGGCGTCAATGGTCTGTTCGGTCAGGACATCCCGGATCGGGCAACCGATCACATTCTTTGCCGACAGCCCAAGCATGCGGCACAAATTGCCGGATGCATGATTGATCATCCAATCCTCTGTCACGGACATCAACGCGCCAAAGGACTGGATCCTGCCGGGGATATGGACCGGTTCACGGTCACAATTGTTGATGCCAAGCGTCGCCTCATCGACCGCCGGATGATTGTCAGGCGGCATTGGCACGTCCCCCGTTCTTTGCGGCCACCAGACTGTCGTAAAACAGTCCAAAGGTGCGGTCTGCATCCGCTGCAAGCAGCTTCAGATCATTCGCCGGATCGGTCAGCGCCTCGATATCGTGGAGGAACCGCAACCAACCCGCTTTCAGTTCATCGCAGGACAGATAGGCCCCAGCAGCCCGGACCTGCGGATCCCGCGACAAGGACCAGCGCCGTCGCAGTATTCGTTTGCCGAAATGCGAACCGCAAACCACGTACGCTACGCCAAGCGGGTGAATGGGGTCACGCAGTCCGATCATTGGCCGGGGCAACCCAGGCACATCCATGACATCCAGATCCTGGTTCAGCGTTGTCAAAACGCGGCGCAAGATGGAACTAACCCAATTATCCGCCGGCAGGGCGGGCAAAAGCGCACGATAGGCCAACTGATGGGTGCGCAGAAAGGTGATGTATGATGCGCGATGGGCCAACGACAAGGTACTGACGGCCTGATCAACACGCTGGTGCGCCGCGGCCGTGTGCTGTTTGAGTTTTGTTCGCATCTGTACTTCCTGTCGCCGTCACGGGCATTTGGTGGTCAGAAACACGTTGCGCGCACCGCGCCAGCGTCAGCACTTTGTTCAAGCGCGATCGAGACACGGATTCACAGTCACTCACCCACGCAAGAAGGATCGGGCGAAGTGGTTAACAATTTGTTTACGAATACTCAGAGTACACCAAATACAACCATAGCGCGATCCCGCAAAACAAGGGGAAATGGCATTGCGTCAATGGGCCGAATAGGGAACACTCTGCCAAAGCGGCAAAGTTCGCTTTGTACTCTGGGAGGATTTTTATGAGACCAATATCAATGACACGCCGGGCCATCCTTGCCGCGGCGGCGGCAACGCTTTCGTTTGGATCGATGGCACAGGCTGACGGGCATCAGGTTGTCGACAGCATCCACTTTCTGATCCCCGGTGGCGCAGGTGGCGGCTGGGACGGCACCGCACGCGGCACAGGCGAGGCGCTGACAAATTCCGGACTGGTCGGACAGACCAGCTATGAAAACATGTCTGGCGGGGGTGGCGGTAAGGCCATCGGCTATCTGATCGAAAACGCCGAAAGCAATCACGGCACGCTCATGGTCAACTCGACCCCGATCGTGATCCGGTCGCTGACGGGTGTATTTCCGCAGAATTTCCGTGACCTGACACTGGTCGCCGGGACCATTGGCGACTATGCAACCATCGTTGTGGGCAAGGACAGCCCGATCAACTCGATGGATGACTTCATCGCGGCCTATAAAGCGGATTCCAGCGGCACTGCTATCGGGGGTGGCTCCGTCCCCGGCGGCATGGATCACCTTGTCGCCGCCATGGTGATGAAGGCCGCGGGCGAAGATCCGACAGTGGTGAAATATATTCCCTATGATGCCGGTGGCGATGCTATGGCGGCGCTGCTGTCCGGGGAAATCACGGCACTCAGCACCGGCTTTTCCGAAGCCATCGACCTGGCAAATGCTGGAGAAGTGAAAATCATCGGCGTCACAGCGCCTGAGAGGGTGGCAACCTTTCCCGATGCCCAGACCATGAAAGAGCAGGGCATCGATACCGAGTTTGTCAACTGGCGTGGCTTCTTTGCGGCCCCCGGCCTGCCAGAGGACAAGCTGGCGATGTATCAGGACGCGCTGGCCAAGATGTATGACACCGCCGAATGGGAAGAGGTCCGCGCCCGGAACGGTTGGGTCAACATCCACAATAACGGCGACGACTTCCTGAGCTTTCTTGAAAATCAAGAACAGGTCATGGGTGATCTGATGCGCGAACTGGGCTTCCTCTAAAGCCAAAACACCTGTCTGGCGGGATCGCTCGCCAGACAATCCGAATACCGGGGGGACAAGATGGCACTCGACCGCTGGATCGCATTGATCCTGTTACTGATCTGTATGGCCTATGCCTACACCGCGTTCTTCACCATGGACGCATCGCTCGCCCCATTCATGCGGAACACACCGATCTGGCCATCAACCTTTCCCAAGGTGCTGTCAGTCATGGCAATGATCGCCTGCGTGATCATTCTGCTGGGTTTTGAGGAAAGCCTGAGCGGCCCAAAGGACGGCGACATCGATTATCGACGCCTGACGGACTACAAGCTGGGGCAAGCCGTGATCCTGTTGGGTCTGATGGTCGCCTATGCCCTGCTTCTGCGACCCTTCGGATTTTTGGGATCAACCTTCGGCTTTATCATCGCTGGCTCGATGATCCTTGGCGAACGGCGCCTGCATATCCTGATCCCTGTCGCTCTGATTGCGGCGGGCAGCATCTGGTATCTGGTGCAAGAGGTGCTTGGCATCTTCCTGCGCCCCCTGCCGTTCTTCATGGGGGTCTAGGACATGCTCGAAGGCTTGATGATCGGGCTGGAAACGGCTTTTTCTGTTAAGAACATTCTGATGGTTGTCGGTGGCTGCCTGATCGGGACATTCATCGGCATGTTGCCCGGTTTGGGGCCAATGTCGATCATCGCCATCATGATCCCCGTTGCGATTTCCATTGGTGACGCTTCCGCAGCGCTGATCCTGCTGGCCGGTGTCTACTACGGAGCGATCTTTGGCGGATCGACATCGTCGATCCTGATCAATGCGCCCGGCGTGGCCTCGACCGTTGCGACCAGTTTCGATGGCTACCCCTTGGCCCGGCAGGGCAAGGCGGGCAAGGCACTAACCGTTGCGGCAATATCGTCGTTCATTGGCGGCACAGTCGGGGCCATTTTGCTGATGATCTTTGCGCCAGCGCTTGCCTCTGTCGCCTTGCTTTTCCATTCCGCCGAATACTTCGCCCTGATGGTCGTCGGCCTGTCAGCCATCGCCGCCTTTGCCGGCAGCGGCCAGATTGGCAAGGCAATCCTGATGACGGTCCTTGGCCTGATGCTGGCCACGGTCGGCGAAGGGGCACTGTTCAACATGCCACGCTTCACGATGGGACTGATGGACCTGCAATCCGGCCTTGGTTTCATCACGCTCGCCATGGCGATGTTCGCCCTGCCCGAGGCGATTTATCTGGTGCTGGACCCAAGCCGGTCCAACACCGAAAGCGGCAATAACGAAATCAAGGACCTGCGGATCACAAAGGCAGAGGCACGCAGCATCGCACCTGTCATCGGGCGGCAATCTATCCAGGGTTTCCTGATCGGGGTCCTGCCCGGCGCCGGGGCAACGATTGCATCGTTCCTGGGCTACGCCGTCGAACGCAACATCGCCTCGAAGGAAGATCAGGAACAATTCGGCAAGGGCAGCCTGAAAGGCCTTGCCGCCCCCGAAAGCGCCAATAACGCCGCATGCACCGGTTCCTTTGTACCGCTACTCACACTTGGCATTCCCGGTTCGGGCACCACGGCCATCCTGCTTGGTGCGCTCATCGCTCTCAATGTCTCGCCCGGTCCGCGCCTGATGATTGATGAGCCGCAGATTTTCTGGGCTGTCATCATCTCCATGTATCTGGGTAACCTGATCCTGTTGGTGCTGAACCTGCCGCTGATCCCTTACATCGCCAAAATCCTCGCCGTGCCGCGCACCTTCCTGATCCCCTTCATTCTGTTTTTCACGCTGATGGGCGCCTATATCGGGCAGAACAACGCGACCGAGTTGCTGATCCTAGTCGGTCTCGGGGTCTGTGCGACGATCCTGCGCTTCGCCGATTATCCGCTGGCGCCGCTGCTGATCGGCTTCATCCTTGGACCGATGCTGGAAAACAACTTCTCACGGTCGATGCAGCTTTATGACGGGGTCAGTTTTATATACGAACGGCCGATGACCATGGGGCTCTTGATCTTTGCGGCTATCCTGATCCTGCTGCCCAGCTACCGGGCACGACGCGCACGGTTGCGGGCAGAAGGCGTGGCTGACGGCGATTGAGGCTTAATCCAGCCGAACATTCTGTTCCGACACGGCAGCCTGTTCGGCTGAGAAGTCGAGCCAGTTCAGAATCTGATTGGACCCAATCGTGATCACCACGAGGGCGACGAGCGATATCAGGAATGCACGCATGTCAGGCGCTCCCCTCTTTGCGTTCGGCGGCCACAACCTCGTCCACCCAAAGGCTGTGATGCTCGCGCGCCCATTGTTCCTCGACCTCGCCTGATCCCATGGCGTCGAACGCGCCTTCCATCCCCACAGAGCCGATATAGATATGTGCAAAGATGATGGCCATCAGCACAAAGCTGACGACGGCATGCCATAGCTGGGCATATTGCATTTCTTCATGTGGAGCGAGGTCGGTGGGAAGCGTCTCTATCCCCAGTAATCCCGGCAGACCAATCGCATTGATCTTTGAAAATGTGGCGGCAAACATGTTCAATTCGAACGGGAACAGCAGCGCCAGCCCGGACGCCGAGATGGATCCGCCCAGCAAGATGACCGACCAGAAAATCAGTTTCTGCCCGGCGTTGAATTTCTTGGCCGGCGGATGCCCCCCGCCAAAGAGACCACCGCCCTTGAGCAGCCATTTGATATCTGTCCGATCCGGCAGGTTATGAACCACCCACATCACGAAAATGATCACCAGAGCGAGCATGAAAGCCCAAGAAATGTTGTTGTGAACCCATTTGCTAAACTCGGCGATTGTTGAAAACGCGTCATGGCCAAAGGCCGGGATCAGCACCTTGCGCCCAAAGAGTGAAATCAGGCCGGTGATCCCCAGAATGATAAATGATGTGGCCAGCAACCAGTGGCCGAACCGTTCGAACGCCTTGAACCGCGTGATCGTCCGACCTGTCCTTTCACCATCAATACGCACCCTGCCCCGAAGCAGGTAAAACAGGGCGAGCGAAATCAGGGTGCCGCCCAGCAGCCACGCGCCATATTGCAGCAATGGCCCTTCGCGGAACTGCCACCACCAGACACCGCGATCCTGGATCAATGTGGTTACCGCAGGCCCCCGCGCCTGTGTCGTGATGTCGGCACTGTTATAGCGATAAGCCCGCCACAGATCAGCATCGGATGCACCGCCGCGCGTGCCAAGCTGTTCGCTCGTCGGGGCGGCGGCATCAGGATCACCGGTCACCGAACTGCGGAATTCATCATCAATCGCAAGGCCTTCCTGCCTGCGCAGAATATCCTCAAGCGTTTGCGCACCGCCGGTTTCAGCGCGCGGATCAGGGGTTGCCTCTTGCGCTGCGGCAGCGGTCATCAGGCTGCATAGCAGGGCGAATATGGCAATCAGACGTAGCATTGGCGCAGTCCTTGCTGTCGATAAGGTTCAAGGGGGGCCGCCCGCGTCAGGCAGCCCCCGCAACTATGGTACAAAGCGGGCGGTCAGCCGCCCTTTTGATCATAGGCTGTGCCCCAGCCCCATGCACCGGACCCGAACCCGCGCGCCACCACACGTTCGCGGTAGATATTGGAAACGGTATCGCCATCGCCGGCCAGCAGCGCCTTGGTCGCGCACATTTCGGCACAGATCGGCAGTTTGCCTTCGGCAATCCGGTTACGCCCGTATTTGGCGAATTCGGCAGTCGAATGGTTTTCCTCCGGACCACCGGCGCAGAAGGTACATTTATCCATCTTGCCCCGTGATCCGAAATTGCCAGCCTGCGGGAACTGCGGCGCGCCGAACGGGCACGCATAAAAGCAGTAACCACAGCCGATACACAGATCCTTGGAGTGCAGCACGACACCATCAGCCGTCTGGTAGAAACAATCTACCGGGCAGACGGCCATACAAGGCGCGTCCGAACAATGCATACAAGCGACCGAGATCGACCGCTCACCCGGTTTACCATCATTGATGGTGACAACCTTGCGGCGGTTGATGCCCCAAGGCACTTCATGTTCGTTCTTACACGCGGTGACGCAGGCGTTGCATTCGATGCAGCGTTCAGCGTCAACGAGGAATTTTGCTCTAGCGGCCATTTTTCATGTCCTCCCTTATGCTGCCCAGATTTTGCAAAGAGTCGCTTTGGTCTCTTGCATCTGGGTTACGCTGTCATAGCCATAGGTCTGTGCGGTGTTGGTGGATTCCCCCAATACATAAGGGTCCGCGCCTTCGGGGTATTTATCCCGCTGATCGACACCTTCGAACTGTCCACCAAAGTGGAACGGCATGAAAGCCACACCTTCACCCACCCTCTCGGTCACCATCGCCATCACCTTGACCTTGCCGCCTTCGGGGCCTTCGACCCAGACCTGGGCGCCGTCGCGGACATTCAGGTTGTTGGCGTCACGGGTATTGATCTCGATGAACATGTCCTGCTGCAATTCGGCCAGCCAGGGGTTCGAACGGGTCTCGTCACCGCCCCCTTCATATTCCACCAGACGACCCGATGTCAGAATGATCGGATACTCCTGGCTGAAATCGTTCTTCTGGATGGAGGCATACATGGTCGGCACCCGCCAGAACGTCTTGTCCTCGTAAGTGGGGTAGTCGGCCACCAGATCGCGACGGTTGGAGTATAGCGGCTCGCGATGGACCGGCACAGGGTCGGGGAAGGTCCACACCACAGCGCGAGCCTTGGCATTCCCGAAGGGCGCACAGCCATGCTTGATTGCGACCCGCTGGATGCCGCCTGACAGGTCGGTCTTCCAGTTCGTGTTCGGTCCGGCCACCGCATCAATCGCGGCGCGTTCCTCGGCAGTCAGGTCACCGTCCCAACCCAGATCCATCAGCATCTGCATGGTGAATTCCGGATACCCATCCTGAATCTCGGCACCGGGGTTCGACACACCTTCGGCCAGCAGATTGTCACCGTCGCGTTCCACGCCAAACCGGGCGCGGAATGTCAGGCCGCCTTCGGCCACCGGCAGCGACATATCGTAAAGGTTCGCTGTACCGGGATGGTTCATTTCCGGGGTGCCCCAGCTTGGCCATGGCAACCCATAATAATCACCATCGGCAGGACCACCAATCGCACGCAGTGACGTTTTGTCGAACGTGTGCTGATAGGCCATGTGGGTTTTCAGACGCTCCGGGCTTTGGCCGGTATATCCGATGGTCCACATGCCGCGGTTAAACTCGCGGGTGATATCCTCGATATTCGGCTCACCCCCTTCATCAATCGCGATGTTGCGGAAGATCTGGTCATGGAACCCGAATTTTTCGGCAAATCGCGCCATGATCGTGTGATCCGGCAGCGATTCAAACAGCGGCTCCATGATCTTGTCGCGCCATTGCAGCGACCGGTTTGAGGCCGTCACCGATCCGCGTGTTTCGAACTGCGTGGTGGCCGGTAGCAGATAGACACCATCGGTCCGGTCATGCAGCACCGCAGAGACGGTCGGGAATGGGTCCACCACGACAAGCATGTCGAGCTTCTCCATCGCCGTCTTCATCTCTTTCATACGGGTCTGAGAGTTCGGGGCATGGCCCCAAAGCACCATCGCCCGCGTATTATCGGGCTGTTCGAGGTTTTCAGGGTCTTCCAATACCCCATCAATCCAGCGACTGACCGGTATCCCCTTGAGGTTCATGATCGGCGTATCGCCATATGTCGCGTCCGAGAACCGACCCTTGAGGTAATCCAGATCTTCTTCCCAGACCCGCGCCCAATGGGCCCATGATCCTTCGGACAGGCCATAATAGCCGGGCAGCGTGTCGGCCAGAACGCCAAGGTCCGTGGCGCCCTGCACATTGTCATGGCCGCGGAAGATGTTGGTGCCGCCACCAGCGGTGCCCATATTGCCCAGCGCAAGCTGCAATACGCAGTAAGCACGGGTGTTGTTGTTACCGTTGGTGTGCTGTGTGCCACCCATGCACCAGATCACGGTGCCGGGGCGGTTATTGGCCAACGTCCGGGCCACACGCTCCAACTGGGAACCGGGTGTGCCTGTGACACGCTCCACCTCATCTGGTGTCCAGCGGGCCACTTCGTCCTTGATCTGATCCATGCCCCAGACGCGGGTGCGGATAAATTCCTGATCTTCCCATCCGTTTTCAAAGATGTGCCACAGGATCCCCCAGACCAGCGCTACATCGGTCCCGGGGCGGAACCGCACATACTCATCAGCATGGGCGGCGGTCCGGGTGAACCGCGGGTCGCACACGATCAGCGGCGCATTGTTCTGTTCCTTCGCCTTCAGCATGTGCAGCAGGGACACCGGGTGTGCCTCAGCCGGGTTGCCGCCGATCAGAAAGATCGCTTTGGAATTATGGATGTCGTTGTAGCTGTTGGTCATGGCGCCGTAGCCCCATGTGTTCGCGACCCCTGCCACGGTGGTGGAGTGGCAAATCCGCGCCTGGTGATCCACGTTATTGGTGCCCCAATAGGCAGCAAACTTGCGGAACAGATAGGCCTGTTCGTTGTTATGCTTGGCAGAACCCAGCCAGTAGACGCTGTCAGGGCCGCTTTCTTCGCGGATTTTCAGCATGCCGTCGCCGATCTCGTCGATCGCCTGCTCCCACGAGATGCGAACCCATTCGCCACCCTCTTTCTTCATCGGGTATTTCAGGCGGCGCTCGCCATGGGCGTGTTCGCGGACGGCAGCACCTTTGGCGCAATGGGCACCAAGGTTGAACGGACTGTCCCAACCCGGCTCCTGCCCGGTCCAGACACCATTATCGACCTCGGCGAGGACCGTACAACCCACCGAACAATGCGTGCAGACCGATTTGATCGTCTCAATAGCACCCGCTGCGGCGGACTGGGCGGTTGCTTGGGTCACGGTGCCGCCGGTTGCGGCAATGGCTGTCAGACCACCAATGGCCAGACCCGACCCGCGCAGAAATCCGCGGCGGTCGACGCCTGTTCCGGATGTATTTGTGGTAATTTTTGCTCTGCCAGAGCGGCGCGTATAGCCGTTCGTCTTCTTCCTGAGCATCTTCTTCCTCCCTTTGCCGTAACGACCACGGGTCGCTGGCATTGCTGGCTATGGCTGGCTCCGCCCGGTAAGCGTCTCAAGACGTCCGGGTGGATGGGCTATTCTAGAAACGGGCGCTTTGCAGATAGGCGCGCGTATGTGCGGTATCCTGCATCGTATCGGATGACAGATCGACAGGATCAGCGGCGGCTTGCGTAGCGCCCCCCGCGGCAATGGCGGCCGCAGCAGGTGCTGCAGTGCCGGCCAGTTTCAGAAATCCCCGGCGGCTTGTGCCTTCGTCTTTTTCACTCATTGGGATGTCTCCCCTTCCTTTTGTGACGCGCATCCGCGCCAGTTTGGCAGACCCGTCAGCCTGCGGTCATGCGATAAGCCTCGCGTTCGATATCCATAAATGCAGCCCCTACCGCCCCGACCGAGGCATAAAGGACCGATGTTTTCGCCGCCTGCAGGTCATTGAAAAAGTGACCTGCCCAGGTGCCGATATGCGTGTTGAAGAAATCGCGTTGCCGCTGCAGCGTCGCCGGTTCGCCAAAGCGCCCGACGATCATGCCCGCCATCATTTCCATTAGCGATGCGATGTTGTCCTCGGGTTCAAACACGTTGCTCGCGCGGGTCATCCCCATTGCGGCCATATCCCCGCGCAGCTTTGCCAGCGGCTTTTCGTTTAGAAAACCGGTCATGTAATAGCTGGCATAAGGCAGCAACTCACCCCGACCCAGTCCGATGAAAAGGGCGTTGAATTCAGATACAACCGCCTTGGGTTTGGTCACTTTTGCAACCCGCGCCAGACCCGTGATGGCCTGACCAAGCGGTGTGTCGTCCCCGCTCAGGCCGGCCGTCTGATCCAGCAGCATCTGGTCGGGCGGGGCCGACAGGATCAGCCCGAGATAATTGTAAAGATCGGCCCGCAGGCGATCCTCTTCAGCGACTTCGACGGTGGAGGCTGCCACATTCATGCCTGCTCACCCTCGAACTGGAATGCCATGCGGCGGGGCTTGTAGGGTTCGGCCTCACTCTCGTCCGCCTCGTCAAATAACGGTTCATCAATGACCGGTTCGCTTTCGACTGTTGCGACCACAATCTCTTCTTCGTCTTCTGGTGCGGCGTCATCCGCCTCAACGACGCCATTCTCCTGACGCTCCATCTCAAGGACATGCGCCATCAGCCCCTTGCCCACCTGATAGGTCGTCTTGATCGGGTCGTTCCCGAAGCTGCCGGTCAGATAATCCTCATCATAGTCATTCAACCCGTCCACGCAGGCGAGGACGGGGTTGCTTCGCCACAATTGCCGTAAGGCTTTCTTGCGCAAATGCTCCGGCACGGCCTTGGACATGAACGCCGCGAAATCATCGCCCATCTTCAGGTTCTCTGGATCCGGCAAATCAAGCTCGGCCAGAATTTCGGCATCCGTCTTGTCAGCCTGCGCTTCCCTGTGGGCGAGGTCCTCTTGCAAGGCACGATCGGCCTCAGCCTCGGCAGCCACTGCCGCGCGGCGACGCGACCAAAGGGAACCGGCCTGGGTCAATTCAGCACCTCCTTGCGGCGCGGTGCGCGATAAACGTCAGAGGTTTGTGAAATGCGCGGGTCACCTATGCCATCGTCGACATGATCCACCCGGGCATTCTTGCGCTTGCGTTTGACGAAAGGCTCTTCCACGTGATGCTGCGCGATAAAGCTGCCGACCCAGGCGATCATACCTTCGGGCATCGGTATCCGCTCCACCAGTTCTTCGGATGAATCGCAATAATCCTGTGCGTCATAGGGCGAACATGTCACCAGAGCGACCCGCCAAGGCATCTCGCCCCCGTTTTCCGCTGGTCGCAAAACGACGTAGACGGATGGCGTGCGGGCCTGCAGTTCATGAACGTAAGCCTCGGTATCCGATACATACAAATCCAGCGAAACGGTGGCAGCGTGATATTCGGTAACATCGCCGTCCTGGCGCAACAGCTTCCAGTCGGCAGGGCCAGCGCCCGGCAATATGCCCGTCGCCTGCCATGTCCATTTTACCCAACGCGACACGCCGGGCGATTTTCGGACGACAACACCAACCGGAATGGTCTGTGCATCAGGAAAGACGAACGACAATGCTGATCCCTTGAGAAGTTCCCTGCCGTCATGCTGCATGAAGAGCCCGCGTTTCTAAAGCGATTTTTTCATCATGTTGATCACAAATGATAACCCCCTCGGTAACGCGTTGTTTTCACTGTCAAAAAGGACATACGACTTTAGTAATAGTAGACCTGCCCTGCGCGCATGCATCAAAAGCGGTTTACGCCAGCCTAATTTCCTGACTAGCTAACCGCTGATCCAGCGGGGGACCCGATGACCAAAACACTACTCATTTGCGACTGCCTTGGATCGCAAACCATTGATCCCGAAGCCATAAACACAACCGGGGTCACCTGCTCGCGGCTGCATACATCTTTATGTCAGGACCAGATCGGCCTCGCCGCAGAGGCGATAGGCAAGGGCGAGGTCATGATCGCCTGCCAGCAACAGGCGCGGGTCTTCGCAGATTTGGCGGAAGATATGGACGCACCGATACCCGATTTCGTGGACATCCGCGACCGCGCCGGCTGGACCGATGACAACGCTGCGACCGGCCCCAAAATGGCCGCGCTGGTGGCCGAAGCCGCCCTACCCGATGCGACCCCCAAAACAATCGATGTCATATCCGAAGGCACCTGCCTTATTCTGGGACCATCTGAGACCGCTTTCGCAGCGGCAGAAAAACTCTCCGACATGCTCTCTGTCACGGTTCTGCTTGAAACTAGTGATGACATGCCCGTCACTGACCGCTTCGACATCGTGGTTGGCCAATTGAAACAGGCGCGTGGTAGCCTTGGCCGGTTCGATCTGTCGATCGACGCCTTTCAGCAGCCCATACCGGGCGGTCGTGGTCCCCAAACGCTGACTGATCCGCGGGACGGGGCGGCGTCGAACTGCGATGTCATCCTTGATCTGACGGGCGCGATCCCGTTGTTTCCTGCCCCCGAAAAGCGCGATGGCTATCTGCGGGCCGATCCCAAAAGCCAACCCGCCGTTGCTGACGCAATCCTGCAAGCCAGCCAGATGGTCGGCACGTTCGAAAAACCTCTCTACGTCCGGCTCGAAGCCAGCCTGTGCGCCCATTCACGCGCCGAAAAACCCGCCTGTTCCAACTGCCTCAACCTATGCCCGACCAGCGCCATCAGTTCGGCAGGCGAACATGTGAGCATCGACCCAATGATCTGCGCGGGCTGCGGATCCTGCGCTGCCGCCTGCCCTTCGGGTGCGATCAGCTATGATGCGCCACCGGTCGATCACATCTTCCGGCAGATCAACACCCTCGCCAGCGCCTATCGCAAGGTAGGCGGTACCGAACCGCATCTGCTGGTTTATGACGATCACGGGGCGGAAATGATCGGCCTTGCCGCCCGGCATGGGCGCGGCCTGCCCGCCCATGTCATCCCGTTGCAGGTGGATGCGCTCAACGCCTTTGGCCATGCCGAAATGCTCGCCGGGCTTGCCAGCGGTTTTGGCCGGGTTGATATCCTGCTGGGTCCCAAAACCGAACGCGACGGGCTGACGGCTCAAACCGCCCTCGCAAATGCGATCCATGACAAGGTGGCTCTGCTCGACATCGCTGATCCTGACGCTTTGTCGGACCATCTGTTTGACGCACCGCGCGAAACCATCACTGCCGACCCTATCCTGCCCATGGGCACAAGGCGGCAAATCACCCGTCTGGCCGCCAAGACACTGCAACCCGACACCGAAGTGATCACGCTACCAGACAACGCGCCATATGGTGCCGTGCTGGTGGACACTGACGCCTGCACACTATGCCTTGCCTGTGTCTCACTCTGCCCGTCGGGCGCGCTGATGGACAACGAAGACCTCCCGCAACTGCGGTTTCAGGAAGACGCCTGCCTGCAATGCGGGCTATGCACGAATATCTGCCCCGAAAAGGCAATCACCCTGCAACCACAGTTGAACCTGACCGACAGCGCCCTGTCGCAGACCGTGCTGAACGAAGAAGAACCGTTTGCCTGCATCGAATGCGGCAGCCTGTTCGGGGTCAAATCCACAGTTGAAAAGATCATGGAAAAACTGGCCGGTAACCACAGTATGTTCGGCAACGATACCGCGACAAAGATGATCCAGATGTGCGAAAATTGCCGAATCAACGCGCAGTTTCATGCCGAAAACAATCCCTTTGCCGCAGGCGAACGGCCCCGCCCCCGGACAACTGATGACTATTTGTCAAAACGCAAGGACCATTAAGCGGCAAGGTCCAAAACAAACTACAAACAGGGAGACGACAATGAGCGACGATTTCAACATGTCGATGCGCAAATTCCTCAAGCAGGTCGGCGTGACATCGCAGCAGGCCATTGAAGAGGCGATGCGCAACGCCGGTGACACCAGTGGTCGCAAGTTCGAGGCCAAGGTTGTGCTGACCGTCGATGGTCTGGATCTAGAACATACCGTGACCGGCACGATCGAGGGACAATCTTAAGTGGCCATTTCACGCGACGACGTCCTTGGCGTCCTGAAGTCACTGATTGACCCGATCAGTGGCAGTTCTCTTTCTGAAGCGGGGTTGGTGAAGGCCCTGACCGTCGAAGACGGTGCTGTGCGCTTTGTCATGGATGTCAGCGGCAGCCATGCAGACGCCTACGCCAAACTGAAAGACGCGGCCGAGGCGCAGATCAAATCGCTTGGCGCCGATCAGGTCTCGATCGTCATGACGGCCCATAGCTCGCCCAAGGCACCGCCGGATCTGAAATCCGGCAGACCTGCCCAATCCGGCCCTGAAAAGATCCCCGGCGTGGATCGGATCATCGCCGTCGCGTCCGGCAAGGGCGGCGTCGGCAAATCAACCGTTGCGGCAAACATCGCCTGCGCGCTTGCTGCAGAGGGTCGGCGTGTCGGGCTACTGGATGCGGATGTTTACGGCCCATCCCAACCGCGGATGCTGGGCGTCTCGGGGCGCCCGGCCTCGCCCGACGGCAAGACCATTCTGCCCATGCGCAATTTCGGCGTCACCATGATGTCCATCGGTCTGATGACCAATGATGATCAGGCGGTTGTCTGGCGTGGCCCAATGCTGATGGGCGCCTTGCAGCAGATGCTGACGCAGGTGCAATGGGGCGCGCTGGATGTGCTGATCGTTGATCTGCCGCCAGGTACTGGCGACGTGCAGATGACCCTCGCGCAAAAAGCGCATGTGGACGGGGCGATCATCGTCTCCACCCCGCAAGACGTCGCCCTGATCGATGCTCGGAAGGGCATTGATATGTTCAACCAGTTGGGCACCCCGATCCTTGGGATGATCGAAAACATGTCGACGCATATCTGTTCAAATTGCGGGCATGAGGAGCATGTGTTCGGCCATGGCGGTGTCGCGGCAGAGGCGGCCAAACTTGGTGTACCGCTGCTCGCCGAAATCCCGCTGCATCTGGATATCCGGCTGGCCGCTGATGGCGGAGCGCCCATCGTTGTCTCGAAACCGGACAGCCCGCAGGCCACAGGTTTCCGGGAGGTCGCGAAAGCACTGGTATCCGCTGGCAAAGCATGACCGCACCCGTCTTTCCACCCTTGTTTTCCGGACAGGACTCAGCCGGGCAGGATCCGTTCGCACAAGCCTGCGCCGCCGCGACCGCTGGCTGCGATGCCGGTCTGGTTGTCTATGATCTGAGGTCCGATGAGTTGCGCGCGGCCATCGTGCTGGCACCTGAAGTCCCCCTAGCCGCAGCCGCAATCATGTTGCCCGTCTGCGGCGTCGGATTCCAGAATGCGCTGGGGGCCATCGGCCCGCCAGAGGTGAGCGTGCATTTAGGCTGGGACGGTGCGATCTATGTGAACGGGGGCCGTTGCGGCGGCTTGCAAATGGCCGCATCCCACGCTGCCCCGACAGCAGAACCCGACTGGCTGGTCATCGGCCTGACCCTGCAACTCTGGCCCAAATCCGAAGACATGGGCCTGACCCCGGACGAAACCGCGCTTTACGCCGAAGGCTGTTCAGAGGTTGACGCCGTGACACTGCTGGAAGCATGGGTGCGTCACACACTGGTCGGCATCAACACATGGTCCGATGATGGCACCCAAACCCTGCTGCGTGAATGGAACGGGCTGGCGCATGGCAAAGGCAAGGCGATCACGGTAGGAAACCAGACCGGCACCTTCCTCGGCGTTGACGAAAACCTTGGCCTGCTCTTGAAAACCGACAATGAAACCGTTCTGATCCCGCTCACCGACCTGTTAGAGAGGCCCGCATGAAACTCGCCCGCGCCATTCATTTCGACGACAGCGACACACGCGTGTTTCACAACCCGGCCCGCACGGGGGAATGGTGCATTTCTGGCGGGTTCGAGTTTTCCAACTGGACCGAAGGTGACCTGACCGGCAAGGCCCGTCAGGCGTTTTCCAACGGCTGGATGGGCTGCGAAACCTTTGGGCGGGTCAGCTTTGTCGCCGTTACTCAGATTGAACCGGTCGAACGGGACGGACTGGCCGATGGGCTGGCCCAGCATTTCGTGGACATCTATGGCGCGCCATCGGTTGAGGCCGCGCGCGGCGTCGCACTCGAAGAATTGTCGCAGATGATGGAGCTTTGCGAAGACCACGCACCCAATACCCTGCTGACCGTCGCACGGGAATTGACCGAAGCCGGGGTCAGGGAAAGCTACCGCGTGATCGAAGCGCAGGACGCAGGCCTTGAGCAATTCGCGATCCACGGTTCATTGGACGAACCGCACCAGCACTAGGGTTGGGCATTGAACACAAACAGCGTCTCGCCATTGATCTCATAGCCATTGATAAACTCTGCGGCGGTTTCGCCTGTTAGCCAGTCTTCCAGTTGCAGGGCCAGATCATTGCGCACGCTGGGGTGCTTTTCAGGGTTCACCGGCAGATAGGCATACTGATTGAAAAGCGCCGGATCGCCCGCATATACCAGCGCCAGATCGCCCTTGTTGCCGAAATTCAACCAGCTTGCCCTGTCGGCCAGAATGTAAGCATTGATCCCCGACGCCGTGTTCAGGGCAGCACCCATACCCGCCCCCACGGACAGATAGGACGGACCGAAGCCATCAACCGGCAACCCGGCCGCAGCCCAAAGCTGCAACTCCGCCTTATGGGTGCCGCTGTCATCGCCCCGGCTGACAAAAGTGCCACCCTGCTCGGCAATCCGTCGCATCGCGTCAACCGCGCTATCCGCGTCGGCAATCTCGGACGGATCGGCGGCAGGACCTATCAGGACGAAATCATTATACATGATCTCGCGACGGTGAGTGCCGTATCCATCCGAAACAAATGCCTCTTCCGCCGTTTTGGAATGCACCAGAATCGCATCCACATCACCCGCCTCACCCAAACGCAGCGCCTGACCTGTGCCGACCACCAGCAACTGCACCTCAATGCCGGTGTCCTCCTTGATGGCAGGCAACAGAACGTCCGCAAGGCCCGAGTTTTCGAATGATGTAGTAACCGCCAACCTGATCTCTTCCGCCGCCAACGGCATCGCCAGAAACCCGGTCAGGATAAGGGAAATGAGTTGCCTCATGTCACGATGTCTCCATTCAGAAAGGCTTGAAGTTCCGGTGTTCCGGGCGTGGCAAGAACTTCCGACGCAGCGCCTTTTTCATGAACCTTGCCAGCGATCATAAAGATCACATCCTGCGCCAGACGGCGCGCCTGCCCCATATCATGGGTCGACATGATGATGCGCGTGCCCGCCGCAGCGGTTTCCTGCAGCAGGGCCTCAATCTCGCGGGTGGCGTGGCCATCCAGATTGGCGCAAGGCTCATCCAGAAACAGCACATCCGGGTCACGGATCAGCGCCCGGGCAATCGCCAGTTTCTGACGCTCACCCCCCGACAACCGGCTGGCCCGGGTATTGCGAATATCGCTCAGACCAATCCGATCCAGCCAGGCGGTCGCAGCAACCTCAATTTCAGCCTTCGCAACACCGATCAGTTGCAGCGGATAGCGCAGGTTATCGGCAACGCTGCGGCGCAGCACGATGGGCGACTGAAACACATAAGCCTGGCGGCCCTGATCATTCTGCGCCCAGTCCGCTGCCCCCGCGCTCAATCGTTCGATCCCGTGCATGACGCGCAGCAATGTGGTCTTGCCTGACCCGTTGGGACCAATAATGATCGTTGGACCACCCTGATCAACAGTCAGGCTGACGGGGCCAAGCACGGTCTTGCCCTGCCGCCTGACAACGCAATCGGTCATGGTCAGCGGAAAGAGATTGCTCACCAGCGCCCCTCCCGTTCGGTGCGTGACAACCAGTGGATCGCGATATTGACCGCCAGCGCCAATCCGATCAGCACAAAACCCAACCCCAGCGCCAAGGCGAAATCACCCTTCCCTGTCTCCAGCGCAATCGCCGTGGTCAGAACGCGGGTGGCATTGTCGATATTGCCGCCCACGATCATGATCGCCCCCACCTCGCCAATCGCCCGGCCAAACCCGGCCAGCGATGCGGTCAGCAGATTGCGCCGCCCATCCCAGATCAGCGTTCTGATGCGCTGCCATTTGGTTGTGTGCAGTGAAATCAGCAGATCATGGTATTCGGCCCACAGCTCGCGCATGGCCTGATGCGCGATGGATGCAATCAGCGGCGTGATGATGATCACCTGCGCGATGATCATGGCCGTCGGCGTGAACAACAGGCCCAGCACGCCGAAGGGACCGGAACGCGACAGCAGGATATACAGCATCAAACCCACAACCACAGGCGGCAAGCCCATCAGCGCATTCATGATTGATATAGCCAAACGGCGATAGCGAAACCGCTGCACCGCCAGAAACGTGCCAAACGGTATGGCAATGAGCGAGGCGACAACCACAGCCGACAGGCTGACCTGTAGTGACCGCAGACTGATCGCCCACAGCTCGGCGTCAAAGGTGACGACCAGCCAGAACGCCGCCTGCAACCCCTCCCAAATATCAATCATCCGGCACCGACGCCCTTGCCTGCTCTGCGCCACGCGGGCCGCTTTCCACAAGCTATCATCAGGCTTATTCGGCCCAAGGACAAGGTGCGAATAACAGCAACATCAGACCCACCGCTTTCTATACGATCGGGGTGCAGGCTTGGAATTCCGGAAAATTGATACACTATTGTGTCATTAAAAATCACATGCTACGCAAAACCACTGTATTTGTTTTGACGGGCCGCGCATGGATCACACCGCCCTTTGCCACAGCGATCACCGGATTGCCCGTACCACGGGGATGACCGCTGGCGTCGGGGCATATCGCCGTCATTCAGGCAAGGCGGGGCGCCGCGCCGAATTTCTTTGTACAAAAGAATCCAATCTGTTGACATCATTGACATCCCGGAGGGACGATCAAACCAGTTAAACTGCCTTACGACATAAGAAAGACAGGCACCGGAGGAGGGTCGCCTGCGACAACATAGGGAGGTTCTGCAATGTCGGTCCTGTTCGGCCTGCTTTGGCCGCTAGAGCGCATCAACAATGTCGTGCTTGCCATTGGCAAGTTTATCGCCATTGCAGCATTGGCCGTCATGGTCTGCCTGATCCTAGGACAGGTGTTTTTCCGCTACATCCTGAACGACGCCCCGAACTGGACCGAGGAAGCCGCGCGGTTCGGTATGCTCTGGATGACCGGTCTGATGGCGCCGCTGGCTTACCGGATGGGCGGTTTCGTTGGAATCGACATGCTGGGGCGGGCGCTCCCTCGCGTCGCTGCCGGCGTTCTTGGCCTGATCCTGATGTGCATCACCATGTGGGTGCTTTTCGTGGCGTGGGATCGCGGGCTGAACAACCATCTTGATACGATTTCCGGCCGCGGCTGTTCCTCCACCCTGCGCTGGCCATTCGGGATCGAGATCGGCAAATGCGGCGACAAGTTCCAGAACCGCTTTCAATATGCATCGCTCTGGGTTGGGGTGAATCTGCTGATCCTCGTCAATCTGGAACTGATCATCCGGCAAATCATCATGCTGGCGGGCCAAGGCAACAAGCTGACCTCGCTGACCCCAGAAGAAGAAATCGCGGGGTCTTCCTGATGCTGCTCTGGTTCCTGCCGCTTTTCCTGCTCCTGATCATGATCGGCCTGCCGGTCGTCTTTGCCCTGCTCGCCTCGCCCATAGCGCTCATCATGATCGAAGGTGACACGCGCAATGTGGTCGCCGGGCTTTATCGCAACCTTTACACCGGGATGGACAGTTTCCCCCTGATGGCCCTGCCCTTCTTCATGCTGGCCGGCGAAATCATGAACCGGGGCGGCATCACGCTCCGCCTCGTGGAATTCAGCCAGGCCTTCATGGGACATTTGCGGGGGGGGTTGGCCCACGTGAATATCCTGTCGTCGATCCTGTTTGCAGGCCTCTCAGGGTCGGCGGTGGCCGACACATCGGCCCTCGGTTCCACACTGATCCCGGCGATGGAAAAGAACGGCTACAGCCGCAAATTTGCCGCCGCCGTCACCGCCGCAAGCTCTGTCATCGGGCCAATCATCCCGCCATCGGGGATCATGATCATCTACGCCTATGTCATGGGCGAAAGCGTCGCGGCGCTATTCCTGGCAGGGATCGTGCCCGGCGTGATGGTCGGGATCGGGCTGATGCTGGTGGTCCGCCTGATGGCCGACCGGTACGACCTGCCCAAGGCTGAACGGATCGTGCGCAAGGACCAGACGATCACGCCATTGGAAAGCTGGGTCAGCTTTTTCCTGATCCGGATCAATATCGCCGCCCTGCTTTACGCCGTTTCAGGCATCGTCACCCGCTTCATACCGCAAGAGGTGAATGGCTGGCTGATCTTCCTCATCGCACTACCCATCGCTCATGTGATTACGCAGACCATCAAGGCGCGGGTCAGCCATGATTTCCGCATCGTCTGCAAAAAAGCCATCGCGCCCCTGCAGACCCCCATCATCATTCTGGGCGGTATCCTTGTCGGGGTCTTTACCCCGACGGAGGCCTCGGCCGTTGCCGTGGCCTACGCGCTTGTGGTCAGCTTTTTCGTCCTGCGGTCGATGAAAACCGGTGACCTGCTCGAAGTGCTGGCCAAATCCGCCCTATCGACCTCAGCCGTGCTGCTGCTGGTGGGGGCTGCGGTGTCGTTCAAGACGGTGGTCAGCCTGTCCTACGCCCCGCAAATCCTGTCCGATTACATCCTGTCACTCTCGGAAAATCCGCTGATCCTGCTCTTTCTGATTAACCTGCTTTTGTTCGTGGTCGGCATGTTCCTTGATGCCGGGCCTGCCATCATCATCCTGGGGCCAATCCTGGGACCGATCTTCGTGGATCTGGGGGTTCACCCGGTCCATTTCGCGATCATCATGTCGGTCAACCTGACCGTCGGGCTGGCCACCCCGCCGATGGGGCTGGTATTATTTGTGGCCAGTACGGTGTCCAAGGAAAAGGTCGAAACGATTGCCAAGGCGATCATGCCATTCCTCGCCGTGGAAGTCCTCGTGATCTTCCTCATCACCTATGTCCCCGCCATTTCGATGACGGTGCCATACCTGACCGGTTTCCTGGGCTGCGGCCCGGAGGTCGGTTTCTCCGCTTGTATCAGCCCCGCGCCGGTACCAAACTAACAGCATAAATCAGGGAGAGTATAATGCTGAAAACACTAACCAAAGTGGCCGCCACGGCCGCACTTCTGGCGACGCCATTCGCCGCATGGGCGGACGGGCACCAGGAATTCACCATCCGCGCCACGGCCAACTCCAACGAAAACGACGAGGACTATGACGGTCTTGTCGTGTTCAAGAACTACGTTGAAGCCGCGTCAAACGGACGGATCGGCGTGGAACTCTTCATCGGCACCCAGCTTTGCGCGACGGGTGCGGAATGCCTTGAAGGGGTCTCCGAAGGCTCGATTGACGTCTACATCTCCACCTCCGGCGGTGCGGCTGGCATCTTCCCTTACGTGCAGGTCCTCGACCTGCCCTACCTGATGGCCAATGACCGGGTCGCCGAGCATGTGCTGACATCCGACTTCGTGCGGACAATGCGGGACATGGCGCTGGAAGACAGCGACAACACGATCCGCCTGATGACGATCGGTAACACCGGCGGCTGGCGCAACTTTGCCAACACGCAGCGGCGCATCGCGGCACCATCCGACATGGAAGGTCTGAAAATCCGCACCGTGGTTGCCGACCTTCCGCAGGAACTGGTCCGCGCATTGGGCGGCTCGCCGACCCCGATCCCATGGCCCGAGCTTTTCACGAGCTTCCAGACCGGCGTTGTTGACGGCTCCAAAAACGGGATCACCGACATCATGGGCATGAAATTCCCTGATGCGGGTCTGCAATATCTGACGCTGGACGGGCACGCCTATATGGGTGCGCTCTGGTGGATGTCGAACGAAAACTTCATGGCGATGCCAGAGGACCTGCGCCGCGTCGTGGTTGACGGCTTTGCCGAACTCCAGCAGGCCACATTCGCGTCACCCAAGCGCAAATCCATCGAAGCCTACCAGGCCTTCGTGGAAGGTGGCGGTGACCTCTATGTGCCAACACCCGAGGAGAAAGCCGCCTTCGCCGAAGCCGCCGCCCCCGTACAGGACTGGTTCCGCGAAAACGTGGACCGGGGCGACGAAATCCTCGACGCGCTAATTGCAGCAGTCGGTGATGCAGAGGCAGAGATCAACGGGGCTTATGCAAGCGATCTGAACTAAGTCGCGCGAATACTTAGAAGGGGCTGCCATCTAGGCGGCCCCTTTTCTATCTCCGGTGCATATGAAACCTTGGGGAATGGCAGTATTGAACCCTTACTGACCGATGCCACAGTCTGCGCGAACACCTGCTTGTGTACAAATTGCCAGATGGTTCACCTAAGAGCTCTCGGCACGATCAACGAACGGCTTGGACTATGACTGCCTCAAGCACTGGGTTAGCCCCATGCTGTCAGAGAACATTGAGACATCGTCAAAGCTAAAAATATGCCTCTGGGCGCCGTCGAAGTAAGATACGATTAAGACGTCTCCATTGACTTCGTACTCCCCAGGTATGTTCATTTTCCCAGCCAAGTCTGGCGAGTTATCAACCATCTCTTGCGTTACGAAATCTAAGATTACCAAACCATTGTCTTTGAACGCCAGCTTTGCGTCAAACTGGCCGTTTTGGGTTAGACACAAGTAATTACCCTGTATTTCCTGACTCCAAGCAAGGCTAGGCGCAGCGACGCATATTGCCAAACAAACACTAGCGAATACCTTTTGCATCTTATTTTCCTTGAATTTCGAGCGCTAAAGCCCCGTTACGTTGTCTATAGCCGACGCGTGATACAACTGGAAGTCGTCATTGACCACGACACCATGAATGGCTCGCGTGTCCAAACGGGCCGTCATTCACCGAAACGGATACATCCACACCCGGTAGTCATCCACCAGCACCTCCGCCCGCGCGCGTTCTTCCGTCGTCAGCCGGGGCGTAATCTCCTCTAGCGAATCCAGCGCGTCAGGGTCCCCGCCTATTGCCGACAGGGCGTACCACAGATAGGCTCTGACCAGATCAGGCGCGGGCAATCCCCGGCCCACTTCGTAATACCAACCCAAGCCCGATTGCGCCCCCGGATGCCCTTTCATCGACGCCCGCAGATACCAGTCAAACGCCCGCTCATCGTCGCGTTCGACGCCCAGACCCATGGCGTACATGACCCCGATCAGTTCTTCGGCATCCGCATTGCCCGACCGCGCGTAAATCTCGAAAAGCGCGCGCGCCTCTTCAAACTGCCCCGCCTCCATCAGATCGCGCGCCGTTTCCATATCGGCTTGCGCCGGGACCGCCAGACAGGCCCAAAACCCGATTGCCAGACAGAGGGTCCGACGCAAGTCCGACGTTTTGCCGACGCTTTGCATACCGCTGTTTTCCTCCTGATTGCTGGGACCGGCATCGCCACCGCCCAGACGATTTCGGCGGATGATTACATCCCGGTCGATCCCGCACAAGCCCGCATCGGGCAGCTGCTGTTCTACGATAAGATACTGTCAGGCAACAAAAATATCTCCTGCGGCACCTGCCATCACCACGATCATGCGGGCACCGATGGTCTGTCACTCGGCATCGGCGAAGGCGGCGTTGGCGTTGGTCCTGAGCGCACCGCTGGAACTGGCCTAGACGCAATCCGCAAACGGATCCCCCGCAACGCGCCAAGCCTTTGGAATCTGGGCCATAATTCTGTACGGGTTCTGTTCCACGATGGTCGCCTGACCGCATCTGATATCTACGGCAACGGCTTCGATTCCCCGGCCGAGGAATGGCTACCCCAAGGCCTGGACAACCTCCTGGCCGCGCAGGCATTGTTCCCGATGACATCCCAGTTCGAGATGGCAGGGAACCCCGGCGAAAACGATGTAATCGGTGCCGTGCGCAACCGGATCGACCGGGGCTGGCCCATCATCGCCAAACGGGTGCGGACCATCCCGGACTACGCGGGCATGTTCATCCAAGCCTTTGATCATATTGAAGAACCCGGCGACATCACCATCGTAGAGATCGGCAATGCCCTGGGCGCATTCATCGCCAGCGAATGGCAAAGCCACGACAGCGCCTACGACAAATGGCTCACCGGCGCGCCCCTGCTCGATGCTGCCGAGCGGGGCCGTCAGCTCTTCTTTAACAATCGCTGCGCATCCTGCCACGCGGGTCCGCTGTTCACTGATCAGGAGTTTCATGCGCTCGGCCTGCCCGCCTTCGGCCCCGGGCGTACGCGACCCTTTGATCCGATCCCGCGCGATGTGGGGCGAATGGGCGAAACAAACCTGCTGGTGGATGCCTATAAATTCCGCACGCCATCTCTGCGCAACGTGGCTTTAACTGCACCCTACGGGCATAACGGTGCCTTTCCGACGCTAGAGGCGATGATCCGCCACCATATGGACCCTGCGCTGTCACGGTCCCGCTGGACACTGGCAGATGCGGCGTTGCCCGACGCGCCCTGGCTTGCGCATGTGGATGGCGCAATCATGCAGGACGCAGCCGAGATGCAGCGTCAGGCAGGGGCGCAGGATTTGCATGGCCTCAACCTGACGGACGATGAAATCGATGATCTGGTCGCGTTCCTGAACGCACTGACCGGCGAAACCGCTCTGACCCGCCCTCTTGGACGACCCGAAACGGTGCCAAGCGGCCTGCCGGTCGACTAGGCCTCTGGAAAAAAACAGGCGACGCTGTGCGCCGTCTTTTCCGGCTCTGGTCGTTCGGTGCGGCATCGATCCTGCGCCTTCCAGCAGCGGGGTGCGAACGGGCAGCCATCGGGTATAGCCAGCGGCGACGGCAATTCTCCCGTCAACTTGATCCGCTCCTTGTTGGCATCCGGATTGGCGCGGGGCGTCGCGGACAAAAGCGCCTTGGTATAGGGATGGCGCGGCGCGGCAAAGAGCGCTTCCTTCGGCCCCTTCTCAACCACACGGCCCAAATACATAACGATCACATCATCGGCCACATGGCGCACCACCGAAAGGTCATGGCTGATGAACAGATAGGCCAGTTGCAGCCGGTCCTGCAATTCAGTCAGCAGGTTCAGGATCGCGCTTTGGATCGACAGATCAAGCGCCGAAACAGGTTCGTCCAGCACCAGCACTTTCGGGTCTAGCATCAGCGCCCGGGCCACCGCGATGCGTTGGCGCTGGCCACCGGAAAACATATGCGGATAGCGGTCGTAGTGTTCTGGACGCAAGCCAACCAACTGCAGCATTTCCCGCGCTTTGGCTTCGCGTTCGGCCCAAAGCATGTTCGGTCGGTTGATGACCAATGGCTCCTGCAGAATGGCCCCGATCCACTGACGCGGGTTAAGCGATCCGTAAGGGTCCTGGAACACGATCTGCACGGACTGGCGCAGACTGGCCCAGTCTTCACGCCGCACCGGTTTCCCATCCAGCATCAGCGATCCGGCGGTCGGTTCCTCGATCATTGCGACCATGCGGGCCAGCGTTGATTTGCCGCAGCCGCTTTCACCGACAACCGCCAGCGTCTTGCCACGCGCCAGCGTGAAATCCAGCCCTGCTACCGCCTCAAGCGTCCGCTTGGGCCTCAGCAATCCACCGCTGACGGCGTAATGTCTTTGCAGCCCGCTCGCCTCGACCACACTTGTCATGACGCGATCCTTTCATCGGCGTTCAGCGGATAGTGGCATCGGGCCTGCCCCACATCCTCGCCCCGTGGCTTGGGCGGCATGGTGCGGCAAGTCTCGTCAGCAAAACGGCAGCGGGGCGAAAACAGGCAGCCCGCAGGCCGGTCAAACTGCCCGGGCACGACACCGGGGATCGTCGGCAATAGCTGTTCAGTCGCGCGCTCTGGCAATGCGTCCAGCAAGGCGGCCGTGTAGGGGTGATGCGGATTGCGGAACAGCGGGCCAACCGGCTGTTCCTCGATCTTCTGACCCGCATATTGCACGCTGACACGCTCTGCCGTTTCTGCAACGACCCCCATATCATGGGTGATCAGGACAAGGCCCATACCAGTCTCTTCGCGCAGCGACGCCAGCAGATCCAAAATCTGCGCTTGAATGGTCACATCCAGCGCCGTGGTGGGTTCATCCGCGATCAGCAGCTTTGGTTTGCAGGCAATCGCCATCGCAATCATGATCCGCTGGTTCATGCCCCCGGACAACTGATGCGGAAAGGCGGAAAGGCGCTTTTCCGGATCGGGAATGCCCACCTGCTCCATCAATTCGACGGCGCATTTTTGGCGTTCGGCACGGCCCAACCCCATATGGATGCGCAACGCTTCCTTGATCTGCCAACCGACCGTGAAACAGGGGTTCAATGACGACATCGGCTCCTGAAAGATCATCGCCAGATCATTGCCGATGATGTGCCGGCGGTCGCGTTTGTCCATGCGCAACAAATCGCGGCCATCAAAGGTAATCTCGTCCGCTGTCACCGTCGCGGTCCACGGCAGAAGACCCATGAGCGCCAGCATGGAAACGGACTTTCCCGATCCGCTTTCACCGACAATGGCCAGGATTTCACCCGTATCCACATCCTGATCTACCGCATCAACGGCCCGGAACTGGCCGGATGCGGTAGCGAAATCGACACATAGGTTTCTGATCCGCAAAAGTGGCATGGCTCAGCTCCGCTTCAGTTTCGGGTCAAGCGCATCGCGCAGCCCGTCACCCATCAAGTTGATCGCCAGAACCGTCACCAGAATGGCAAGACCGGGGAACGTGACAACCCACCAAGCGCGCAGGATGAACTCACGCGCCTCCGCCAGCATGGTACCCCATTCGGGCGTCGGCGGTTGCGCACCCATCCCCAGAAAGCCAAGGGCGGCCGCATCCAGGATCGCGGTCGAAAACGATAGGGCTGCCTGCACGATGATAGGGGCCAGACAGTTGGGCAGCACGGTGACAAACATCAGCCGGAAGAACCCCGCCCCGGCAACCCGCGCGGATGTCACGTAATCCTTCTGCTTTTCGGCCAAAACGGACGCGCGGGTCAGGCGCACGTAATGCGGCTGCAACACAATGGCGATAGCGATCATCGCATTGGTCAGTGACGGCCCAAGGATCGCCACCAGCACAAGCGCCAGCAACAGCGACGGGAAGGCCAGGATCACATCCATGATCCGCATGATGATCGTGTCCAGCCATTTCGGCGCAAAACCCGCGATTAATCCAACAATGATCCCGCCAGAGGCTGCGATGCTGACAACAACGATGCCCACGAAGAATGAAAACCGCGCCCCGACAATCAGCCGCGAGAGCATATCGCGCCCCAGCGGATCGGTGCCCAGCGGATAGGTCCAACTACCGCCCTCCTGCCAGAATGGCGGCTGCAAGGTGGCATCGCGAAACTGTGCTGTAGGATCGTGCGGTGCAATCCAGGGGCCAAACAAGGCGAGAAAGGCAAAAGCCGCAAAGATCCACAGCCCAATCACAGCGCCCCGGTTTTCGCGGAAATAGAACCAGAACTCCCGCAGGCGTCCGGGCCGTTCGGCGGTATCGGCTGACAGGGTCACAGTCATCAGCGTTTCCTGATCTTGGGGTTGATGACACCGTACAGCATATCGACGGTCAGGTTCACGATCATCACCATCACGGCAATCAGCAGCAGCCCACCCTGCACAACGGGATAATCGCGGCGAAAGATGCTATCGACCATCCACTTGCCGATGCCTGGCCAGCTGAAGATCGTCTCGGTCAAAATCGCCCCGGCCAGCAGCGTGCCGACCGACAGACCAATCACGGTGATCACCGGGATCAGGGCGTTGCGCAGCGCATGCACGCCATTGATCCGACCGGGCGACAGCCCCTTGGCGCGGGCGGTGCGAATATAGTCCTCGCCAAGGACCTCCAGCATGGCAGACCGCGTTTGGCGTGCAATGACCGCTAGTGGGATGGTTCCCAGAACAATTGTCGGCAGGATCAGGTGACGCACAGCTGACGTGAAGGCCCCGCTCTGCCCCGATGCGATGCTGTCGATCAGCATGAACCCCGTGGCATTTGGAAAGTAGTAGATTAGGTCAATCCGGCCCGACACCGGCGTCCATTGCAGATTGCCGGAAAACACGATGATCAACAGCAGTGCCCACCAGAAAATCGGCATCGAATACCCGATCAGCGCCGTGGACATCAGCGCCCGGTCAAAGAATTTGCCACGGTTCACCGCAGCAATGACCCCCGCAGGCAAGCCCAGCACCACGGCAAAGATCATCGCACAGATCGACAATTCCAACGTGGCAGGGAACAGCGCGAAGAACTCGTCCCAGACCGGTTTCTTGGTCACAAATGAATTGCCCAGATCCCCCTGCAGAACCCCAGTCAGATATTCCCAGAACTGCACATACATCGGGCGGTCGAACCCGAACTGGGCAGACAATTCGGCATAACGTTCGTCGGTCAATCCGCGCTCACCAGCCATGACGATGATCGGGTCACCGGGTAATACGCGGATAAAGGCAAAGGAAATCAGTGTGACCCCGATAAATGTCGGCACAAAGGTTAGCAGACGGCTCAGGACATAGTTCAGCATTTCAGCACCGTCAGCTCCTTCGGGAATTGCGTCAGCGAGGTGCAGCCATCATCGGTGATCAGCACATCATCCTCGATCCGCACGCCGAAATTATCGATCTCATAAAGGCCCGGTTCATTTGTATAGACCGTCCCGGCAGGCAAAACCATATGGTTGCCGCGCACGATATAGGGGGCCTCATGCACCTCTCGGCCCAGCCCATGCCCGGTCTTGGTGCGGATGCGGTCGGCAAAAGGTGACGCCTCAAGCACGCCGATCACCGCATCGTCGATCTGATGGGCTGTCACGCCGGCCCTTGTTACTTCAAACCCCTTCAGGTTCGCGCGCAGCACCGTGTCATAAACTGCCTGCGCCTCATCAGTGGCGTGATCCAAAAACACGGTCCGGGTGATATCGGCACAAAACCCATGTTTGCGCGCGCCGAAATCCAGCAGCAGCGCATCGCCCGCCTTCACTGCATGATCCGCACGCGCCTTCGCATGCGGACGGGCAGAACCATCACCTGCGGCGACAATGGGATGAAACGACTGATCCTCGGCCCCTTCGGCAAAAAGCGCCTGGATCAGGGTCTGTTCGATCTCCTTTTCAGTCTGGCCAATCCGGACGCTGTCCAGCGTCTTGGCCAACGCACGTTCCGAAATAGCAATCGCATCTGTCAGCGCCGCGATATCCTGCGGCGTCTTAATCATTCGCAGCCCGGAAATCTCGCGCTCTGCATCGATGATCTGCAGGTCCGGCTGCGCCTTCAGCATCGCGTGATGGACAAACACACGCATCACCTGCCCTTCGACGGCAACAGATCGGATCGACAGATGATCCATCAGCGCGGCAAAGACCGCGTCATAGCCATCCTGATCGCGCCAGTCGAAAACGGCGCCATCGAACCCGACGAGATCCCAGCTTCGCAGTTCGAGATTGGGCACAAGTGCGGCAGGTGCGCCTTGAGTTGGAATAACCATCAAGAAAGGCCGCTCATGGCTCATGAACACATGCTCAAAGGCGCGCGTAAAATTCGGGCCGGGCACAAGCGCCACGGCGTCCAAACCAAGATCGGCAGCAATGCCGGCATAGGCGGCCATACGGTCTGAAAGAGACTGTAACAAGGGATAGGGCCTTCAATGGGATGGGGGCGGCAACCGGGCCGCCCCCAACATGTCTTGATCGCTTATTGCGACAGACCAACCTGGTTGAAGATATGGCCACCCAGCGGGTGCACAACGTAACCTTCAACTTCGGGGCGCATGGTCATGTAGACGACCGAATGGGCGATGGTGGCCCAAGGCGCCTGTTCCTTAAAGATCACCTGCGCCTGCTCATAAAGCGGCTGACGCTCTTCCTGCGTTGGCAAAACCTTGGCCTGTTGGATTAGGTCTTCGAACGGCTGGTGGCACCACTGGGCACGGTTCGAATTTTCGCGACCATCACAGCCCAACAGCACAGCAAGGAAGTTGTCGGGATCACCATTGTCCCCGGTCCAACCCAACAGTACGGCACCGTCACGGTCCAACTCGCGCGAACGGGACAGGTATTCACCCCATTCATAAGACACGATCTCGACTTCGACACCCACATTGCTGAAATCTTCCTGAATCAGCTCAGCCATGCGTCGGGCGTTCGGGTTGTAGGGTCGCTGCACAGGCATGGCCCAGATTTTCATCGACAGATCAGTAACCCCTTCGGCCTCCAGCATCGCTTTGGCAGTTTCTGGATCATACGGATCATCGACAATCGCATCGTTGTAGGACCACATGGTCGGCGGGATCGGGTTTTTGGCAATCTGGCCAGAGCCCTGGAAGACCACGTCGATGATCGCCTGCTTGTCGATCGCCATATTCAGCGCGCGCCGAACATTAACATTGTCAAATGGGGCCTGAGTTGAGTTGTAGGCCAGATAACCAACGTTCAGGCCTTCCTGCTCCATCACCACGATGTCCGACGCGTCCTTCATGGCCTGCACATCGGCAGGGTTGGGATAGGCCATCACGTGGCATTCACCGGCCTGCACCTTTTGATAGCGGACCGACGCATCGGGCGTGATCGCGAAAATCAGCGCTTCGACCTTGGCCGGATCACCCCAGTAGTCATCATTGCGCAGATACCGGATCACGGCGTCCTTCTGATAGGCCTGGAACTTGAAGGGACCGGTGCCAATCGGGGCCTGGTTCATCATCTCGGGTGTGCCCGCATCCAGCATGGCCTGCCCGTATTCAGCCGACACGATTGATGCGAAATCCATTGCCATGTTGGCAATGAACGGTGCTTCGGGACGGGTCAGGTTGAACTGGACCGTGTAGTCGTCGACCTTTTCGATACTGTCGACCAGATCGGGCATCGACATGCCGTCAAAATATTCCCATGTCCCGCCCGACACACCGTTATAGGGATGGTCGTCGTTCTTCTGTCGGTTGAACGAAAAGATCACATCGTCAGCGTTAAAGTCACGCGTCGGGGTGAACATATCGTTGGAATGGAATTGAACCCCCTGCCGCAGGCTGAAGGTGACGGTCATGCCGTCCTCTGACACCTCCCAGCTTTCGGCCAGGGCCGGGATCACCTCGGTCGTGCCCACCTTGAACTCGGCCAGACGGTTGTAGATCGGGTGGCTCGAGGCATCAAAAGTGGTGCCTGCGGTGTAAAGCGCCGGGTCAAATCCTTCCGGCGATCCTTCGGAGCAATAGACCAGCGATTGCGCGGATGCCGCGGACGCGCCAAGTGCGGCCATCAGCAACCCTGTGGCCAGTTTTTGTTTAAGAGACATTTGTTTCCTCCAACTGTCGCTTATCGCGGATGGCACAAGAATCGTGGTCTTGCGCCGCATGTACGGCGTGACACCCCGATGTAATGGAACCCCCACGGTTTTTGGTTGACGCGCGAACGGTGCGCCGCGCGAATAATCGCATACGATCACGATTGCCCCGCGATGCCAAGCACATTGTCGCTGGGTCAACGCGGGTGCTGTGCTCGCAATGAGATTCAGTGACGCAGACGCGATTTGGGTTTGCAGGCCTACCCTGCTGTGGCACTCGCAATGGCACGCGGATCGCGCTTCCAACCCGCAACGGCTCATTGCCGCAGCGAAAGATCTTATCTCGCAGAAGTATAGTGAGAAGCCAAAAACTTCGGTGACGCGGCGCTCGAACTGATCGAAAGCAAGCGTCTTTGTTGGAAAAGCGCCAAGCACGCTGCTTAATGGGCTTCGCCTCTCGAAGCCTACGTACTCTCCAATATCGGCGGCATATCTTGGGATCACATCAATGCCATTCCGCACTTCAATCGAAAAGGTTGCTTCGTGTATTCCTCAACTTTGCAAGGAATGCCGGTTTAAAGCAAACTGCACGCGTATTCAGCGGTAGCTGCTGAAAGCAACGCTGACATCGTACCAACATGATTGGCAGATGATATGCCTCGGACGTCTTAACGATCCAAGGGCTAGTCCACGCTGATTTGTAATGGGACATGACGATACTTCCCAACACATAGGTCAAGGTGGATCCGTACCACGCAGAATGTTTTTGCGATCCGACGTTGGTTCGCGCTAAATGGCGAGATGGTTCCAAAGGCACTTCATGCATTCTGTCTGATCATGCGTCGCGGTTCATTGGTAGGGGCTGCGACCGATATGAACCTCAGCCAGCCTGCAGTGTCGCGCATGATCACCAATCTTGAACATGAACTTGGCTTCACTCTTTTTCATCGCGACAGGCGAGCCTTAAGACCCACAGACGAGGCGAGGCGCTTCTTTCAGGAAGCCGAACGCATTCTTGCCGGTATTGAGCAGCTGTCCGATATCGCCAGCGACATTCGGAAGGGCACTGGTCAGCAGGTGCGGGTTGTTGCGATGTCCCGGCTGGCAAATAGCGTGCTGCCGCGCGCAGCAATTCGGTTTCGCGAGGCCAATCCAGACATCGCGTTGACCCTGGAAACGCATCACCGTCGCGAAATGGAACGTTGGCTGACGGGGCGCCAGTTTGATGTTGGGTTTGGTCCATTGCCCATTGAAAATGTTAAACTTGATATCCGCCCACTTGGCAGCACCCAGGCGGTTGTTGTTCTGCCCAAGGACCACTTTCTTGGCGCACGCGAGAAAGTATTGATCAGCGATCTTATTGATGAAAACTTGTTGGCCTTGACACCTGATACGTTGTTGCAACAACAGATCGCCGCAGCCTTTATGGTCGCTAATGTGAAACCGCGCATTGGCATGCACACCTCGTCATCTTTGATCGCGGTCAACCTGGTGGCACAGGGATTTGGATACACGATTACTGACGAGTTTACCGCGATGTGCGCAAACGGGCCTGTCGTGGTGCGGCCCTTAGTCGACCGATTGACGCTGGATTATGGTATCCTCACACCGCTCGGCGCGGCGATATCACCTGCGACAGAGGCTTTTATCGATTGCATGAAGAACGCTTTTTCTGCTCTGAAAATCGTTGATGCAGATACGACATGACCTTTGGGGCTTTCAGTCTCCGCGAGCCGTCTTTGCGACAATCAATTGATTCTTGATCTGCTTAGCGGACTTCAGAAAACCGAATTAACTCTTGCGTTTTTTGCAAGATAATGTCCGAAGATTAAATCTTTCTGACACAATTAAAGCCAAATCTCCCGAAAAATGAAGTGCTGAACCTGTGGTCGGAATACGGCCGCAATTCTCGAACCGAAATTGGTAAGGAGCCAGCAGAATGTATTGGACGAGTAGGAAAAACCTTTTGGTGGGAACGGCTATGTCGCTTCTGGCAACATCGGCCTTCGCACAGACTGTGACGTTGACGGCGTTGAATGCTGAGATGTCGATTGAGGGTGAGTTGTTGGGGTTTGATGGTGAGACCTATACGATC
>NZ_JBKQXO010000019.1:0-52096 GCF_046762885.1 Yoonia sp. SDW83-1
GGGTAGGGCCGTGCTGATCACGAAAACGGGGCTGAATGTGATCGGCTCAAGTGCTTGACATGAGGGCGCGGCACCCTACCTGCCTCTCGCGTGCATCCATGCACAGAACCCCACCCCGATCTGTGCGCCAGACTGCCCCTAGGTCAGTCTCGGACCCCCGCAAACTCTTTCAGCCGTTCACAGATTTCAGGCGCACCCAATTGCGTGAGGCGCAATTATTTCTACCAATTCGCGGGGGTGTGACCGGAATGAAATCAAATCACGTTGTTCGCGGCCAGTTCGGTGAAGGCAAACAGGTTCAGACCAACATGTGCCAGCACGCCGAATCCGACCGTACCTGTCTGAACTTTCGATGCGGTCCATAGAATTCCGCCGAGCAATGCGCCGCCCAAAAGTGCTGTTGCACCGCCGGTGATCGCGACGTCAGCGGCGAACAGCAAGGCAATGTGCCAGCCGGTGAAAAGGAAAAGCTGTATCGCCTGATCAGACCGTGTCGCGTCGTCCTGCAACACGGTGCCGCGCCAGAACAGTTCTTCCAGTGTGCCGTTTAACACCGCACATGTCGCCATGACCGCGATGATCCAGAGCGGCAGGGCGTTGTCCAGTAGTGCCAGAATGGCCGCAACGGCGACCGCCAAGATCACCAAGACATTGACAATGACCAGCCACCAAGCGGGCCATTTGAGCTGCAAACGCGTCAGGCGAAAGCCGCCGCGCCACGCGATCAAGGGGATCAGGATGCAGCCCCAATACACCGCCAGCGCGGCGAAATATCCCCAGAATGGTGGTAGCAGACGCGTCGCGCCGTAGAACACAAGCGCCAGCAGGGGGATGGCGGCGGTGACGGCCCATGCCGCGTGGCGATCCATCAGGTGATGGCTTCAAGCCGTTCCTTGGACAAATCACCGGGCACAATCGTGATCGGAATGGGCAGGCTGCCTGCCTGACGGCTTAGATGCGTGACCAGCGGGCCCGGTCCCTTGTTATCGGTGCCCGCGCCCAGAACCAGCACACCGATATCCGGGTCTTCCTTGATCTGGTTCATGATCTCGACCAATGGTTCGCCTTCGCGGATGATCAGTTCGGGATGCACGTTCTGTTTGTCGCGCATCCACTTGGCGAAGACTTCGTAATGCACCTCGATCCGTTCACGGGCTTCGGCGCGCATGATCTCGCCCACGCCGATCCAGTGATTGAATTCATCAGGCGGAATGATCGACAGGATCGCAACGCCCCCGCCCGAATGCGCCGCCCGCATCGCGGCAAAGCGCATCGCGTTCAGACATTCGCGGCTGTCATCCAGCACGACCAGAAACTTGCGCATGGTATTCTCCCTCAGTCGGGCCGATTGTGTCGTATCAGCGCGGCGCTGGCAACGGGCCTTGCGCACGTCCGATCATGACCGGGATCAGCACCGACAGCAGTAAGAGCCGCGCCACATGGGCCGCCGCCACAAAGCCGGGATTGGCCCCGATGGCGACCCCCATGACCGTCATGGTTTCAAGACCGCCGGGCGCGAAGGCCACAAGCACATGCAAGAGCGGCATATCCACGATCCGCATCGCTGCCAGAGCGGCCAAAAGGGTGATCAGCGCGGCCAGTGTCGTGCCGGCAAGACCGGCAAATGCCGATTGCCGCAATTCCTGCAGCCTGATCCCCACGAACCGGGTGCCGATCAAGGCGCCAATGGCCGCAAGAGCGGGATAGGCGATCCAGTGGCTGAGCGTTCCGGGCGTGAACCCGATCAGCCGCGCGGCGGCCCCGACGGCCATACCGGCGATCAGGGTGGCGGCAGGGATGCGCAGATACATCGCCAGCGGTGCCAGCGCTGCGGCCGCCAAAAGGCAAAGGGCCGTTTGCAGCAGGGTCATCTCGGTCGTGTCGCTGGGCGTGATCCCGACGCCTGTTTCAATCCCCGCCAGATAGGCGGCGAAAGGGACGGCCAATGTCAGCGCCAAAAGCCGGATTGATTGCACGATGGCGACCCGCTCGGTCGGGAGTTTGAGGTCTTCGCCCAGCGCGATGACATAGCTCAGATGCCCTGGCGTGGCCGCAAGCAAGGCAGATCGGGCATCGGTTCCCATCAGGCGCTGCATCAATCGCTGCCCTAGCAGAACCATCGCGATCAGGGAAAACCCGAGGATGGCAAAGGCAAATGGCCATTTGGTTAACGCCACGACCGACGCCGGTGAAACGGTGGCCCCGATTGCGACACCCGCAACCAGAAAGACCGCGTTGCGCAGGGGTTTCGGGAACCGCAGGTCAAGCCCGCCAAGCGCGCCAATGGTCGTGGCGACTGCAGGTCCGATCAACAGCGGGATGGGAAGTTTGAGCAGGATCGCCGCAATGGCCCCGACGACCGACAGGGCGGCGAGAAGCAGCAGTCTGACAGCGATCCTGCGCCAATCCGTCATGCGTTGGACGCCGCCCAATCCCAATACAACTCGCGCACCCGCTTGGTGATCGGGCCAACCTGATACTGCCTGTCTTCAAAGGCGGTGACGGGCGTGACCTTGGACATATTGCCGGACAGAAACAACTCATCGGCGTCGCGGAAATCGTCAAAGGTCAGCACGGTCTCATGCACCTCTATCCCGTCGGCCTTCATATTGGCGATGTGCCGGGCGCGGGTGATCCCGGCGAGGAACGTGCCGTTTGCGATGGGCGTCAACGCCACCCCATCCTTGACCATGAACACATTTGTGGTGGCGGTTTCGGCCACATTGCCCATCGCGTCAGCGACCAGAGCATTGGCAAAGCCGCGTGTGCGCACCTCGGCTAACATCCTGGCGTTATTGGGATAAAGGCAGCCCGCCTTGGCGTTGACCACATTATCCTCCATCACCGGCCGTCGGAATTTCGTCAGCCCCAGCGTGGTGGTGGCGGTGGGCGGGGCAAAGGGGATTTCTTCTAGACAGATGGCAAAGCCGGTCTCGCCCGGATCGGGCACGATGGCCGCCGCATCACCGTGGATCGCCCAATACATGGGCCGGATATAGATCGCGGCGTCCTTGGGATAGGCCTGCAGGCCTTCGCGGATGATGGCGAGCATATCGTCGGTGCTGACCGTGGGTGTCAGCATCAGCGCCTTGGCGGAATGGTTGGCGCGGGCGCAATGCAGATCAAGATCCGGGGTCAGCCCGTTGACCGCACGCGCACCGTCAAACACGGTTGTGCCCAGCCAGCTGCCATGATCGGCAGCGCGCATGATGGGGATATCGCCATCATGCCATTGCCCTTGAAAATATGTGCGGATATGCGTCCCGGTTGCCATTTTCGTCTCTCCCTTGCCGGAACCCTAGGCCTGCGTTTACCGAAGGTAAAGAAGGGGCGGCGCGTTCGATGCCGGGGAACATCGAACGCGCCTGCAGGATGAACCCGAGGGACGGTATGGGCATCGTGCAATGGCGGGCAAAGCGATTCTGTTCCGCCGGATGGCTGCAGAATTCACCCGGCGCGTTTCAGATTTATGACAGTGTGTGCGCAACGTTCGGTGGGTGCGGCAGGACGGCGCAACACCACGATTTGCCTGAATGAGCGAATCATCAGTTAACATTGGGGTTTGGTGCGAAATCGCCGGTCGGCATCGCGTCGGCAAAGCGTCGGCCTTGCGTCGGACCCCAAAGGCCCAAATCACCGCATTAACGCCCCGCCCGGCGGAAAGATGAACGGGGCGTTAAGGATTGTGCCTTTCGCGGACCGGTCCTGATTTGCGATGCTGATGCTATGGAACCCATCCGCCAATATCAGTTTCGTCCGGCCACGATGGATGATCTGCCGATGGTCAGCACCTGGCAGGCGCTGCCGCATGTGGCGCGGTGGTGGGATGATGACCCGGTCTATGATGCGGCGGATCTGGCCGATCCGCGCGTCTCGCAGTGGATTGTGTCGATGGATGGCACGCCCTTTGGCTACCTGCAGGATTATGATGTGCATGGGTGGACGGATCACCACTTTTCCCATCTTCCGCCGGGCGCGCGCGGCATTGATCAGTTCATTGGCCCCGCAGATATGTTGGGGCAGGGGCACGGCCCCGGATTTATCGCGCAGCGTATGGGAGATTTGTTTGATGCAGGGGCCCCGTTGATTGCGATCGACCCGCATCCGGACAATACCCGCGCCATCGCCGCCTATGCCAAGGTCGGATTTCGCAAGCAGGGTGCCCCGCGCCAGACCCGTTGGGGTCTAATTCTGCCCATGGCGGCGCATCGCCGCCCGGTCTGACGGATCCTGAAAGGCGGTTCCCTGACCTGTCCCGTTCATCTTCAGTTGCCGTAAAGTCACTTTTCGTCCCTTGAAAAAGCCAGCTTTGGTCGGGAATGCGCCCTCATTCGGCTTTGTTGAACCGGTATCAGACAAGCGACAGTGAGTAAGTGAGTACCCCGATGTTTGTAATGTCCAACCGCCCGATCCTTGCCAAAGCGACAGTGGCTGCCGCGCTGGCGCTGAGCCTGATCATGGCAAGTCCTGCAACGGCCCAGCAATCAATGTACGCGTCCAGCGCGCTGGCAGACAGTGCTGTAGAACAGGTGCAGGTCCCCCCGTTGATCGGCGCGGTTGATCTGCAGGTACTGATGGGCCTGACAGAGCCGCAGATCGTCGATATCCGCAACCCGCGCGCCATCCGTAGCCTTTACAGCTATGCCAGCGGCCATATTCCCGGTGCGGTGAATGTCCCCTATGGCACCTGGCGCAATATCTGGACCGACCCGCTGAACGTGCCCACTGATGCGGATATGACCCGTGCCATCCAGTCCATGGGCCTGACCAAGGATCGTCCCGTCGTGATCGTGCACAGCAGTGCCGCGCGCGGCAACTTTGGATCGGCCGCCTGGGTCTATTGGGTGCTGAAGACCGCCGGTTTTGAAAACATCGCCATTTTGAATGGCGGGGTGCGCGGCTGGAAGGATATGGGCGGCGAGATGTCCACCGAAGCGGTCGAGATCGTGCCATCGCAAGAGGTCATCACGGTAGATCAGACCTGGCTTGCCACTCATGAGGATGTGGATGCCGTCATCAATGGCACCAGCGACGCGCAATTGCTGGATGCCCGCCCGCTGCATCAGATCATGAGTGACGCATCCATCGAAGGGTCATTCACCCTGAATGCCGAGGAACTGATCACCGGCGACAAGGGCATGGCCGGTGACGATCTTGAGATTTTCATGCGGATCAAGGATGCCGGGCTGGAATGGCAGCGTGGCGAGGTAATCACCTATTGCAATAACGGGGCGCTGGCGGCGGTTGACTGGTTCATGGCCAGTGAGATTGCGGGCATTCCGAATGTGAAGGTTTATGGCCATTCGCTGCGCGCCCGCGAACGGGCTCTGGACGCGCTGGAGAGTTGATCATGGGACGGGCTGTGATGGTGCAGAAATGTGAAATCACGCTGGTCCCGGCCTGCAAACTGGGCCGCTACGGTCCGGTCCGGCGTCATCACAGCCTGACCATGGCATGGTCCCCGCCACGGGACACAGACAGGATCACGCGTCTGCCCCTGTCGCCGCGCCCCCCGCGCCTTGCTTACGACCGCAGCAACCCCACGATGTCATAGGTCTTTTGCAGGATCGGGTCGGCAATGGCACGCGCCCGTTCCGCCCCCTCACCCAGGATCCGGTCGATTTCAGCGGGGTCGTTCATCAGCCGCCCCATTTCATCGGCGATAGGGGCCAGTTTTGCCACTGCCAGGTCAGCGAGTGCGGGTTTGAACGTGCCCCAGCCTGCGCCGGGATATTGGGCGATCACGGCCTCTGGCGTGGTATCATCGAGTGCCGCATAGATTTCGACAAGGTTTCGCGCCTCTGGCCGGTCCTTGAGCCCCTCGACGGTTTCGGGCAGCGGTGCCGGGTCTGTCTTGGCCTTTTTGAATTTCTTGACGATGGTGTCGGCGTCATCAGTCATGTTGACCCGCTCCATGTCGCTTTCGCCCGACTTGGACATCTTTTTCGTCCCATCCCGCAGGTTCATCACCCGCGTGGCTGGCCCGTCGATCACCGGTTCGGTGATCGGGAAGAAATCCGATTTGAAATCGTGGTTGAATTTAGCGGCGATATCCCGCGTCAGTTCCACATGCTGTTTCTGATCCTCGCCCACCGGCACATGGGTGGCGTGATAAAGCAGGATGTCTGCGGCCATCAGGGCCGGATAGGCATAAAGCCCCAGCGACTCCTTTTCGGCATTGGCACCCGCCTTGTCCTTGAACTGTGTCATCCGGTTCATCCAGCCGACGCGGGCGACGCAGCTGAAGACCCAGCCCAGTTCAGCATGGGCGGGCACCTGTGACTGGTTGAAAAGGATGGATTTGGTCGGGTCCAGCCCGGCGGCCAGATAACCTGCGGCGACCTCGCGCGTGCCATTGGCCAGCTCTGCCGGGTCCTGCCAGACAGTAATGGCGTGCAGATCGACCACGCAATAGACGGTTTCCATTTCGCCCTGCATGCCGACGAACCGCTTGATCGCCCCCAGATAGTTACCCAGTTGCAACCCGCCAGAGGGCTTGATCCCGGAAAAGACGCGGGGGGTGAATTTTGTGTCGGTCATGTCAGGGTCCGGTTTGGTTTCGGGGCTGGATTTCGGGGCAGGCGTCGCATACCCATGCCAGACAGACCCGTCAACTTCAACTGCCCGCAAAGGCCGCCCGATGACCCCCGAAAAGCCGCTGAATGCCATCCCGCCTGTTGTGATCGCACTGACGCTCTTGATTGTCGGCATCGAGGTTGTTCTGCAACTGGCCAATAACGGTTTTATTGGCGGACCGCAGGGGTTGAGCTGGCGATTGAATGCGGTCAATGAATTCGGCTTTTCGACGCGCGTGTTTGATCGGGTGGTGGAGCGGGCGGATTACTCTTTCGATATGCTCAAGCGCTTTGTCACCTATCCTTATGTCAATGCCCAACTGACCCAGGTGGCGTTCTGCGCCGCGCTGACCCTGGCCCTGGGCAAGTTCGCAGGCGAATATTACGGCGGGCTGAAGGTCTTGGTCATCTATGTGTTTTCCAGCATCGTCGGCGCGTTTGTGTTTGGCCTGCTGGCGAATGGGGATTTCCCGCTTTATGGCGGGTTTACCCCGGTTTATGGCCTGATCGGCGCCTATACATATGCGCTGTGGCTGCAACTGGGGCAGGCGGGTCAGAACCAGTTGCTTGCCTTTCGCCTGATTGGTGTGCTGCTCTTGATTCAACTGATCTTTGGCGTGGTGTTTGGCCTAATCGCCGAGGCACCGCCACCGCCATCATGGATTGCCGAGCTGTCAGGTTTCTTTGGCGGGCTTGGTATCTCGGTGCTCTTGGCGCCTGGGGGCTGGACGACATTCCTGGACCGGATGCGTCAGCGCTCCTGACATACCGCATCTCTGGATCAACGCCGCGAGTTTTGTAAAAATCGGGTTGGTTGCCCCAGCCATATCGGTCACCCTAGGGCGACGGCGGGTTCTGTGCCCGCGATCTGATCCAGTGCAATCGACAATGCCTCATCGGCGGGCAGGGGGCGGCCAAAGAAATAGCCCTGCGCATTGCCCGCGCCCATCTCGCTGACGATGCGGGCTTGCTGGGCGGTTTCGATCCCTTCGACCGTCACCGCGAACTTCAGGTTATGGGCAATGTCCAGCACCGAATCCAGCAGGAACCGCGATGTGTCAGAGCTTTCGATATCTTCGATCAGTGACCTGTCGATCTTGATCTCATCGGCTACGGTTTTGCGCAGATAAGCCAGCGAAGAGAAACCGGCGCCAAAATCATCAATGGCAATCTTGGCCCCCAGATTGTGAATGCCGGCGATGATCTGCTTGGCCTTGTCCCAGTCGCGCATTTCCACCGATTCCGTGATTTCGATGGTCAAAAGATCAGGGCGCAATCCGGAATACACCAACGCCTCGGCAATCACACCGACGAGTTTGTCGGAATTGAAATGCAAGGCTGAAAAATTGATGCTGACCGAAAATTCCGTGCCATGCCGGGCATTGAACTGTGCCAGTTTGCGGCTCGCCTGGCGCAGTACATGACAATCCAGATCGGTGATCACACCGCTTTCCTCGGCCGTGGCGATGAAGATCTGCGGCGGTACGATTTCCCCGTTGCGGCGCCACCGCACCAATGCCTCAAACCCATATGTTTCTTCGGTATTCAGCAGAACCTTCGGCTGCAGAAAGAACTCCATGCTGCCATCCGTGATTGCCCGTGGGAGTTCATCGACCATGGCGCGACGGTCAAGAAACTGCTGTTCAAGCTCTTTATCATAGATCGTGAAAATCTTGCGACCATTGGATTTTGACGCATAAAGCGCGAAATCGGCGACGCGAAACAGGCTGTCCACGTTGACGTCAATTTCCGCCCCGATCTGGGTGTTGGTGGCCAGGCCGATACTGGCATTCACCGCCAGCGCCTCGCCCTCGAATTGGATCGTTTCGCCAACGTCGTTGATGATCCGCTCACATAACGGGATCAAGCGACCCAGATCATCCGACTGGATCAGGACCGAAAATTCATCGCCGCCCAGGCGCGCGCAGAATGCGTCCTGATCCTGTACAATCCGGCTGAGCGTCTTTGACACATGGCGCAGGATCGCATCACCGGCCGCATGTCCATGCGTGTCATTGACCAGTTTGAAATCGTCCAGATCGACAAGCAGCAAGGTGACCGCCGCATTTCCGTTCAAAAGCGCGGTCATCCTGTCCTGAAACTGCACCCGGTTGGGCAGCCCGGTGAGTGAATCGAAGAAGGCCAGATGATGGACCCGTTCTTCCGCAACCTGCCGGGCACGCCTGGACATGACCTCGCGGCGCAGAAGAACGATCGCGGCAATGCCCAGCACCGTCAATCCGCCCAGCGTCGTCCAGAGCAACGACAGCTGCCTTTCCACCGCCAGTGATTGCTTGAGCAGAAGCGCATCCTGCAGACGACGCATTTCGTCCATATAGATAACCAGCGCCTGCCGCGCCTGTTGCGATTGTTCGGTCAGATCAATCCAAAGCTGGTCAAGATCATCGAAATCTGCCGCAATGGCATCATCAGCGATGGCACCGATGACCTCAAGCTGTGCAATGGCCTGACGGGCGGTCTGCTGATCCGTCCTTGTGCCCAGCACCCGGCGAAAATTATCGGTGCGTACATAAAGAAAATCGGCCGCTGCCTGAAAATCGGCCGCAGCTTCCGGGGTCATCCTGCCAGCGCTCAGCGCTTCCTGCAGAACCAGAACAAGGCGTTGGATATCGCTCATCGCGACATAGCCGTTGCGCAACTGGCGATCGTTGAACACCTGATGGGTGCTTTTGAGTTGGTTAACAGTGGCCTGCACGTAATTGCCCGCAACCAGACACACCGCCAGAATGGCCAGCACACAGGCGCCGGCCAGAATGCGCCCCCAGAACGCACCGCGCGTCTGGTAGGTGGTCATGTGTTTGTTGATCCGGGTGGGCAATATTCGTGCCTATTCCGCTTCGATCCGGGCGGCCATCCAGACCAGATGCGCCTCGGTCGCCAGTCCGGAGGAGGTATAGTCATCCGCGCCGATCACAAACTGGATCGGTCCGCGTTCCCGGCGCGAGTGAGGTTGCCCGTTCACCCGGGTCGCCACAAGAACCGGCACGTTTTCCCACAAAGCGCGCTGCAGTGTCGAGCCAAAGTCGTTTTCGGCGGTCACCCGGATGGCCGCGACATCATGCAGCCCGCTTTCCTTCAGGATGTCTGACAAAAGTACGCCGTCAAAATCCGCCGGGTCCGGCCGCCAGGGCGTGGTCGTGCGCAGCCGGTAGGTGGTCAGCGTTTCAAGCTGTTCGGGGGTATAGCGTTTTTCGGTCCCGTCAGCGCCGATCACGATCAGTTCCGCATCAAGCAGATCCATGGGTTCCAGTGTCACCGGTTCAGGCGTCTGGGCCAGGGCCGGGGTCGCGATGAGAAACGCGAAAATCAGGTGCAATAGGGCTTTGATAGACATGCGCAATTTCCTTGATCAGTTCGTGATTGCGCACCGTCCTAACCCGCCGCTGGTTAAATGCTGGTATCAATGCAAGGGTCTCGCCAGCCGCACATCCGGAAAACTGGATAAAACTTTAGCGATCTGCCGGTTCGGGGCGTTTTCCACCCTGGGCGACCCACATGCCCGCCAGGATCAGGGCGACTCCGATGCTGCGTGCCCAAATGCTGCCAGGCGCGCCCATGATGATATCCAGCGCGACACCTGAAATCATCTGTCCGGCAATGATCAGCAATGCGGTCTGTGCTGCCCCGATCCGCGCAATCAGCCAACTGCCCGCCGCAATAAAGATCACCCCGATCGGTCCGCCCAGATAGGCCCACCATGGCGATGCCTGCGGTGCGGCCGCAAAGAGCCCGCCCAACAACAGGGCGACCGAAGTGATAAAGACAAGCCCGACGATATGGTTCCAGAACGATGATTCCATGGCAGAAGTCGACAGCGCCAGCCGCCCGTTGATCTGCCGCGACAGGCCCACCAGCACGCCCGCCAGCACCGCAAGACCCGCAAAGATAATCATGCGCCGCCCCCGTAGAAAATCAGGATCAGACTGCCCGCGATGATCAGGGTCAGCGAAAGGTAATCGCGCGCGCCGGGCATCCGTTGCGGCAGCCCGAACAGCCCGCGCATGTCCGCGAACAGGCTGAACATCACTTGCCCCGCCAGCCCAAGCGCGATGGTCCCGGACAAGGCCAGGGCCGTGTTCATCGTGGCCGAGGTCAGCATGACCGTCAGCGCCCCGGACACACCGCCCAGATAAGTCCAGAGCGGGGGGCGAACTGCGGCAACCCGTTTCGGACGCAGGATGATGAGCAGAGCCAGCGCGGCAACCGTGCCGGTCAGATGCGGCACCCAGGATGCGAAATAAAGCGATCCGTAAATCGCCAGCGTGCCGTTGAACAGGATCATCAGCGTCAGCAATCCGCCCGCACCAAAGGCGGCGGCGAAATGGTAAAAACACGGGGGCGGGGCCATGTCGGACATGGCCAATGCATCTAGCTTTCGGAGGCGGAACGCAATCGTTGTTGCGCCCGGATCGCCCCGAAATGGATGGGCTTGTGGTCTGGGCGTGATGTCTTGATGAACTGCAACTGACTGACAACAGTCCGTTCAGTGCTGCGCAACCGCCGCTTCGCGATATTGACCACCCAGCGCGGCAGTTGCTCGACCGCATAGGCGTGCAAGGCGATGCGTTGTTCTGCGGGGGTCAGCGCGTTATAGGGCAGGGTGCAATGTTCCTTGCGGATCAGGTCAATCGCCAGCGGAATCAACCGTGGCGCATCGTCCTCGGCAGGTGGGGCAGCAATTGCAGATTGATAGGCCGCGGGTAAGAATTTGTGCAGGTTGTGCAGCTTGCGCCGCACAACCTGGTGAATGGACAGCCACGCTGCCGCCACACCTACTAACAAAATACTAACAAACACGGGCGATATCGTTCCTTATTGCTGCCCCAACGTCAGGAATAGCGGGCTGGTATGGTTACAATTTGACGCAAACGGCACCTTATTTCGTCAACTTCAAGTGCGGGCCGCCATCTTCGTTGACATGGCACGAATCCTGTCTATAAGCCCGGCATTCATTGGTGTTGGTGGCCCCCGCAAGGGGATGCCTGTCGCCCCGGCCAAATCCGGGGAAAGGACAACGCCCTTCACAACAGTAGAAGGAGATCAGCGTATGACAAAGCGTACCGCTGCCAAGTACAAAATTGACCGCCGGATGGGCGAAAACATCTGGGGTCGCCCAAAATCACCCGTCAACCGCCGTGAATACGGCCCCGGCCAACACGGTCAGCGCCGCAAGGGCAAACTGTCCGACTTCGGCCTGCAGCTGCGCGCCAAGCAAAAGCTGAAGGGTTACTACGGCGACCTGACCGAAAAGCAGTTCCGCCGCATCTATGCAGAGGCCGAGCGGGTCAAAGGCGACACCGGTGAAAACCTCATCGGTCTGCTGGAACGCCGGCTGGATGCTGTGGTCTACCGCGCCAAATTTGTGCCAACCATCTTTGCCGCCCGCCAGTTCGTGAACCACGGCCACGTGACCGTGAACGGCAACCGTGTGAACATCCCGTCCTACCGGGTCAAGGAAGGCGACGTGATCGCCGTGCGCGACAAGTCCAAGCAGCTTGAGCTGGTCCTGGTCGCCGCGCAACTGCCCGAACGCGACGTGCCCGACTACATGGACGTTGACCACAACAAGATGAGCGCAACCTTCACCCGGACCCCCGGCCTGGGCGACGTGCCATACCCGGTCTCGATGGAACCGAACCTGGTCGTCGAATTCTACGCCAAGAACTGATTTCTGCATCTTTTCAGAAATCATCCGGGAAATAAAAAATGCCGCGCCCAAATGGCGCGGCATTTTCATTTGTGGGTCTCAAGATTGATGAATTGATCGCGCACTGATCCGCCATTATCGGTCGCCGCCGTCGCTTTTTCGTGTCGGAACCTGTCCTAAAGTAATAACGGGAAAAGAAACAATTGGTTTCTCGCCCGACGTGCATTACTGGCCTTCAGTTGGAATTATTCACTAGGGAGAATCATGGTGCTGTCCCCGTTAAAGAGCGTCGCTGTTTTTGTTGCCGTCACAGTAATCGCAATTGAGCCGACGGTCGCACAGACCAATTCCGAAGACTCTGAATCCTTCGCCGAAGGTCTTGCGATCTACAACGAAAACTGCGCCATTTGCCATGGGCCCAACGGGGATGGCGGCGGCAGTCTGGCACCGCAATTCACACCACGACCGCGCGATTTCACGCAGGGCAGTTTCAAGTTCCGCTCAACCGGTTTTGGCGAACCACCGGCGGCGGTCGATCTGCTGACAACCATCACCAGAGGGGTAGAGGGCTCTTACGGGCGGTCCATGCCGTCCTTTGAACATCTGAGCTTCGATCAACAGGTGAAACTGCTGAAAGTCATTCAGGAATTTGCTGGTATCGCCAGCTATGGCGTATCGCGGGGCATACAACCGCGACCTGACAGCGCCAATGTGGAAAAAGGGCGCCAGCTCTATGTCGAGCAAGGATGTATCGAATGTCACGGTGCAAATGGCGATGGCCTCGGCGTGCTTGCACAGGACTTGCGCGACGCAGACGGCCTGCCGATCCGGCCGACCGATTTTCGGACCGGGTTATTCAAAGGCGGCAACAATCCCGAACAGATTTGGATGAGAATACAAACCGGCCTGGACGGCACACCAATGCCTTCTTTTAGTCGAAATCTGACGCTAGATGAATCGTGGTCGCTGGTCGAATACGTTCTGGAGTTCGGTGACGAAGAGTAGTGAATAAACAGGTTGTGGAGTTGAGTTGGTGACGAGTTTGAATAGGCGGGAATTGCTGCTGGGCGCGGCATCCGGTGCCGCTGGGTTATCTTTCGGATCGAGCCTTTTTGCCCAAAGTGGCCCGGCTTATCAGGAAATCGGTGTTCCGCGAAACGCTGGCCGGTTGACGGGCAGCATCAAATACGATGGTCCGTCGTTTGATATTCCGAAAGTCCGGGTGACCAAGGACACGACGATCTGCGGTGAAGGCCTCAGAGAGCCGCAAACAATCCGCGTGAGAGATGACGGTGCCTTGGCGGATACTGTCGTTCAGATACGCAACATCACGCAGGGAAAAGCGTGGGAGCCGATCTTTGATGAAGCACGCATTTATCAGATCGGGTGCAGCTTTCAGCCCTACGTTCAGATCATCAAGAATACGGCAGACGTCTATGTCGTGAATTTTGATCCTATTCTGCACAACATACATGCGTATGAATTCTATCGCGGCACCCGCCGGTCCATGTTTAATTTCTCGCAGCCAAATGCGGGTATGGAAGACCGGATTCCATTGCGCCTGCGTCGCGGGCATCTTTTGACCATTGATTGCAATGCACATAACTGGATGGCGGCATGGCTGTATACGTCGCCAAATCCATATATCGCGGTCACAAGTGTCGATGGGCAATTTGAATTGCCCGACATCCCGCCAGGAGACTACGAACTGGCCATCTGGCATCCCATGCTTGGTGAGAAACTGATCAATCTGAGTGTCACAGAAGGAGCTGATCTGCGGTTCGATTTGGTTTGGACATAATCGGTTCAGGAGAAGAGTAATGTTTTATCGAGTACTTGCGCTGTCATCAGCTGTTTTCGCGACCAGTCTTGCTGCACAGGATTTCCCTGTGATCAGCCCCTTGCCGCCTTTGGAACAGGCCAATACAGGCTTTGACGAAGAGGCGATGTCCGACTTGGGCCGGCTGTTGTTTTTTGACACGCGGCTGTCTGGCGATGCCTCAACATCCTGCGCCAGCTGCCACGATCCCGCTTATGGCTGGGGTGATGGATCTGACCTTGCGCGTGGCTATCCCGGCACGATGCACTGGCGCAATTCGCAGACATTGGTCAACGCTGCCTATATGACAGGCGGGATGCATTGGGACGGGACAGTGCCGTCACTGACGGAACAGGTTCCCGGTGCCATGGGCACATCGGTTGTCTCCAACATCAACGCGGTTCTGGCCGAAGAACGGCTGCGCCAAATCCCCGAATATGTCTCGCGGTTCGAACAGATTTGGGATGCTGAACCCAGCATCGAAACCATCAGTCAGGCGATTGCCGCTTATGAGCGGACCTTGATTTCCGATGACAGCCCGTTCGACCGTTTTGCACGGGGCGAGGCCGATGCGCTGAGCCTGCAGGCGGTGCGGGGTTTGGTTGTCTTTCAAGGCAAAGGCAACTGCTTGTCCTGCCACAATGGGCCACTTGCAACAGACATGCAGTTCTACAACACCAGCGTGCCGCCAAATCCGGGCTTTACCGAAGAGCCGCTGCGTCAGGTGACATTCCGCACCATGATGCGTGGATTTGGCATCGAAAAAGAGGTCTATGAGTCCTTCGACCGCGATCCGGGCCGTTTTCTGGCGACGCGCAATCCCGCCGACCTCGGGACCATGCGGACACCACCGCTGCGCTACCTGAAATACACAGCTCCCTACATGCATAATGGTGTATTCTATACGCTGGAAGAAGTGGTTGATTTCTACAATGACGGTGGCACGCAAGACGTCTTTGGCACCAAGTCAACGCTGATCCAGCCGCTGGGGCTGACCAATGAGGAAAAGGCCGATCTGGTCGCGTTTCTGGAAAGCCTGTCGGGGTCCGAAGTGACAGAAGACTATCCCGAATTGCCGGACTACGAGATTGCGCAGTTCCCAATGACAACCGGCTCAGGTGCCTATACCTTTGCGCAAGCGCCTCAGTCGCAGGTCATGACGATCAACCTGGAAGCGGATATTCAAATGATTTCGCCCGGTCTGACGGTAGCACCCACCGAACCGGTCACAGCCACACCTGCCGCCGCCACCGTTATCATCGAAAACGGGGAACGTTTGGTTATCGTCAAGGACGGTGACACGCTTGGCACCCTGGCCGAAGAGATCTATGGCGACGTGCTGCAATATCAGAAGATATACAACGCCAACCGTGACCGCATTCCTGATCCGAACGCGCTGGAGGTCGGGGTACGCTTGCGGTTGCCGGAATAGTCGACCCTGAGCGGCATTGAACACTGACGACCGAGACTTGATCGCACCATCGTATCCGCAATGGACGCATGGTGCGGTCCTTATATACATCCGATGTGTTTGTTAGCGGATCACCTTCGGCCAAGGGTAAACCACCTCAAATAAATGCCATATCGCCACCGGTTCGTGCTTAAGCACCATCGAACCTGTCCTTAAGTCATGTTTCGACCGGCTTTCATCAAATCGCTACAAAAATGACAAACTCCGTTCACAGGCTGCGGTGGCAGTACATGTAAAGAGTGGAGTAAGTAACATGACAATTCGAAATCGTCTGGCCATATCGGCCTTGGCGCTGGCCGCGTCCGCTGGCGTCGCCAGCGCGAACCCCCTTATTGTGACAAGTGTAAATGATGCGGGCGACGGATCGCTGCGTGCAGCCTTACAAATAGCCGCGGAAACACTGACGGCCAGCCAGATATTCGTCGCTACCGACGACGACATCACCATCGACAGCGCATTGGTCTACAGCGGCACCGCGCCGCTGACTTTGGTGGGCAACGGCCAGTCGATCATCACCAGCGCCAATGTCGACGTGCTGGCAGTCACCAACGGGGCCGATCTGACGGTGTCGTCTTTGACATTTGCGGGGCCCGGTGGCTTTGACATTCAAAACCGGGGCGATTTGGCCAGTGCGGCGGGCAAGGGTATTTTTGTCGATGTGCGCGACGACCAGACCGGAACGTTGACTGTGCATCTGTCAGATGTGACGGTGGCAGATGTGGCCGGACACGGCATCCACATTTCCGACTGTACGCTGGCCGATGATTGCGGCGGCGGTGGTGGCGGTGCGGGTCAAGGCTCTGCTGCGTCGATTGCGGTTACCCTGACCAATGTCACTGTGTCCAATGTGGGCAATGGCCGCTTTGACGCCGACGGGCTTCGCGTGGACGAGCGGGGCGATGGAAGCATCATATTTGCCTCGACCGGATCGCTGTTCGAACGTGTCGGTGCGGACGGTGTTGAACTGGATGAAGGACAGGCTGGCGACGTGCAACTGATCAGCCGCAACGACGTTTTCCGTGACAATGGCGGCTATTGTGATCCCGCTGTTCTGACGGCGTCATTGCCCGACATGGTCGAAGCTGAATTTGAAGATGGGGCCGTGACCGATACCTTCATTCCCGGCCCCGTCACCGGATCCGCCGATGATCGCTGCGTTGAACGCGAAGTCAGCTACTACGACAGCGGCAGCGTGGCCGAATTCGCACTCGGTCTGGACCTTGATGACGGGTTCGACGTGGACGAAGCGGGCCCCGGCAGTATTGAAGGGATCATGATCGGCGGGACAATCGCCGGTAATCTCGACGAGGGGCTTGATTTTGATGAAGAGGATGGCGGCAACATCGCAATGGCGGTCTGGACCACAACTGCCGACGGCAACACAGATGACGGGTTCAAATATACCGAACAGGGCAATGGTGATGTCCATGTGACGCTGCAGGGCGTCACTGCGTCCGACAATGGTGGCAAAGGGGCCGTCTTCGAAGAAGAGGATGGAGGTAACATCCTGATTGACGCCAGTGGAGTGATCACCGGCAACAATGATGACAGCGACGATACCGGGATCGAGGTCTATCAGGACGGTTCCGGATCAGGCGTGCTGCGGCTTGACGCGTCCGACATTACAGACGGCGTAGACAGCAGCGGAGTCCAGGTCGTGTCGGGCTAATCCGTTTCGCCCACCCGCTGCGACCTGCGGCGGGTGGGCTACTTTTCGACCCACGAAGTTATTGGCTTAATTAAAGCCGTGAGAAAACCATGTTCGAATGACGCTCTATTCAAATCGGGCTCCATGACCTGATCTATTTTTGTTGATGCCGATGCTTCTGGCAGATCATGCGCAAAAATCAGTCTTGTCGTGGCATCGCATGTGTCAGAAAACGCGTGGTAACGAGTATAAAAAATTTATTCTGTGCGCCACGGTAAAAAGTTTGCACTGACGATTGCGGTAGGCGGGGCACTGACCCTTTCGGCACCACTGCTACACTCAGTTGCACAGGAAACCGATGCGGCACTGGCCCAAAGCATTGATGGCGGCGGGCGGGCCCGAATGAACCTGGCAGGCCGATTGACCGTCCTTGGTCAGACAGTGGCAGCCACGGCTTGCATGCTCGATTCAGGCTACGATATCGCACATGAACGAGACGTGCTGGAAGAGGCGCATGAAGATTTCACGCGCCTGCTCTGGGCGCTGGAACACGGGGATATGACGGTCGGTATCCCGACACCGGAACGCAACCGCTCCGCCGTGGTGGCAATCCGCGACATCCACGCAATCTGGGAACCAATGGATGCCTCCGCAATTGCCCTGCTCGAAGGTGACCACCCATGATCACGCCATGGCCAATCAGGCGCTTCTGGAAAACAGAGTTTTTGGTATCCATCATCGTCAATGAATGCGCCGACCCGTTCGAGGTGCTGCTGACCGACGCCTTGGCGATCTCACTCGCTGAACGGCAGGAAATGTTCGCTGAAAAGCTCAAGCGCGAAGCCTGCGAAATCGGCGGCGGCCACGCCGACGCAGCGGTCATCGACGATTTCAACGAAACCATCAACATATTCGGCACCACGCTGACCGCCCTGCATGTTGGGTACGAGGCGGCGGGGATGGCACGATGCCCCTCTCCTTTGTTAGCATCAGAAGGTCAGATTTAGGGCGTTCGGCGTATCTCGCATTGACCTGAATCAAGGTGATTAAGCCCCTTGCGCACATATCCTGAACTTGCACCAATGAGGAGATCGACAATGGCGATGAGCGGCATTGAGCAGGATGCGATTGTCGAAAGGCTTGATGAGATCATTCTTCGATCAGCGCCAAGAGCGCAAAAAGTTCCGAAATATGGCGGGACGCTCTACACACTAAAACCGGATGAAAAGGAAGGACAGTTCTGCGGCGTTTTTCCGTACAAAGATCATGTCCAGCTTGCCTTTAGCAATGGCACTGCACTCAAGGACCCAAAACAGGTTCTTGTCGGAACTGGAAAGTTTCGCCGCCACATCAACTTCTTAAGTCTTCAAGAGATTGATCCCGCGATACTTGGGGAGTTGGTCGATAACGCTGTTGAGTATTCGCTTTCTCAAGACGCAGACTAGTTGACGCATGCGCAAATACCCAACTCGTGATGTCAGACTTGGGCGCAATGTCGTCTTCTCTCACGACCAAAATGGAGACGTTCGGTGACAACAGCAAGACGCGTAGCCATCAAGGACACTGACAATTCGAAAAAAATTCCAGTCGAAATCAGAAGCGATATGACCTTGGATGAGATGGAGCAGGTTCTGACCAACGTCGGAACTGACCTTGGTTTGGTCATTTCCCATATCACGACACTTAGTAGCAAGAAGTACCCCGGCAACCGACATTGGCACTTTAAGCAAGACTTGAAATCCAAAGGCTGCCTAGATGTTACCTATTGGCCAAATGGTCCTTTATTCTGGATCACCATCAGAAACTATGAACCCGAATGGGTTCACAAAGCGGGTCGCGACTTGGCGCTTTCGCTCGAAAAAGAGTTGGCGGCCGACTGATGAGACGTCGCTCTTCATGTTTGCTCCCACACGACTAAGTCGCATAGCCTTGCTCAATGACACCAAAAATTGGAGAGAAGAGGTCTCTCTGCTCCGGCAGAGCCCAATAATGGCAGACGTTAGCTGCAGTGTAGAAGTTTGGTAAGATGGCCTCCTGGCCGACCAAAGACACCCCACAGCATGTTCGCTGACGATAGAACAAGCAGTTGACGATTGCGCCAATTGAACCCAATCGTGCGTTGGCCTGCCACACTTCTAATATGGTACCCGCTGCGTGATCGTCTGGGTCACCGTCGGTGCTGACGACATCGCGCAGACGAGGCAGTCTTACCCGACGTTCCTGCCACCTTGCGTTCAGGTCTTGAGGAGCGGCTAAATGTCCCGAGCGACGCGCAGTCCCGACGAAACCGGACCGGACCGATAACGCGGGTTTCCCGCCGCCACCATGCGTGCGGTACACCCAATCCCTTCCTCATCCGCCAATGCCCACCAATATTGAAACCGGTTGGAGGCCAAGCACCGGCATTGCCAAATTCTTAACAAACATCACCGTTCGCACCCTTAACCCACCCCCACCGTGCGTTGGGGTCCGACGTTTTGCCGACGCAACGCCGACGCGATGCCGACAGGGCGATTTGGGCTGAAATAACAGTGTTAACACTTGATTCGCGCGACCGGGCCGTCACATCCGCCCGCATGCACCGTTCGTTGCCATAAGCATTTTCATCGCAACGGTTTTGCCCTATCAAAATCATCAGCTTTGAAACGCAAAGGGCGCAGCGCATGACCTCTCATCCCAATTACGGCCGCATCGACGGGCCGATTGTCATCATCGGTTTCGGTTCCATCGGCAAGGGGACATTGCCCCTGATCCAGCGCCATTTCGATTTCGATGCCGATAAGCTCAGCGTGATCGACCCGAACCCGGACAGCGCGGAATTCCTTGCAGAACAAGGGATTACCCGTCATCAGGTCGCCCTGACCCCTGACAATTATCGCGATGTTCTGGGTGGTCTGTTTGCCGAGGGCAACGGGTTCTGCGTGAACCTGTCGGTGGACACATCCTCGCTCGATATCATGAAGTTCTGCCGCGAGATTGGCGTGCTTTACATCGACACCGTGGTCGAACCCTGGGCCGGTTTCTATTTCGACACGACCGACAACGCCGAGCGGACAAATTATGCGCTGCGCCAGACCGTGCGCGATGAAAAAGCGGCCAATCCCGGCGGGACCACGGCGGTCAGCTGCTGCGGCGCAAATCCGGGTATGGTCAGCTGGTTCGTCAAGGAAGGCCTGATGACTTTGGCGCATGATCTGGACCGCGATGATTCCATGCCCAAGGACCGGGCAGGATGGGGAAAACTGATGCAAAATCTAGGGGTTAAGGGTGTTCATATTGCTGAGCGAGACACCCAGGCCCGGGCTAAACCCCGCCCCCGCGACGTGTTTGTGAACACATGGTCGGTTGAGGGTTTCATCGCCGAGGGGTTCCAACCGGCAGAGCTCGGCTGGGGCACCCATGAAAAATGGATGCCTGAGACGGCCCACAAATTTGACACCGGCTGCCAGTCCGCGATCTGGTTCGAACGGCCCGGTGCGATCACCCGCGTGCACACCTGGTGCCCGACGCCGGGGCCGCAATTCGGGTTTCTGGTGACGCATAATGAATCCGTCTCAATCGCCGATTATTTCACCGTCGGCGATCCGGCCAACCCTGAGTTCCGCCCGACCTGTCACTACGCTTATCACCCCTGCGACGATGCGGTGCTGTCGTTGCATGAAATGTTCGGGGCAGGGGTTCAGCAGAAGGTGCATGAAATCCTGGATGTCGATGAAATCATTACCGGAATCGACGAATTGGGCGTGCTGATCTACGGCCACGAAAGGAACGCTCTCTGGTTCGGATCGCGCCTGTCAAACGAAGAAACCAAGACACTCGCCCCCTATCAGAACGCGACCGGATTGCAGGTGACCTCTGCCGTGCTGGCAGGCATGGTCTGGGCGCTGGAAAACCCACAGGCTGGCATTGTTGAGACGGACGAAATGGACCACGTGCGCTGCCTCGAAGTGCAGCGCCCCTATCTCGGCCCGGTCGAGGCGCATTACACCGACTGGACGCCTTTGCAGGACCGGTGGGAGCATTTCCCCGAAGACATCGACGAAAGCGATCCATGGCAGTTCAGGAACGTGCTGGCGACTTAGGTATATTGGCCGCTGTGCAGTGCAAACCAGGCGTTCAAACCTTCAGTCGGAATGCTCGTTTTGCACGCTTTTTGACACTTATGAGAAACAGCAGAAGCGAAACTGTGAAGTGTTATGACATATCTGATACGTTCCACCAAAGAGGTTGAACCACTTGTCTCAGAGGGGCAGCTTTCGCCGGCGCACAAGGCGGCGCTCGGCCTTGATGGCGGTGCTGTTGTGGCACTGTTGGACGCCGCAGCGCATCATCAAGTTCCCGAAATGCTGAATGGAGACACTGAAACAGCTTCGTGCCTTTGGCAGGGAGCGGCTCAAGATGCGTTGGGTGAGCACGCTCCGTGGCTCGCCGTCCTGGATGAAAACAGCGCCACCTTGCGAAGTTTGATAACAAAGGGTGATGCACCGTGGCATTTGTGGGGAAGATGGCCCGGCTTACTTATCCAAGCGCGCAAGGGTTTGCCTTCTTTGCGGCATCATTTGCGCCGTTTGAGCCGCGTGACGGACAATCCAGGAAACGCCTATTTTTTGCGCTTTTGGGAGCCCTCTGTCGCTCAAGCTTTCTGGGCGGCCTTCGCAGATAATGCTGATCACGTTGCCTGGCGTTTTGGGTCTGAAGTCGCTGCGGTTATGTGGCAATCGGACGCCGGAATTGAGCGGGTCGAACTGGCTGCTCCCATGGAAAGGCGACCAGTTTTGACGAATGCAATTTCTGCGTATCGCCCCTTATTTAAGGTAGCCCGTTGGAATCGGTTTGTGGAGCGTGTCGCCAAAGAATTGGCTGAGGAGGGGCCACCCTTTGATACGCTGTCATTCGACGACGTCGCTCGGCTTTGCGAAGACGCACGGGGATCCGGTTATCGCAAAGAGATTGCAATCTGGGATGCGGTGCGTGCTATTGCATCGTTACATTCTGCTGGTTGCGACATTCAATCGGAAGCCGCACAGCTTTGGCAGGATCATCGACCGGCGGATGACCGAAGCGCGGCGCGAGAATTGTTGGAACATGCGCGCGGTGTCGCTAGAAAAAGAGAAGGGCAAAGCTATGGCGCAGGACTTTAGCACCAGTGATGCAGACGATGACTGCGCTCATTGCCCAGACAAGACCGAGAACATCATTATTGTAGGTTCCGAATTTGAGTATATGCGCGCCGGATTTCAGCTGAAGCTTATGTTTTTGTCATGTGGTTATGCCGTTGCTTCGGGCACGTTGCTGCCGCGCGGCTGGGGCTCAGCGGACAAAACAACGATTGCGTATGTCCCAATGGGCTACAACCGCTGGGAGCGCCTAAATCTGGACTATCTTCGCGATAATCTGGACGTGAATATCGTCCGTCTGACCAGCGTCAGCGGTATGACAAATCTGCTAAGAGAAAGAGGCGCCGGGGCTGATCGCCATGCGATAAAGAACCTGATCTTGTTTTGTCATGGCCTGCCGAATTACCTTGCGCTGAACTACCGTGGACCGGGCAGCAATATGCGGGTTTACGCGCACCATATGACCGCCCTTCCAACAGACCTATTCGCGCCGAATGGCCGTATCATTTCTTATGCTTGTCGGACCGCTATGGAGGGGTACGGTCAGGCATTGGCCGATCATTTTGGTGTTGTTGTTACGGCTTTCAAGAAACGGACAAACTACGGCAGCGTCATCCGTAACCGGAGCGATCATGAAGCGATTGCGAGCCAGATGGCTGCCGCTCGTGTAGGCAACGAAGGGCAGCGTATCGACCTGCCTCCGGAACACGAGGCTTATCCGCATCCAGGTTTGAGTGCCGGTACTGTTCCATTTTTTTCAGACGGGGGTGAGGCGGAGGGTATCAACGATTACGCTCTGTGGCGGTTGAACGGCGCACGCGCACTGCCGGTCAGTGGCACCACACCCGAAGATCAGCCTGCTGGAATTTTCACGCTGGAGCCAAGTGCTTGATCGCAAGGCGGCTGAAATACATCGCCACAGGCGGAGTAGCTGTTGCTCTCTGTATTGGCTTACTTGGAGTATTTTACTTGACAAATCCGAGACACGTGCAGGGTTGCTATATCGCTGAACCGCCAGAATGGCAGGAAATTTTCTCGAGCTATCAACGTGGGATTACGTCAGCGCCTGACGCACCGACGCGGGCTGTGACTTTCATCTTGGAGTTTCCATTTGAGGTTACAAAAGACGATATTGTTCTCTTCGAGGCCTATGGCGCGGGCCGTGGTGTCGAACATAGAATTTACGACGGCCCTCCGCCGGAAGGAGGCCAAATCTCCGCTCAGCTGGCCATTCCAGCAAAAGACGCAGCCGAGGTCTATTGGTTATCTGTGGAATTGATACGTGAGGCGGAGCGGATCACCTGCGGCTGGAATGCCGAAGAGCGGTTTGATTTGCCTGCGCCTCCTGCTGCAGGAACGTGGCGGGTGGAGTTGTTACGCGATGAGATTGCGACAGCGGATGGCGGCACGCGCACGACCAGAATTACTGCGGTGGAATAGCATCATGCTCAGTAGCCGGCTTCTGCCGCGTTTTGCCGCCGTCGTCATTACGACCTTTGCTTTTTCGCCAACTACTCCTTGAATGAGCATACTTCGCTCGCGGCTTTATGTCAGAGAGCTCCGCTCGAAACGCGCTGGACGTTTGGCTGGCAAATTCTAGAAACGCGCTGTTGAACGCGCCGGATGAGCTCTATCCGACATCCCTGACGATTTGTGTGATTTGTCAGGTCGGATCGGTGTGGTGTGCGGTATTGGCTGGACACATCGATCCCTTTGAAAATTGATTTTCTCACCCGAACCTTGCAAGAATGAGATATGGATTTGGATGATCAAAAGCCAATCGGGAACGGGAATCTTTAAGCTGTCAAATCATCTTTCTATTGCGGCATTTCTCGCCATGTTTTTTGCTGCGCCCGCTGTGGCTGGCGGCTGGGGTTTGCCAGTGACATTGAAAGTGGTGGAGGATACCGAGCATTCCTTGGTCTTGATAGTTATGCCAATGCCAGATGTGCCATCTGCAAACATGGATTTCCTTTCGACTGATTTTGACGCGAGCCTATGTGACGAACTCAGTTTCACGATTGTAGGCGAGCCGACGTTTCCCTGGTCAGTTATTGGCTGGCCCGTCAGTATTGCAGATCAGATCATGCCATTTCGTGCCGATTTGCATCAACTTGCCGCCACAACAGCTAGTATGAACCTGTTGTTTATCGCGGAGGCGGGGCATCTGGCGCATTTATCCGATTGCAGTTTTGAGACAAATCTCTCCGACTTTACGTTCCAGTTCTTCGATATCGAAAACCCTGACCTTGTGCTGGGACTGTAGGATGCGGCAGTCTGTGCGTCGGATACTGCATTCCGGGCACCTTATTGGTCAGATGTCTGATCTGAACTGACTGGGCGTCTGGCCAGTGAACTCAAGAAACGCGCTATTGAACGCGCTGGAGGAGCTGTAGCCGACATCCATCGCGATCTGCGTGATTTGTCTGTTTGGGTCCGCCAGTGCCTCGACGGCGCGGATCATCCGCAGCCGCCGCAGGCAGTCCCGCCATGGCATTCCGACCTCGTCCTGAAAGCGCCGGGCGAGGGTTCTTTCGGTCAGTCCTACGGCGGTGGCGATGTCGCTGAATGTGACCGGCTCGCCCATGCGTGCCTCTGTCAGGGTCAGCGCCTTTTGCACGGGCGCGGATTGCCCCACTGGCATCCACATTGCGTTGGGCATTGCGGCGGCGCGGGTCGCCAGCATGTAGAGCGTGTCGAAAAGCATCTTGCCATCGGCATCAAGCGCTGCTGCGTCTGGCCCATGGGCCCGGCAGGCCAGGATCAGTTCGCGGGCCAGCGGTGACATATCGAGGACGCGCAGCGGTTCTGCCGGGGCGTCATAATGGGCCCGGGCGAAAAGGGCCGAGCAGCAGGTGATCGTCGTGGCGATATCAAGCGTGATGGGCGCGTCGGCCGCAATCAGCGCCGCGCGTGCGGGTGGCAATGTCCATGCGCGTCCCGCCGCTTGAAGCCGCATGGTACCCTTGGCCGCATAGAGCAGGTAATGCCGGTCAAACTGCACGGTCTTGCCCGCCTCTGGCGGGAAGTCGCGGTAGACGCAAAAGGCGGGCAGGTCGGACATGACCTCAGATTAGCCGATGGGCCGGGCGTCATAAACCATTGTGCGGGGCGAACCAGTCATCATCGGGCGCAGGATGCTACCGACTGCGGCGAAAAGCGGGCCTGCGCGATAGGCGTCAAGGCTGGCCAGATCATCCCATCGGTGCAGCAGGGTGATCGCGCTTTTATCGCCCGGGTCAGTCAGGACGCGTACTGCGCGGTTGCCGGGCAGGGCGCGCATCTGCGGCGCCTCATCAGTCAGACAGGTGATGGCGGCGGCGCGGTCAGTGGGGGCAACGGTGAAATTGACTTCGACATAAATCATGATGGGTCTTTCATATGTTGGATCAGATAGGCATGGCTGGAGCGGCTGGGTGGGCCAGCGGGAAAGCCTGCATCCCAAAGACAGGTCAGTCCGACCGCATTCAGATACTGGAGCATGTGTCGGGGCCTGATCATCCGGTGTCGCCAGCGCACCCAGATGATCCAGTTGCACCAATGGGGTTTGCTGACCACGAGGAGCATTTTGCCACCCGGCGCGAGCTGGGATTTGAGAAGTTGCAAGGTCGCAACAGGATCTGAAAAATGCTCGATCACGTGGGCGCACAACACGATGTCATATGCATCGGGCGGGACCTCTTCGAGACCGGCGGTGACAGTGCGCACTGTTGGCGCGATATGGATCAGCGAATGCTGCGCGGTCGCCACCATTTCCGCCGCGGGATCGAGCAGCGTCACGCATTTGGGAATGCCTGCAACCTCGATCAGCGCGCGGGTGAAATCGCCGGTGCCGCAGCCTGCGTCCAGCAGGCTTGCATCTTGCGTCTGCAGCCCGGTCTGGTCGATCAGCCAGCGATAGGCGGCGGCGTATCCCAAGCCTTCGATCTTGCTGCGCCAGCGCGCGGCAATCGCGTCGTAGGATCGGGTGAGGTGCATCTGATTGGTCATGATGCCGGTCTATGCCGTCATGGGCTGGCAGGCTTTCGCGGGTTTGCCAAAAACACGCGGTGATCGGACAATTTGCGCTGCTGTGCCTTGGTACTGGTCACCGCCCGGACAGGGCGATAGAACGGGCCAAACGAGACGAGGCACTGGCAATGGCTGACGGCATTCAACCGCAACCCGGCATCATGGAGATTGCGCTATATCAGGGTGGTGCGTCCCATCTGGATGGGGTGCGCAATGTGCTCAAGCTGTCATCAAATGAAAACCCGCTGGGCCCCAGCGATGCGGCGAAGGAAGCTGTCGTGCGGGCCAGCCATGATCTGCACCGCTATCCACCCACCGATCACGCGGCCCTGCGGCAGGCAATTGGCGAGGTCTGGGGCGTCGATGCGGATCGCGTGTTTTGCGGGGTGGGGTCTGGTGAGGTGCTCAAGCTTCTGTCAGAGGCCTATGCCGGGCCGGGCACCGAGATTGTGTTCACCGAGCATGGCTTTTCGATGTACCCGATATATGCCCATGCCTGTGGCGCGACCCCTATGGTGGTGGCCGAGCATGAGCGTGTTGTGGATGTGGATGCCATTCTGGCTGCCTGCACTGACAAAACTCGGCTGGTATTCATCGCCAACCCTGCCAATCCGACCGGTACGATGGTTGGCGCCGCCGAGATTGCGCGTTTGGCCGCCGGGCTGCCGCCGCAGGCCTTGCTGGTGCTGGACGGGGCCTATGCTGAATATGTCGACGGGTTCGACGCGGGCAAAACGCTGGTCGAGACCCGCGAGAATGTCGTCATGACCCGGACATTTTCCAAGATCTACGGGTTGGGTGGCATGCGTGTTGGTTGGGGCTATGGCCCGCAGCCGGTGATTGATGTGCTCAACCGGATCAGGGGGCCTTTTAACCTGTCTGGGGCTGCATTGGCTGCCGCCGAAGCCGCTGTCCGCGACAGCGACCATACAGAGAAATGCCGGATCGAGAATGCCAAGTGGCGCGAATGGATGGCGACGGCACTGGCCGAACTGGGTGTGCCATCCGATACCTCGACGGCGAATTTCGTTCTGGCCCGCTTTACTGATGAGGCCGAAGCAAAGGCGTGCGATGCGCATTTGCGCAGTGAAGGGATCATCGTGCGGCAGGTGGCCGGATATGGGTTGCCCCATTGCCTGCGCATCACCGTGGGCGACGAAAGCGCCTGCCGCCGGGTGGTGCATGCGGTGGCCCAGTTCAAAGGGGCCGTTTGATGGCGGTGATCTACCAACGTGTGGCGCTGATCGGGCTGGGCCTGATCGCGGGGTCCATGGCGCTGGCGATGCGTCGCGCGGGGCTGGCCAATGAGGTCGTGGGTTATGCGAAGTCCGCAGAGACGCGCGCCATCGCCCGCGAGATCGACCTTTGTGATCGCGTGGCTGAAAGCGCCGTCGACGCAGTGGACGGCGCTGATCTGGTTGTGCTTTGCGTACCTGTTGGTGCGATGGAAGCTGTCGCGCGTGAAATCGGTCCGCGCTTGAAACCCGGTGCGACGGTGAGTGATGTCGGGTCGGTCAAACGCACGGTGATTGACGCGGTTGGGCCTTATATACCTGATGGCGTTCACTTTATTCCCGCACACCCGCTGGCAGGAACCGAGCATTCGGGGCCGCGATCCGGCTTTGCCGAATTGTTCGAGCAGCGCTACACCATCATCGTGCCGGTGGAGGGCAGCGACCCGGCCGCGATAGATCGTCTGACATCCTTGTGGAAGGGCATGGGGGCGTTGGTTGAGGAAATGGACCCTGAGCATCATGATCTGGTGCTCGCCGTCACAAGCCATACGCCGCACCTGATCGCTTACACGATGGTTGGTGTGGCCGACGATCTGCGTCGCGTGACAGATAGTGAGGTCATCAAGTATTCCGCTGCCGGTTTCCGGGATTTCACCCGGATTGCGGCCTCTGACCCGGTGATGTGGCGGGATGTGTTTTTGAACAATAAGGACGCCACGCTGGAGATTCTGGGACGGTTTACCGAAGAACTGTTCGCGCTGCAGCGCGCCATCCGGCAAGAGGATGGCGATCATCTGCATGAGTATTTCACCCGGACGCGCGCCATCCGGCGGGGGATTATCGAGGCGGGGCAGGATACCGACGCCCCGGATTTCGGCCGCATCAAGGCGAAGGGCGATTGATCCGGGCAGTCGCGTTTGTGCTGGCCTTGTTGGCAGGCACGGCTGCGGCCCAGGAGCTTGATGGATCGGTTCGACCAGTGGCAAGGGGGACGCCAGACGCGCTAGCGCCCTTGATCCGCCCGGTGGCGCGTGGGTCGCAGGACGCCGGGCCGGTGATGCGGCCCGCGGCACGCCCGGCCCCGCGCCCCGATCTGGCCCATGACGCGCGGACCCGCGCGATCAACCGGGCCGAACAGGGCCTATTCGCTTTCAGCCCCTACGCTCTTGCAAAATCCATGCGGCCTGTCCGCCGCACGGCAGCCATTGAGGCGGCAGCAGAGGAACGGCGGCTTGCGCGTCTGCGCGGTCAGGTCTGTGGTGATGTTGCCATTCAAGGGCAATCTATTGGCCGTGTGGATGGCGCAGGCGCTTGCGGGATTGATCAGGCCGTCCGGGTCCGTTCGGTTGCGGGGATCACGCTGACGCCTCAGGCCACCATGGATTGCCGGACGGCAGCCGCGCTGAAACGCTGGGTCGAACGCGGTGCCATCCCGGCGGTTGGCGGCGAAGGTGGCGGCATGGCTGGCCTGCGCGTGGTGTCCCATTATGCCTGCCGTAATCGCAATAATGCGGCCAGTGGGCGTTTGTCCGAACACGCCAAGGGGCGGGCGATTGACATTGCGGGGATCCGGCTGCGCAGCGGGCGCGAGATTACTGTGCTGACCGATTGGGGCTCGGCGCGTGACGGGGGGCGGCTGCGCCAGATGTGGCGGGCGGCTTGTGGGCCGTTTGGCACCGTATTGGGCCCGGAAGCAAACCGGTTTCACCGCGATCATTTCCATTTCGACACGGCCCGCTACCGTAACGGGCCTTATTGCCGTTAACATTTCTGATTTCAGCCCTATCTGAACTGTTCAATAACAGGAGACATTGATGGAAAGCCTTGCCCAAGACCTTGCCACCATGGTGCGCACCCCCTTGCATGACAGCCACGTCGCAGCACTGCGCGAGATCGGCGTTGAACGGGACTGGGAGGCTGGCGAGACGCTGCAGGAATATGGCAAACCTGCCCAGACATTTCATTACGTGGTAGATGGCGGGGTCGAGGCCGTCGATCCCCGCACCGGCGGGCGCTATGGCGATGCGTATCTGGGCCCCACCCAGTTTTTCGGTGAAATCAGCTTTCTGTCGGCAGGCAAGGCGATGATGGGCGCACGCTGCATCGAAAAATCCCGGATTATCACGGTAGAGCGCGAGCCGATGCTGGAGCTGATGGGCCGCATCCCTGAAATGTCGGACATTGTTATCACGGTCTTTGCGGCCCGGCGCCGGCGGCTGTTGGAAAGCGGCGAGGCGAGCCTGACCCTGATCGGGGCCGAAGAAGACCGCAAGATCCGCCAGATTGCCGCCTTTGCGGGCCGCAACCGCATTCCGTTCCGGAGCCTGACTCTGGGCGAACATGAGGCAGAGGCGGTGGCCCATTCCTGCAATATCGGCGCGGCCAAGCCTGCTGTGATCTTTGGGAAATACGATGTCGTTTCAGATCCGACCCCATCCAAGATTGCAGCCTTGCTGGGCCTCGATATGGCCGTGCGCGACGACCGTGTCTTTGACGTCCTGATCGTTGGTGGTGGCCCTGCGGGTGTGGCGGCCGGGGTCTATGCGGGAACAGAGGGCCTGTGCGCCTTGGTGGTCGAAGATCTGACCATTGGCGGACAGGCTGGTACGTCCTCCCGGATCGAGAATTACATGGGCTTCCCGACGGGCATTTCCGGGGCCGATCTGGTCTGGCGGGGTGAGGTGCAGGCGATGAAATTCGGCACACAATTTGCTGTGCCCCGCCGGGTACGGGCGCTGGAACGGCGCGATGACGGTGTTTTCTGTGCCACTTTGGATGATGGCGAAGAGGTCTGCGCCAAGGCCGTTGTCGTGGCGACCGGCGTGCAATATCGCCGCCTGTCTATCGACCGGCTGGAGGATTTCGAAGGCGTCGGCATTTATTATGCCGCAACGGATGTGGAGGCCCGCTATTGCCGCGATACGGATGCGATTGTCGTGGGCGGTGGCAACTCGGCCGGGCAGGCGGCGATGTATCTGTCGCGCACGGCCCGCCATGTGCATGTGCTGGTGCGGGGTGAAAGCTTGGCGTCGTCCATGTCGGACTACCTGCTCTCGCGGTTGGAGGCTGATCCGGCGATCACGATACACTATCAGACCGAAATTGCGGGCCTGCACGGCGGGGACCACTTGGAACGTGTCACCGTGCGCGACAAAGTGGCGGGCGAGACCCTCGAGATAGATGCGCGTGCGGCATTTATCATGGTGGGTGCGGCCCCCAATACCGGTTGGCTGTCGGGGCTTGTGAAGCTCGACAACAAAGGGTTTGTGCTGACCGGGCAGGCGGTCGGACGGGAGACGCCTTATGAGACTTCGCATGACGGTATCTTTGCCGTGGGCGATGTGCGCGCCGGATCGGTGAAACGCGTGGCCTCTGCTGTCGGCGAAGGGTCGGTCGTGATCTCCAAGGTTTGGGATTTCGTGCAGGACTGACACAGGAGCGCACCCGCCATCGTCAAAGCGCTGTGGGTGCGGACCTGTCGGAGCCTCCGGCGGGAGTATTTTTGGAAGAAAGAAGTCGAAAGCGAAGGCTTTACCCTTTTGGGTCGTGGCCCTATAAGCGCGCTCATGTTGAGCCTGATGATCATACGCATTAGTTGCCCGGCGGTCTGAACCACGGACCGGCCGGGAAAAGGTGTCTGCGATTGCGCACCGCTCCGCTTTCCCTTTTTGATATGATTGCCTGAAGGACGCCCGAGATGAGCGCCGAAACACCCGACTATAAAGACACCCTGAACCTGCCGCGCACCGATTTTCCGATGCGGGCCGGATTGCCCAAGCGTGAACCCGAATGGCTGGCCCGCTGGGCGCAGATCGGGGTCTATGACAAGCTGCGCGAGAAGGCCGCGGGCCGCAAACCGTTCACCCTGCATGACGGCCCGCCCTATGCGAATGGCCATCTGCATATCGGCCACGCGCTGAACAAGATCCTCAAGGACATGGTTGTCCGCTCTCAGCAGATGATGGGCCGCGACGCGCGCTATGTGCCGGGCTGGGATTGCCACGGGCTGCCGATCGAATGGAAGATCGAGGAACAGTACCGCAGTAAGGGCCGCAACAAGGACGACGTGGATGTTGTTGATTTCCGACAGGAATGTCGCAAGTTCGCAGAAGGCTGGGTGGATGTGCAGCGCGAAGAGTTCAAGCGGCTGGGGGTGACCGGTAATTGGTCTGACCCGTATTTGACGATGAATTTCCACGCCGAACGGGTGATCGCCGAGGAATTCCAGAAGTTCCTGATGAACCGCACACTCTATCAGGGGTCCAAGCCCGTGATGTGGTCGCCGGTCGAGAAGACCGCGCTGGCCGAGGCGGAGGTGGAGTATCACGACCGGCAGACGGATGCGATCTGGGTGAAGTTTAAGATCAACTTATCGAGTATACAGCGCGCTGATCCGAGAGATGAGGCGGAACGCAAAGATAATGAACGACGGATGAGTCTTCGCAAAAAGTTTCGGGGTGCATCCGTTGTGATCTTCACAACCACGCCGTGGACCATCCCGCAAAACCGAGCGATCTGTTTCGGTCCTGATATCTCATATGGTTTATATGAGGTAATCGACACTCCGGATGAATGCTGGGCAAAGCAGGGTGAGCGTTATTTGATCGCCGACGACCTGGTATCTGATGTGATGGCGACGGCGCGTTTGGACGAAAGTATGTTTGTCCGAAAAGCAGACGTCACCGTAGATGAGTTGTCTCAATTGGCTTGCGAACATCCGTTTGGAGAGGCCGATCCTTGGTGGGATTACTCAGTACCACTCTATCCAGGCGACCATGTTACAAGCGATGCTGGGACCGGGCTAGTACACACCGCGCCTTCACACGGCGATGACGATTACAGCATTGGGGTGAAGCATGGGTTGGAAATGACCTACAACATCCTCGATGACAGCTCCTTCGCTGAATTTGTCCCATTCTTTTCTGGCGAATGCATCCTTAAACCCAATGGCAAGCCGGGCGGTGCCAACAAGGCGGTGATCGACAAACTGGTCGAGGTGGGCGCGCTGCTCGCCCGCAAGCGCATCACGATCTCTGACGCGCATTCCTGGCGGTCCAAGGCCCCGGTGATCCGCTTGAACCGGCCTCAGTGGTTTGCGGCGATTGACAAGCCCGTGGGCGATGGCAAGGACACCTACGGCACCACGATCCGTGAGCGGGCCTTGCGCTCCATCGATGAACTGGTGACATGGACGCCGAAGACGGGCCGCAACCGACTTTATTCCATGATCGAGGCGCGCCCGGATTGGGTGCTGTCCCGCCAGCGTGCCTGGGGCGTGCCGCTGACCTGTTTCGTCAAGAAAGGGGCGCAGCCGACCGACCCGGATTATCTGCTACGCAACGAAGCCGTGAATGCCCGCATTCTTGAGGCGTTCGAGGCCGAAGGTGCCGATGCCTGGTACAAGGACGGGGCCAAGGAACGGTTCCTCGGGAACGATGTGAACCACGACGATTACGATCAGGTGTTCGACATTCTGGATGTGTGGTTTGATAGTGGCTCGACCCATGCTTTCGTGCTGCGCGACCGCGAAGACGGGTCCGCGGACGGGATGGCCGATGTCTATCTTGAAGGCACCGATCAGCATCGTGGCTGGTTCCATTCCTCGATGTTGCAGGCTTGTGGCACGATCGGTCATGCGCCTTATCGGGCCGTTGTGACCCATGCCTTCACGCTTGATGCCAAGGGCGAGAAGATGTCCAAATCGCTTGGCAACACCATCGAGCCCGCGCAGGTGGTGCAGCAATACGGGGCCGATATCCTGCGGCTGTGGGTGGCGACGACGGATTACAAGCACGATCACCGGATCGGCGACGAGATCCTGAAAGGGGTGGCTGACAGCTATCGCCGGTTGCGCAATACGCTGCGGTTCATGCTGGGGTCACTGAGTGATTTCAGCGAAGCCGACCGTGTGGAACCGGCAGAGATGCCGGAACTGGAACGCTGGGTGCTGCATCGGTTGGCCGAACTGGACGGGCAGGTGCGCGATGGCTACGCGAAATACGATTTCCAGGGCGTGTTCCAGGCGATCTTTACCTTTGCCACGGTAGACCTGTCGGCCTTCTATTTCGATATCCGCAAGGATGCGCTCTATTGCGATGGCGATACAGCACGGCGCAAGGCGGCCCGGACGGTGCTGGATATCCTGTTCCATCGGTTGACGAAATGGTTAGCGCCCATGCTTACTTTCACCATGGAAGAGGTCTGGCTGGAACGGTTCGCAGGCGATGACAGCTCTATCCATCTGGAGGATTTCGCAGAGACGCCAGCGGATTGGTCTGACGCAGAACTAGCGGCAAAATGGGCCACCGTGCGCAAGGTGCGCCGGGTTGTGACAGGTGCCTTGGAAGTGGAGCGTACCAATAAAGTCATCGGTGCGTCGCTTGAGGCGGCACCGACCGTTTATGTAACACCGGATGCGGCTGCGGTGCTGCAGACCGTCAGTTTTGATGATCTGTGCATCACGTCCGACATCACAGTTTCCACCGACGCGGCACCAGCGGATGCATTCCGGCTGGATGACTTGGCGGATGTGACCGTGGTCTTTGCCCGCGCGGATGGTGAGAAATGCCAGCGCTGCTGGAAGATCCTGCCGGATGTGGGCACGCATACCCATGCGGGCGTATGCGCACGATGTAATGAAGCGTTGAGCTAAGCGATCTGAGCGGCCCGGTATCAATGCCGGGCCGTCCTCAGGCGGCTGCTGACCGGGTTTGCAGCCCTGTCAAAATATCCGCTGCAATCTCGAACGACCGTAATCGCGCGGCGCTGTCATGGATCATGCCTGTGATGATCAACTCATCTGGTTGGTAGGTGTCCAGAAGCGATTTCAACTGCGATCTGACGGTGTCTGGTCCGCCGGTGGCCGAACAGCTGAGGGCGGCGTTGACCTGTGCAAGGACCTGCGGTGGGATCTCTTGCGAAAGGTCATGCGTGGGCTTTGGCAGTTTGCCCGGCTTGCCTGTGCGCAACCGTGCAAAGGCCAGTTGTTGTGAGGTTCGCAAATAGGCGGCTTCGTCGTCCGTGTCTGCCGCGCAGACGCCTGCTGCCATCATGACATAGGGTTGCGCCAGCCATTGCGAGGGCTGGAACCGGTGGCGATAGATCGCAATTGCCTCTTCCAATGCAGCTGGCGCGAAATGCGAAGCAAAGGCGTAGGGCAGGCCCAGTTGGGCTGCCAATTGCGCGCCGTAAAGGCTGGAGCCGAGGATCCAGACCGGAACATGTGTGCCTTGCCCCGGAATGGCCTGAACCCGGCCGGGCGCATCACCGAAATAGCCAAGCAATTCGGTCACATCCTGTGGAAAGCTGTCTTCGGGTGCCATGTGCCGCCGCAGCGCGCGGGCTGTCGCCATATCGGTGCCGGGGGCACGGCCAAGGCCAAGATCAATCCGGTCAGGATAGAGCGTGGCCAGCGTGCCGAATTGTTCGGCCACCACCAGCGGGGCGTGGTTAGGCAGCATGATACCACCGGCGCCGATCCGCATGGTCTTCGTCGCCGCGGCCACATGGCCGATCACCACCGCTGTGGCAGCGCTGGCGATGCCGGGCATGTTGTGATGTTCGGCCAGCCAGTAGCGGTGATATCCTTGGGCCTCTGCCGCGCGTGCCAGCTGAACGGTGTTGGCAAGCGCATCAGCGGCACTGTGGCCTTCAGGGATGGGCGACAGGTCGAGCAGTGAGAAGTGATACATGTGGCAAGGCTCCTGCCCATTGATCTAGGGGGCGGGCTGGCCAAAACCAAGGGGCTTGGCGGCCATCACCGCGTCAGTCTAGGTTGCGCAGGAGTTTGATGGGAAGATCCGAGATGACAGAGTTTCGCAATCCAGATGCCGTGGCCCGGATGCGGGCCGATTTCGCCAGGCAGGGGGCCATGTCGGCGATGGGGATTACGGTTACGGATGTTGCCCCGGGGTGGGTGGTGCTGGAGATGCCGTTCAACGCGGATTTCAGCCAGCATCATGGGTTTATGCACGCCGGGGTGATCACGTCAGGGATGGATAGCGCCTGTGGCTTTGCCGCCTTCACGCTGATGGAGGCGGACGCCGAGGTGCTGACGGTTGAGTTCAAATGCAACTTCATGGCCCCGGCCAAAGGTGCGCAGTTCCGGTTTGAAGGTGAGGTGGTCAAATCGGGCCGGACGCTCACCTTTACCGAAGGCCGTGCCATTGCGCTGGATGGCGACGCGGCTGTGACCGTTGCGACAATGACCGCGACGATGATGGCCGTGCGCGGCTTGAAGCCGTGATTTGTGAGGCGTCGCCGGTTGGTCCGTTGGGGGCCGATGCCGAGGACGGTGCCATTACGCGGTTGATCTGGGGGCGTGGTGGGACGCTGACCCAAGGGGCGTTGCACGACCAGTTGCGCGATGAGATGGCTGCCTATTTTGCGGGCCATTTGAAGAAATTCACCGTGCCGCTGGCGCCACGTGGCAGCGCCTTTCAGCAGGAATTCTACACCGCCCTTTGTGCCATTCCCTATGGCGAAACCCGGACCTATGGCGATCTGGCGGCGGATTTGGGTGTGTCGGCGCAGGCCATCGGGCAGGCCTGTGGGGCCAACCCGATTGCGATCCTGATCCCGTGCCACCGGGTTTTGGCAGCGAACGGATTGGGCGGGTATTCCGGCGCCGGCGGAATCGAGGCGAAGGTGACCCTGTTGCGGCTGGAAGGGGCGGCAGGGTTGTTGATCTGACGGTAGGGTCAATTGTGGGCGAGCCGAGAGAGCCAATCGACAAACAAGATGACTTCTGGCGTCGCGCGCGGTTGCGTCAACGCGTGATAGATATGCCCGTTTGGCGCAAAGCCGTGCGGTGCAATCAATTTCCCAGCCGCCAGATCGTCGCGCACCAGCACCTCGGGCGCGATGGTCATGCCAAGGCCGGATGTGACCGCCTGCAACAGAAAGTAGAAATGTTCGTACCAGGTCACGTCGTCATCAGGCGGCCCAAGACCCTGTGCTGCGCACCAATCTGTCCATGCGTCCGGTCGGGTCCGGGTCGCCAATCGCGGGATGCCGGGTGGGATCAGCGATGGCACGTCGAACAGCCATGCATGTTGTGGGGCGGCAACAAGGCCTGTCGCGTCAGGTATCAGCGGTGTGACGGTCAGGCTGTTATCCGCAGGCAGCGGCCCGACGCGGATGGCCACATCTGATGGTCCGCTCAGGCGGGCGATCGGCGCGTCATCGGTGGTCAGGCGTACCTTGAGTTGGGGGTGCCGATGCTGGAAATCCTGCAGACGCGGGATCAGCCAGCGCATCGCCAGTGTCCCAAGGCAGGACAGGTCGATGATGCCCGGTGTAGGGGCAAGCGCCCGCAACCCATCCTCAATCAGATCCAGCGCTTCGCCGGTGCGGCGTGCCAACGTCACGCCGTCTGGCGACACTGAACGCAGGTTGCGTGGCCCGGTGAGCAGCCGCGCATCCAGCAGATGTTCAAGCTGTGCGATCTGGCGGCTGATGGCGCTATGGGTCACGCCCAGTTCCTGGGCTGCAGCGGCCATCGTGCCCAGCCGCGCAAAGCTTTCAAACGCCCGTAGTGCAGTCAAGGGCAGGGTACGGCGTTCAATGTTCATGAAACTCACAACGGGTTTGAGAATTGGGCGCTTTGAAAAGCTATTGCGCCGATGCATTGTGTGTCAAACGAAAGCAGGCCGGTAGGACGGGTATCATGACAATCGGGGTATTTCTGGCCGTGCTGGGCGCTGCATTTCTGCATGCGTCATGGAACGCCCTGATCAAGTTGGGCGCGTCGAAAATGACCGGCATGCTGATCCTGACGCTGGTGCAGGGGGGCGCGGGCCTGATCATCGCGCTGAGCCGTCCGTGGCCGGACGCCCAGGTCTGGTTGTGGCTTCTGGCCTCTGGCGTGTTTCATTCGGCCTATAAATTGTTTCTGGCTTATGCCTATGAACAGGGTGATCTGAGCCGGGTCTATCCAATCGCGCGCGGGGCGGCACCACTAATGGTCGTTGTGATTTCGGCCCTATTTCTGGCGGATGTGATCCTGCCGTGGGAATATGTGGGCGTGTTCGTGCTGGGTCTTGGCATTTTGACCATGGCGCAAGGAGTGTTTTCGTCAGGCGAAAGCCGCCGGTTGGTTCCCCTTGCCATCGGGTCGGCCATGGCAACGGCGGGATATTCGCTGGTGGATGGCTTGGGCGCGCGGGTTTCGGGTGACGCAACCGCTTATGTGGGCTGGCTTTTTGCGCTGGATGCCTTGTTTTTTACACCAATCTGCCTGGCCCTGCGCGGGCGCGCAGTGCTGGTGGCGGATCGGCGGGCATGGGTCATGGGCAGTCTGGCGGCAGGGGCATCCTATGGCGCCTATGCGATTGCCGTCTGGGCAATGACGGTTGCCCCGATTGCGCTGGTTGCCGCCTTGCGCGAAACCTCGATCCTGTTTGCGGTGCTGATCGGCTGGGTCTGGTTTGGCGAAAGGTTGGGGGTGACCAAGGCGATTGCGGCAGCCCTTATCGTGGGTGGGGTCGTCCTGACCCGGCTCTAGCCATCGCTGCCATACATCAACTGCTGCGCGGCCCCGGCAAAAAGCAGATAGACGGATGTCACCACCAGCCCCCAATGGGCCCAGCTATCAGGATAGAAATCGACCCAGGCGGCCCAGCCGGCAAAGAATGTCCAGGCGAGCGCTGTCGGCAGCGTCAGCATCCGCCAGCGCTCCGTGCGGACGGGATGGACGAATTTGACGGGGACGAACATCGCGACGGCAAGGATGCTGACCAAGGCGAGGGAGACCCAGAAATTCGGCTCCAGCGCAAAGATGACCAGTACCAGCATGTTCCAGCAGCCCGGAAAGCCGGAGAATGAGTTATCCTTGGTCTTCATCCGTGTATCGGCGAAATAAAGCGCCGAGGTGAAGGTGATGATGATGATCGCCAGCCACCCCGTCCAGCCTGGAAGCAGCCCGGATTTGAACAGCGCATAGGCGGGTACGAAGACGTAAGTGAGGTAGTCGATGATCAGATCCAGCAGGACGCCATCAAAGGCAGGCGCGTTGGATTTGACATCGTATTTGCGTGCGAGCGGCCCGTCGATGCCATCCACGGCAAAGGCCACGACCAGCCAAAGGAACATCAGGCTCCATTCTTCTTCGACGGCGGCCAGCATGGCGAGCATCGCAAAAACGGCGCCGCTGGCAGTGAGCAGGTGAACGAAAAGGGCTTTGGCACGCAATGTCATCGGATTGTCATGGCCCATGACCGCGCCGGATGCAAAAGGAAAACCCGCCAGCATGGCTGACGGGTTTTCAACCGTGGCGATGATGCGTCTATTGCCCGATGCGGACTTCCTCCAGCGGGTATGCCAGCATGTCGCGGTAGTCCCATGCGATGTGGCAATCATGGCAGAACGATTGCTGGACATTCATGACTTTGCCATTGGGCTGCACGCCGGCATAAAGCCAATCATTGGTGTCGGGGGCAGCGCCCGGATCAAGCTTGGTCATGATAAAGAGCGGCCCCGGCCGCGCAGCCCCGCGTTGTGAACTAAGCGTGATGCTTTCCTTGGCCAGAACAGAACCGGCCGGCATGACGAACCCTTCCTCGGCGAACTGTAGATATTGATCGGCGGCGATATCATTGGCGAAGGTTTGCAACAGACGCTCACCATGCGGTCCGGCGACGGCGGGGCGTGTGGATGTCACCGCCCAGTCGCGGTAAACACTGCCGACCGGGTCGCCTTCTGCAGCATAGCCTTCGGCCATCTGATCCTTCAGGCAATCATAAAAGGCGAGGATTTCCGGTTCTTCCAGATCGAAAGAGCTTTCGGCGGTATATGCGGTGCAGTCCTGCGCCGCAGCAGCACCTGCGGTTACTGTGGCAAGGGCGGCAATTGTCAAACGAAGTTTCATGGCTGATCCTATGCGCGATGTATTGGTATGCAAATGGATACTGACACCGATGCGCCTGTCCACCTAGTCACAAGGCGACACATTGGCGTGACGGTTTGTGTCAGTCAGGCCTTCGGATGGGCCTTGTCGTAAACCTCCATCAGGTGGGCCGCATCAACGGCGGTATAGGCCTGTGTGGTCGACAGGGATGCGTGCCCGAGCAGTTCCTGGATCGCGCGCAGATCGCCCCCCGCTGACAGAAGATGCGTGGCAAAGGAGTGGCGCATCGCATGTGGGGTGGCGGTGGCTGGCAGGCCAAGTTGCATCCGGGCCTGTTCCATCACTTTCTGGATCGCCCGGGGGCGCAGTGGCCCGCTGCGGATGGCCCGGAACAAGGGGGCGTCCGCCTCGACCGGGTAGGGGCAAAGCCGGACATAGGTCTCAACCGCGTCGCGCGCGGCATCAATGACTGGCACGATGCGTTCCTTGCCGCCCTTGCCGGTGATCCGCAGCACCTCTGGCAAGGGGAAGTCACGCCCCATCAAGCCCAGTGCCTCTGATATCCGCAGCCCGCAGCCATAAAGCAGGGTGACGACGGCTGCGTCGCGGGCGGCGACCCAAGGGTCGCGGGCCTGCAATTCGACCGTGTCGATCATGGCGCTGGCCGCGCTCACCTCGAGCGGGCGGGGCAGTTTTTTCTGAAACTTCGGCGCGCGAGTGGACAGGACGGCAGTGGGTTCGAACCCTTCACGCTCTGCCAGCCAACGGTAGAAGGATTTGACGGCTGACAATGAGCGGGCCAGCGACCGGGCGCGAACGCCGCGTGCCCGTTCATGGGCCATCCAAGATCGCATATCGCGCACACCGATTTTGGCGATCGGGCCAAGGCCCTGTGTGTCGCCATTATGCTGGGTCATGAAAGACAGAAAGCCCAGCACATCGGTCTGATACGCCTTGATCGTGTTTTTCGCAGCACCCGCCAGTGCCCGCTGATGGTCGAGCCATTTGGCAAGCGCGTCAGTGAGCGCCGGGGCGATCACCGGTCAGCGGTCAGCCAGCGGCGCATGGCCCTTTCGAACACACCGGCAAAAAATGTAAGCAGGTCAGTGCCTTGCTGCGGCGTGAACTGCGCCGCGTCCTCCGCCCCCATCACCAGCATACCGGGCAGGTGGTCAGGCCCCAGATCAAGATGCAGGCAGGCTTCTGACAGGATGTCCTTGCCTTGCCCATTGTAAAGCGCGCTGCTGATCTTTTGCGTGGCCCGCAAGGTCACTGGGCGGACGGGTACATTGCGACCAAGGGTGACGTAGCCATCAACAAAACCTTCGGGCATGACCACGACGGCTGGGCCCAAATCGGCGAAGTCTTCCCCGGTTTCGCTTTCCAGCACCAGACGAATGGTATCCACGCGCAGGATGTCGGCGACATCGCCGGTCAGCGCGGTCAGAAACGCGAGAAGCGTGTCGGCCTCAAGCATCCGAAGGATCGCACGGTGGACCTGATTTGTGCCCGCAAGGTTGTCATAGGCCGCGGCGATGACGTTGCGATGGGTGTCTTCCAACCGGTCGAACCGCGCCTCAAGCCGTTCCATGGCGATGGAGCGCAGATCAACGATATTGACGCCCATATTGTCGTCATTGGCACCGACGAGGGCGCGCATCACGTCAGCATCTTCCAACAGCACATTGGGGTTCGCGATGATCTTTTCCCGCAGATCATTCGCCATCAGTGTTTTGTTCATTTTGCCTGCTCTGTTTTTGGTTTTTTTGCAGATTAGCAGAGGGATGCGGGCATTTCTTCATTTATTTTTCCCAAACCGGCCGAGGGTGTTTTTTCGGTGTCACCCCGGCTGCTGGCGGGTGTTGCGTGACCCCCACCGCGCGGTGGAAATGTGCGGGCCATGCGAATCAAGTGTTAACGCCATATTTTATTGGGAAATGCCCGGTCGGCATCGCGTCGGATTTGCGTCGGCAAAACGTCGGACCCCACCGTGCGGTGGGGTCGATTAACGGAGCGTGCGGCGGCGTTTGTTAACGGGTGTTAGGGATTTGGAGCAGAATGGGTGAAATCACCCGCCCTATGGGATGCCTTGCAAAGAGCTAAATCAGCGGCAGCGGATCGCTGAAGCCAACGCCAGTCAGCTTCGCGTCTTCAACCGCCTGCTTCAACCTTTCAGACGCATAGAAATGCCCCGTGATGCCGCCTTCCACAAAAATGTGATGGTCCTTCACCCCGTCCTTTCGGAAAACCGGTTGGATCGGGCCAGGGCGAGGCTCTCCCATCATAGCGTATCCGAGATATTTACCATTTTCTCTTAGCGGCGGATTGCTCGCCTCGTGATCAAGCGTCCAGATACGCGTGCGGGGTACAAACCAGTAATACGGCCGTTCATCGACCGATTTGTCTTTCCAGACGATCTGCACCGGCACGAATTGATGCACGCCCGGCTCCAGCGCCTCGATCACATCGCGGAACCGTTGCGAGCAGATCTGGCCCATCCGGTGTATCGCCAGATCGGGCAGGTTTCCCTTGCGTTTCTTGGGGCGTAACTTGGTCGGCAGATATTCGGTTTCGATCTCGCGCCCTGCGCGGAAAGCATGTGTCTGCATAATACGAGCGGGCGTGCGGTCAGGTGACTTGTCCACCATATCGACCTTGTCATAGTCGCCGTCCAACTCCTCGAAGTAAAGGTTATAGGCGCCCTCGGTTGTTGGAAAAAGATTGTACATCATGCTCGGTCACTTTGCGCCTTCGATTTCGTTATGAACCTACTTTAACCAAGAACATCCATGTGGTCGGCCTGCAAATAATCCAACTGAGAGAACCATATATTTGCCACCAATGCGGGGTGGGTGAAATCACCCACCCTACGGGACGATGAACGTCACGTCGTGTCCTTCCAGGCTGGTTGGAGGTTCCAGTTTGCGTGCCAGATCGCTGACGACGCCGCCTGGAACGGGTGCAGGGCGGTTGGCGTTTTGCCGGGTGAGTTGGTCTGGTGGCACCTCAAGATAGATCAGGTGAATGCGTGCGCTGTAGTCGCGCAGGAGCCGCAGCACCTTGGCCCGTGTCTGGGCAGTGATGTTGGTGGCGTTCCAGACGAAATCCTGTCCTGCCCGCAGATGCACGCGTGCCTGTTCATAGGCGGCCTGAATGACTGCGCCCTGATTGTCGGTGGGGGCGGTGCCTGTCGCGGCGCGGATGGCGTCGAGGCTGACAACTGGCAGGTCGGGCAGATTGGCGGCGATCCATGTGTCCTTGCCGGTGCCCGGCAGGGCGGACATGACATGGGCGGTGCAGCGGAAATCCTCTTGCGCGGCATAATGCGGGTCCCGGTCGTCGCGTTCGAGAAAGGCAAGGCGGCTTTCGGCATTTGCGAAGGGGAAGGGGCCTGTTGGGCACCCGGCCTCAGCAAAGCTGGTCTGCGCCAGTGCGACGTTGTCCAGCACCGCCTGCTGATCATCGCAAATACGCCCGAGCGCATCCGCACGTGCGTGCAAGCAGAGTAGATCGGGCCGACAGATCAGCGACGTCGCGATGGCGAGCCGTTCCGGGGTGGGCCGTTCGATCAGCCAGAAGGGCAGTTGGTGCTTGGCGATGATCCCGCAGACGGCCTCTCGCCAATGGAAATCTACCTGTGCCTCTCGCAAGACCCCCCGTGCGATGGACGCCCCCAGACGTGAATGTCCGCGCGAAGTGATCCGGCCGTCCTCTTCGTGTTTGGTTGTGCCCGGCTTGCCGATGTCATGCAGACAGGCGGCCCAGAACAACATGCTGCGGTCTGGATCCGGCAGGGCGCGCCAGTCGGGTTGGGTCACCAGTGCCTCGACCACCATGCGGGTGTGGGTGCCTGCATCGCCTTCGGCATGATGGATCGGGTCCTGCGGGCAGGTGTCGAGGGCGGCGAACTCTGGCCAGAGGCCCCAGATGGCAGGCCAGTCGATCTGCCAGCCCGGGGCCTGTGGGACAAGGGATAGCAGGTGGGCAAAGTCAGGCCGTTTCATCATAGGCCCCTTTCACCCCAAGCACGGGCGCAAAAATATCCACCCCTTCTGCCAATTGGTTCGGCAGTATGGGCCGGTCCTGCCAATGGCCTTCGGACGCTTCGATCGCCTGCAGGAAATCGTGGCGCACATATTTGAAGCGCTCCGTCACGCTGCCCGCTGGTTCGACCTTGATATAAAGCCCCTCAGCCAGATCGCTGTCTTCGGTCTGTTTGGCGACAAAATCGGCGCGGCTGCCAGAGGCGATGGCCGCCTTGTCCAGCGCATCCCGCCAGCTGGCTGATTTGTAAAGCGAGGGTCTGATCAGGTTGGTGATGTCTGCGGCGGTCCGGATGGGCCGGTGATGCACAACCGGCACCGGCATGATGGGCAGGCCTGTCAGCAGCTCGCGCCGGGCGGCGGTGGACAGGAACAAGCAGGTTTCCCGGTCATAAACGTCAAATTCCATGAAGTAATGCGGCAGCTTGTCGTAAAAGACCGTGTGCTTGGCATACATCCATTCGCCATACATCACATAGCGCGCACCCAACACGGCCTGCAGCCGCGTCAGATGCACATTGGCCCATGTCTTGAGCATGTCGAAATGCCGTTCGCGGTAACCGCCGGTCAGGTAGTGCCCCCGGCTTTGCAGCATCAACTGCCCGTCGGTGAATGAGATGGCGCAATTCGCTCCGTCCACCTTTTCTTCGATGGTGAGGTGGGTATCGCGCAACTCGGCGATGGGTTTGTCATCGTTCAGGTCACCGGTTTGCAGCCGCGACCCTTCAATATGCCGCGTGCGCGGGTATTTCAGCAGTGTCATTGGTATCTCACGAGAGGTTGGGGCGATTGGGCCGCCCGAATTGGACATAACAAACAGCCCATCCCGTCAGGGTGGGTTGAAGGTTCAGGTTATGTCGCTGCGCGTTACATGGCTCTCTCATGGGGCAAAGGGTTTGCGTTGGAGCGGGTTAAACGGGGCTTTGTTCAAAATCAAGCGTTGTGATTGGCGGTGTGCGGACAGTCGACGGGTCAATGCGCAGGAAACGGGTCGCTTGGCGGGCTGGCCGGGCGCATGCTGATGAAGACCATTCGCGGAGTTGCCCCATGTTCGAAACCATTGCCGCCCTTGTTATTTTCCTGTTCCCGCTGGCTTATAGCCCCGGACCCGGCAACCTGTTCTTTGCCGCCAATGGTGCCAGGTTCGGCTTTCGGGCGACGATGCCTGCCAATGCGGGTTATCATCTGGCGACATGGGTGGTGACCGCGGGGATCGGCTTTGGCTTTCTGGCCGTGATGGAGCGGTTTCCGCAGGTGTTCGATATGCTCAAGATTGCCGGGTCGCTCTATGTGCTGTGGATTGCGTGGAAGATGTTCCGGTCCAGCGTGCTGAAGGATGAAGGCGCTGCCCGTCCGGCGCGGTTTGTTGATGGGGCGCTGCTGCTGGTGCTGAACTCCAAGGCCTACGTGATCATGGCGCTGATGTTCACGCAGTTTCTGGAGGGCTCGCAGGCGGGACAGTTGGTGGCGGTGCTCGTGATTGCCACGGTCTTTACGCTGAACAATCTGCTGGCATTCTCGCTCTGGGCGCTGATGGGCGACGCGATTGCGGCGGGGTTTCGGAGTGAGGACAGCGCGCGACGGCTGAATGCGGTGTTTGGGATTGTGCTGGCGGGTGTGGCGGTCTGGATGTTGGTGGCTTGAGGGTTCAGCCGTCGAACTCAGCACTGCTCACGACATCCTGCAGAAAAGAAACCCGGGCGGCAGCATAAATTGCCTGGCATTCCGCCTTGCCGCCGTCGGGTGCAAACGGATTACGCAGATAGATATCGCAGTCGAGGTTGCGGCTGATCGACCATGTGTCCTGAGCCACTTTCAACGTATCCAGAAAGACCGGTTCAGTGAGTTCGGCAAGATAGGCCAGCGCTGCATCGAACCGTGTATCCAACAAGGTATTCCATGCGGCAGCCTCTTCTGCCCAGCAATTGCTGGCATCGGCGGCCGGATCGCAGAGGCCATTGGAAATCTCGACCTCCCGCTGACGCCCAATGCAAAGTGTTGCCGGTGCGCCGGGGCTGAGCCGTTCCAGACAATAGCCAAGCGGGTCATCCTGCCCATCACCCGTCAGCCGCGCCAGTACCCCGATCCCGTCAAACGGGTTGTTGGGCTCGACCGTGCCCGCATCGCAGGTCAGCGTCTGGGTGTCGCCATTGGGCAGCCGCACGATGATCCCGCCTTCGGCCGTCGCATCGGGATCAATGCGCAGGCGGGATGAGGTGAACATCTCGTACCCGTAATTGCCGTTATAGAGCGTCACGTTTTCGTAGATGATAGCGCCGGTGCCCTCAAACGGCGTGTAGGCGACATCTTCGAATATGCGGGTCATTTCCAGCGTTGGCGCGCCGCCGGTGGGGCCGAACGCGTAGTGCAGCGTGTCGCCTGCAAGGCAGAGGTTCAGCGTTCGCGCGCCGTCTTCAACGGTGCAGGACAGCAGGACCGTCTCGTCAGTGGTGCAGGGCCGTGCGGCGGCGGTGATCGGCGCGAGGGCGCTCATCAGAACCAGAACACCCAGACATGTTTTGGCTCCGATGGTCATGGGTGCCTCCTCAGACGATTTTGATGCCGGCCTTTTTCGCGTCGGCCATGAAGGCATCGAGCCCTTTGTCGGTCAGGACGTGGTTCGCCATCGCCTTAATCACATTGGGTGGGGCCGTGGCCACATCCGCCCCGATCTTGGCGCATTCGCTCATGTGGTTGGCCGACCGGATGGAGGCGGCGAGGATGTTCGTCTCGAACCCGTAATTGTCATAGATCGTCCGGATGTCTTCGATCAGGTCGAGCCCGTCCATGTTGATGTCGTCAAGCCGCCCGATGAAGGGGCTGATGAATGTGGCCCCTGCCTTGGCGGCCAGCAGTGCTTGGTTGGCCGAGAAGCAGAGGGTGACGTTGACCATGATCCCGTCATCCGTCAGCGTCTTGCAGGTTTTGAGGCCAGCCCATGTCAGCGGGACCTTTACCGCGATGTTATCGGCGATCTTGGCCAGTTTGCGCCCCTCGGCCAGCATGTCATCGGCTTCCAGTGCGACCACTTCGGCCGACACCGGTCCGTCGATGATGGCGCAGATTTCCTTGGTCACTTCGAGGATGTCGCGCCCGGATTTCATGATCAGCGACGGGTTTGTGGTGACCCCGTCGACCATCCCGAGGTCGTTGAGTTCCTTGATCTGGTCGATCTCGGCGGTGTCTACGAAAAACTGCATGTCGGTGCTCCGGGGAAGGGGTTGGCGTTTGCTTGAGCCTCGTTTACCTCATGGGGGTCGGAGGGAAAAGCCCTTCGGGTCTGCAAGGGGTGCGCGTGATGGATTTTCAGCTTTGGATTGCGTTTGTGTCGGCCTCGATCGCGCTGCTGCTGATCCCCGGGCCGACGGTCATTCTGGTGCTCAGCTATGCGCTGAGCCAAGGGCGCAAGGTCGCTGTTGCGTCGGCCGCAGGTGTGGCGCTGGGAGATCTGATCGCGATGACCGCGTCGCTGGTGGGGCTGGGGGCGTTGGTGCTGACCTCGGCCGCGTTGTTCACGATGATCAAATGGGTGGGCGCTGCTTATCTGGTATGGATGGGGTGGGGGATGCTGCGTGCGTCTGGCCAACAGAGCGGGCTGCGCGTAGTGGATGCCCCGGCGCTGCCTGCGGGCCGCATCTTTCGCCATGCAACTGTCGTGACGGCACTGAATCCCAAGTCGATTGTGTTTTTCATTGCTTTCGTTCCGCAATTTATCCGGCCCGATGCGCCGCTTGTCCCGCAATTTGCGATCCTGATTGGCACATTTGTCGGCCTCGCGGCCATGAATGCACTGGCTTACGCCTTGTTGGCGGACCGGCTGCGGGCGACCATCCGCCGCCCTACGATCCTGACCTGGCTGACCCGCGCCGGTGGCGGTGCTCTGATCGCGATGGGTGCGCTGACGGCCACATTGCGCCGTGCCGCCTGAGTTCTTTCATGAAGGCGATCTGGTTGGTGTTCTGACCACCCAGCCACTCGACCGCCTGCTGGACTACAAGGCGCCCGAGGGGGGGTGCCATCTGGGGGCCTTTGTGGAGGTGCCGCTGGGACCGCGCAAGGTGCTGGGCGTCGTTTGGGGGCCGGGCAAGGGTGATTATGACCGCGCCAAGATCCGGTCGGTCATCCGGGTGCTGGATGTGGCGCCCATGCGCGATGAGATGCGGGAGTTTCTGGGGCGGGCTGCCGATTACACGCTGACCCCGATGCCAGCGATGCTGCGCTTGGGGACCCGTGCGCCGGGGCTGGGCGACCCGCAGTCGATGCGCAAGGTGTACCGGCTGGGCGATCGGGAACCGGACCGCGTGACCGGGGCGCGTGAGAAGGTGCTGGGCGTCTTGCGCGACTATGGCGGCTTGTCATTCACTCTGCGTGAATTGGCTGAGATGGCGGGGGTGGGCACCTCTGTTGTGAAGGGGCTGGTCAAGCAAGGGGCGGTGTCGGAGGAGGAAGCCCCGCGCGATACTCCCTATCCGCGACTGGACTCCGATTATGGCGGCAAGGAACTGAGCCCGGATCAGGCCGCAGGTGCCGACGCGCTGCGCGCGGCCCTGCGCAGCGATACCTATGGCACGACCCTTCTGAAAGGGGTGACCGGGTCAGGCAAGACCGAGGTGTATCTGGAGGCTGTGGCCGAAGCCTTGCGGATGGGCCGTCAGGCGCTGGTGTTGCTGCCTGAGATTGCCTTGTCCGGCGAGTTTATCAACCGGGTCGAGGCACGTTTTGGCATGAAGCCTGCTGAATGGCATTCCGGCGTGACCATGACCGAACGCCGCCGCTGCTGGCGCATGGTCGGGCAGGGGGACGCGCAACTGGTTGTGGGTGCCCGTTCGGCGCTGTTTCTGCCCTATCAGAACCTTGGCTTGATCGTGGTCGATGAGGAACACGATACCTCCTACAAGCAGGAGGATGGCGTGCTGTATAACGCCCGCGATATGGCTGTGCTGCGGGCAGCGATCAATGACGCGCAGGTGGTGCTCGCCTCGGCCACGCCGAGCCTTGAAAGCTGGGCCAATGTCGAGGCGGGGAAATATGCCAAGCTGGAGCTAACGTCGCGGTTCGGGGCTGCCGTCATGCCGAAGATGGCGGCGATTGATATGCGGGTGGAGGACGTGCCTGGCGGCAAGTGGGTTTCGCCCACCTTGCGGGCCGCGATCCAGAGCCGTCTTGAGAAGGGCGAGCAATCGCTGGTTTTTCTCAATCGCCGGGGCTACGCCCCGATTACACTCTGCCGTGCTTGTGGCCACCAGATTGGCTGCGATCAGTGCGATGCGCGCATGGTGGAGCATCGGTTTCTCAAGCGGCTGATGTGCCATCAATGCGGCGAGACAAAGCCGATGCCGACGGTCTGTCCGAGTTGCGAGGCTGAGGATCGGTTGAGCGCTGTTGGCCCCGGCGTCGAGCGGATGGGTGAGGAGATTGCAGGGCTGTTCCCGGATGCGCGGATCGCGGTGTTGTCGTCGGATCTGTATGGGTCTGCGCGGGCCATGAAAGCGCATATCGAGGAGATTGCGGAAGGTGGCACCGATATCATCATCGGCACGCAATTGGTGGCGAAGGGCCATAACTTTCCGCTACTCACGCTGGTGGGGGTGATTGATGCCGATCTGGGCTTGCAGGGGTCCGATTTGCGGGCCGCTGAGCGCACATTCCAGCTGATGCGTCAGGTTGCGGGGCGTGCCGGGCGCAGCGACACGCCGGGCGAGGCGCTGTTGCAAACCTATCAGCCGGAACATGGTGTGATCCGGGCTATTCTTGCGGGCGATGAAGAGGCGTTCTGGGCTGCTGAGGCCGCCGAGCGCAAGGCGGCGGGCGTGCCGCCATATGGGCGCATGGCAGGCATCATCCTGAGCAGTCCAAATGTGCAGGAGGTGTTTGATCTGGGTGCGGAAATGGCGCGCATGGATCAGCCCCTGCGCCAGATCGGGGCGCAGTTGTTTGGACCTGCACCGGCGCCCATTGCAAGGGTGCGCGGGCGGCACCGGGTGCGGCTGCTGATCAAGGCTGATAAGACCGCGCCCTTGCAAAAAGCGCTGTCGCAATGGGTGTCGCAATTCCGGCTGCCAGCAAATCTGCGCCTGTCGATTGATATCGACCCGCAGAGTTTTTATTAAAAAACAAACGGTTATGCTGATAACGCTATCTTAAATCCTGTTGTGCACTTCTGACCGCGAACCCCTTGGCGGGGATGTGTATTTGACGACAGGACCCACGGATCGCAATGACAACGCATTCTGACAACCATGCCCCTCACAATATGGAAGGGGTTCAACTGGCCCTGTGGAACCTTGCCGTTCTTACGCCGATACCGGCAATTGCGGCCTGGATGATCGGCAATGCGGTGCTGGGTATTGCGGTTGTGTCCTTTGTCCTTTGCGCGGCGACCTTTGCTGTTGCGCTGAAGCTGCCCGCATTGGCCAAGCCAGCGGTGGCTTTTGCCTTGTTGATCCAGACGATGGTGCTGACGGCGGCGTTTCAGGGGAATCCTTGGCAGATCGACACACATATGATGTATTTTGCCGTGCTGGCGGTGATCGCCGTGATGTACGACATCAGGGTGCTGATCGGGTCGGCGGCGTTTATTGCCCTGCATCATCTGGGGATGAGTGTTACGATGCCTATGATGCTGTATCCTGATATGACCGAAGGGTTTATCGCGCGCACATTGCTACATGCGGCGGTTGTTGTGATGGAAACGGTTATCTTGACACTGGGACTGTTGCAGCGACGCGAAATGGACAGGGCAATGGCCTCACAACGCGAGGCGATTGAAGCCTCGAGCGAGGCGAGCCGCGCTGCAGAAGAGGCGGCAGAGGGTGAGCGCCGGTCGGCGGATACCGCTGTGGAAGTGCTGAGCATGCATTTGCAGGCGCTGTCGCAGCAGGATTTCTCGCGGATGATCGACGAAAGACTGGACGGGCAATATGACCGCGCGCGCCAGAGCTTCAATAACCTTGTGATCAGCCTGCGGGATGTGTTGCGGACCGCTGCTGAGACATCGAGCGATTACAATATCAGCGCGCGTGAATTGTCAGATGTGGCGGATGAACTGGCCAAGCGGACGATGCGCCAATCCGATACCCTGTCGCAGACGGCAGGCGGGCTGCAGGATCTGACCCGCGCGTTGCAGGACACCGCTGAGGGGGCCAAGAAGGCCAATGAAACCGCATCGCAGGCCCGCGACAGTGCCGCGCGCAACGGCGATATTGTCCGGAACGCTGTTGAGGCCATGAAACGGATTGAAGGTTCGTCAGGTGAGATTTCCAATATTATCAGCATGATCGAAGATATCTCTTTCCAGACCAACCTTCTGGCGCTGAATGCCGGTGTCGAAGCCGCCCGCGCAGGCGAAAGCGGGCGCGGCTTTGCCGTTGTCGCCTCGGAAGTGCGCGCATTGGCACAGCGGACATCGGAGGCCGCGCAAAGCGTGAAGCAACTGATCTTCAAAAGCTCGCAAGAGGTCGAAGCCGGGTCCGATCTGGTGAATGCGGCGGGCGAGGCATTGTCGATCATTGTCGAGCAGGTCTCGCAGACCAGCGAAATGATCGGCGAGATCACGCAATCGGTCAGCGGCCAGGCCGGCGTGTCGCGTGATCTGAATGATGCGGTGCAATCGCTGGACCGGGCAACACAGGAAAACGCCCAGATGTGTGACCGGATGAAATCCATGGGTCACCAGCTGAATGCAGGTGCGGCGGAACTGTCAGGCGCGCTGTCAGGCTTTCAGTTTGACGATCGGGACGACGTGCGGCTGGCGGGGTAGGATCGCCGTCTCATAACGGTTCATGCAAACCCTTTGGACGCTGGCATTCTGGCGAAAAACCCGTTCATTGGAAGCGTTGCACTATTTCACGCGAAAGCGGGCCCAGATTTGCGAGAAAAAAGGTAAGCCTTTGCGCGCATCTCTCGCCATTCGCTCAAGACCGTTTTTGTGGCGGTAAGCTGTTTGAACCGCATCATTATGGTTCGGCACCAAGAGCCAATTGGCGTAGGCAGCGGCAAAACCCGCCGTACTTTGCAGGGCGCGGGCGCACCCTGTATTGCTGGCATAACCAAGGTATCCTCGGGTCTTATCGGTACGGGGATCAAGGCGGTGTCCCTGGGAGTTTTCCGCCAGTTCATGCCATCAATGACCCGTGGGGCCGCCAGTTTTTTGATCCTATCGACAGAATAAATGGAAGCATGATCGGACAAGTTTGCGACAGGAGCGACACGCTTCGCTGTCAGGCAATCGTTTGCTGGGCGAAGGTCGAAAGCAGAGGTACGCCTTCCGGGCGGCTTTATGGCGATCGCAAGCTGACATTGTGGAATTGAGGCGGACGCTGGATATCAATCCGGATAAGGTTGGCCAGTGGTCGAAACGTCAGGCAGTTGAGGATCAAAAGAGCGGCCTGAATGGCCTCTTCCGACGGTTCTCAGCGTTAAAGAAGAGGCCCCGGGATTGCGCCTGCCGATTGTCTGGCGCTGGGCGCAAGCGCAGCATGATTTTCACAACCATTCGCTCGGCGGTCATGTTCGCCACGGCTTTCATGCGTTGGGCATGGATGAACGTCGCGAGGCCTATGCCCCGGTAATGTGGGCCTGCCCACCGGGTTGGAAAGGCCATATGGAGCAGGTTTGGTTCAAGGGAAACCATGGTGATGTGGGTGGACAGGTGGGGGATTACCC
>NZ_JBKQXO010000020.1:0-51050 GCF_046762885.1 Yoonia sp. SDW83-1
AACTCTGAAAAAAGGATAAACCTCATGTCTTTCAAATCAATCGCATTTGCCGCTGCCGCCGTTGCCGTGACCGCCACTGCCGGGGCTGCTGACAGTTATTTCGAGCAAGGCCGGACGCTGGATGCCGGCGACGTGCTGGAACTGGGCCTGATCACCGCTGACGGTGCTGGCGTGGTCGAAATCTACGACTATCACACAGGTGCGCAGGGCGCGCTGGTCGGATCCGAGCGTCTGTCGGCGGGCGCCAACACCAATGTGCGCGTCAACACAGGCCTGCCCCAGACCCGCGACGTGATCGCCCTGATCAAGATCGACGGTGAAGTCGTCGCGTCCAAACCATTCGACGTCAACTAAGCAAACACCCCTCCCCGAAAGGCCGGCCATCGCAAGATGACCGGCCTTTTTTTGTAGTTTAGAACCATTCCAAACCTTGACTTGCCACCGGGCGAGGCGCATATCTTAAGCCTGACAAAAAAGGTTGGCCCGATGTTCATTCAGACTGAATCGACCCCAAATCCCGCAACGCTCAAATTCCTGCCCGGCCAGAATGTGCTTGAGGTCGGCACAGCCGATTTTCCGAGTACGGAAGCTGCGGAAAACTCGCCATTGGCCAAGCGTATCTTTGCCACCGGCGGTGTCACGGGCGTGTTCTTTGGCATCGATTTTGTGACTGTGACCAAAGAAGACAACGTGGAATGGGACCATATCAAACCCGGTATTCTGGGCGCGATCATGGAACATTACCAGTCCGGCCAGCCGGTGATGGCCGACGACCATAAACCCGCCAGCGGCCACGCCGAACATTCCGGTGAGGACAGCGAAATCGTGGGCCAGATCAAGGAGTTGCTGGACACCCGCGTGCGCCCTGCCGTGGCGCAGGACGGGGGCGACATTACTTTTCACGGCTTTGACCGTGGCATCGTCTATCTGCACATGCAGGGGGCCTGTGCCGGTTGCCCATCATCGACCCTGACCTTGAAAATGGGGATCGAGAACCTGTTGCGCCACTACATCCCCGAAGTGGTCGAGGTGCGCCCGGTTGCCGCCTGACGTCAAGCTGATTGCCTTTGATACATCGGCGGCGCATTGCGCCGCCGCTTTGCTGTTGGGCGACAGCATCGTGACCCGCGTTGATGAAATGGACAAGGGACAAGCGGAACATCTGATGCCGATGCTGGAACAGATGCTGGCAAATGCCGGGATTGGCTGGGCCGATCTGAATGGCATTGGTGTCGTGACCGGCCCGGGGAATTTCACCGGTATTCGCATTGCGGTTTCCGCCGCCCGTGGGCTGGCGCTTGGTCTGGGTAAACCGGCTATCGGAGTCGATGGGTTTGCGGCCCGCGCCTATGGTGCCACACGGCCCTTCACGGCGATTATTCCGGCCCCACGCGATCAGGCCTATGTCCAGTTTTTTGACGCAGACGGTGGCACGTCCCAGCCAGCATTGATGGGCAAGGATGCCCTGCCTGCGATGATGTCACTGCCTGCGCCTGCCAAGCTGATCAGCGCGGTGGCCCGGATTGCTGCAGAGCGGTTGCAAACCGACCATCCGCGCCCCGCGCCGCTTTACATACGCGATGCGGATGCCGCCCCGCCACGCGATCCGGCGCCCACGATCCTGTCATGACGCCCAAGACACTGGCGACCCTGCACGCAACCGCCTTCAGCGCGACGCGGGCCTGGTCAGAGGCCGAGTTTGCGGCCCTTTTGGCCCAGCCCGGCACAGTGGCGTGTGGCGATGACAGCTGTTTTGCCCTGATCCGCGTGACGCTGGATGAGGCCGAATTGCTTACCCTCGCCACTGATCCCGCGCACCGGCGGCAAGGTCTGGCCCGGTCAGTGTTGAACATGGCAGAGATCGCAGCGGCGGATGCTGGTGCGGCATCCATGTTTCTGGAGGTGGCCGAAGACAATACGGCGGCCAGAGCGCTTTACGATATCGCCGGCTATGCCCAGGTCGGCCACAGGCCGGGCTATTATCTGCCCAAAGATAGCGCGCCTGTGGCCGCGCTGGTGTTGCGCAAACAACTGATAGGTGATTGACCAAAGGTCAGCCCCCAAATAATGGGCATTTCCGGGCTCGTTCCTGCCTTGTTCACCAAAAACCGGTTGATATTCCCCTCGTAGACGGGCCTTATCTTGTGATGGACCGGCAACGACCGGCTCGACTTTCATCGGGGTGACCGGCAATGGTCACGGGTCACCCTGTAGTTCAACGACCTGGGAGACGATAAATGACCCTTATGCAAAAATTCCTCGGCGCTTCTGCCGCATTGGCCCTGTCGGCCGGTGCCGTTGCAGCCGACCCTGCCATCCTGTTCGATCTTGGCGGTAAGTTCGACAAGTCCTTCAACGAAAGCGCCTATAACGGGGCAGAGCGTTGGGCGCAGGAAACCGGTGGTTCCTATGCCGAAGTGGAAATCCAGTCTGACGCCCAGCGCGAACAGGCAATCCGCCGTTTCGCTGAATCAGGTGCCAACCCGATTGTCATGGCCGGTTTTTCATGGGCGACACCGCTGGCCGAGGTCGCTGCTGACTACCCAGACACAAAGTTTGCGATCATCGACATGGTTGTTGATGCGCCAAATGTCCGCTCCGTCGTGTTCAATGAACATGAAGGGTCTTATTTGGTTGGCATGATGGCGGCGATGGCGTCTGAAACCGGCACGGTTTCCTTTGTTGGTGGCATGGACATCCCGCTGATCCGCAAGTTTGCCTGTGGTTATGCCCAGGGCGTCAAGGCTGTGAATGCAGATGCAAACGTCATCGCAAACATGACCGGCACGACACCTGCCGCCTGGAACGACCCGGTGAAAGGGTCCGAACTGACGCTGGCCCAGATCAGCCAGGGCTCTGACGTTGTGTTTGCCGCTGCTGGTGGTACCGGCGTTGGCGTGCTGCAGACCGCCGCTGACGAAGACATCCTGTCCATCGGTGTAGATGCCAACCAGAACTACCTGCATCCCGGTGAGGTTCTGACATCGATGATGAAGCGCGTGGACAACGCGGTTTACGAAGCCATGTCGCAGGGCGCCGACCTTGAAACAGGTTTCAACGTGATGGGCGTGGCCAACGAAGGTGTGGGTTATGCGCTTGACGAATTCAACGCTGAGCTTGTGTCTGACGAGATGAAGGCCGCTGTCGATGCCGCCGCTGCTGAAATGGCGGCCGGTACGCTGGTTGTGCATGACTATTCCAGCGACGAAAGCTGCCCAGCTCTCGACTTCTAAGACTGCCTATTAGGCCAAGACAAAGAAGGGCCGCGCTGGGAACAGCCGCGGCCCTTTGCACAGCAAACGGAGCGATGAAATGGCAGACAGCATAACGATATTTTTCGAAGCATGGGGGATGTCAGATCATGACGTGCGCATTTCAGCCATTCAAAGTGCCGTTGATGCCAAAGCCCTCTACACCGATCCGCGCACCGAGGCGCCGCTGTCCGGCCCCGACGCCATCGCCGAATATGTCGGCATGTTTGCAAAATCCACACCGGGTGCAGTCGCAGAGGTCGCTGACGCGTCTGAGCGCGATGGCGTGACCCGGGCCACGATCCTTTTCAAGATGTCTGATGGCATGCAGCAGACCGGCCAGTATTTCGTGGAACGTGGCGATGACGGGCTGATCACCCGCATGGTGGGCTTTGTCGGAACAGGATTGCCATCATGACGGAACAAGCGCCCGCCATTGAACTGAAAGGCATTTCCAAGGCGTTTGGCCCGGTCCAGGCGAACAAGGATATTTCGATCCGGGTGATGCCCGGCACCATCCACGGCATTATCGGAGAGAACGGGGCGGGCAAATCGACTCTGATGTCGATTTTGTACGGGTTTTATAAGGCTGACGCGGGCGAAATCTTTATCTCCGATCAGAAAACTGCAATTCCCGATAGTCAGGCGGCCATTGCTGCGGGCATCGGCATGGTGTTCCAGCACTTCAAACTGGTCGAGAATTTCACCGTGCTTGAAAATGTTGTGCTGGGGGCCGAGGACAGCGGCCTGCTGCGCCCGTCGCTGACCCGGGCGCGCCGGGAATTGAAGAACCTTGCCCAGGAATACGAACTGAATGTGGATCCGGATGCGGTCATTCAGGATGTGGGCGTGGGCATGCAGCAACGGGTGGAAATCCTCAAGGCGCTTTATCGCAAAGCCGATATCTTAATCCTGGATGAGCCGACCGGCGTACTGACCCCCGCCGAAGCGGACCACCTGTTCCGCATCCTTGAAAACCTCAAACGCGAAGGCAAAACAATCATCCTGATCACGCATAAACTACGCGAGATCATGGAAATCACCGATACCGTCAGCGTCATGCGCCGTGGCGAGATGACCGCGACGGTTAAGACGTCCGAGACGAGCCCGGAGGAACTGGCCGAACTGATGGTGGGCCGCGAGGTGCTGTTGCGGGTTGACAAGGCCCCGGCCCAGATCGGGCGCAAAATCCTGGAAGTGCACGACCTGAACGTGACCGACGAAAAGGGCGTGCACCGCCTGAAGGGTATCAGTTTTGACGTGCATGCCGGTGAAATCCTCGGGATTGCGGGTGTGGCAGGGAATGGGCAGTCAGAGCTGCTTGAGGTTTTGGGCGGTTATGAAAGGGCGACCGGGTCCATCAGGGTCAATGGGGAAGAAATTGACCTGACCGGTGCCAAATCCGACGGCCAAAGCCGCCGCCTGCGCGGGATCGCCCATGTGCCAGAGGATCGGCAGCGCGAAGGGCTGATCATGGACTATACAGCCTGGGAAAACACCGCTTTTGGCTATCACCATGCCGATGAGTATCAGAAATCCCGGCTGTTCATGGACAACGGCGCTATCCGGAAAGATACCGAAGAAAAGATGGCGCGTTTTGATGTGCGCCCGCCCGACCCGAAACTCGCCGCCAAGAGTTTTTCCGGCGGAAATCAGCAGAAAATCGTGCTCGCCCGCGAGATTGAACGCAATCCTGACCTGCTGCTTGTGGGCCAACCGACACGAGGTGTGGACATTGGGGCCATCGAATTCATCCACCAGCAGATTGTTGCACTTAGGGATCAGGGCAAGGCAATCTTGTTAGTTTCTGTGGAGTTAGAGGAAATTTTGTCGCTCTCGGACCGGATCGCCGTTATGTTTGACGGAAAAATGATGGGCGAGCGGATGCCTAACGAAACGGACGAAAAAGAGCTTGGTCTTCTCATGGCAGGGATGACGACCGAGCCGAAGGGGCCATTGCACGAAGCGGTCGAGGGTAACCTTGCCACCGCTGGCAGTGTCGCGGCCAAAGGGGTCTGAGGCATGGATGTGATGCCAAAATGGGCCGACGTCGTCCTGATCCCGCTGATTTCGATCCTTTTGGCGGCGATCCTGTCTGCACTTGTGATCCTAGCCATTGGTGAAAATCCATGGGAAGCGCTGAAACTGATGGTGTCGGGCGCGCTGGGTTCGACCTATGGCTGGGGCTATACCCTGTACTACACCACTAACTTCATCTTTACCGGCTTGGCCGTTGCCATCGCCTTTCACGCCCGCATGTTCAATATCGGCGGTGAAGGCCAGGCGCTGCTGGGTGGTCTGGGTGTGGCGGTTGTCTGTCTGTTCATTCCGTGGCCACATTGGACGCTGGCCTTGCTGGGCTGCATTATCGGTGCCGCTCTTTTTGGTGCTGCCTGGGCTGCGATCCCCGCCTTTCTACAGGCCAAACGGGGCAGCCATATCGTGATCACCACGATCATGTTCAACTTCATCGCAGCCGCCCTGCTGAACTATTTTCTGATTGGCGCACTCAAAGTGCCGGGTTCAATGGAACCGGCCTCTGCCAAGTTTCCAGAAGCGACGCATCTGCCATCGTTCCAAGACATGTTCAGCTTTGGCGAAGCCACATTGTTTCGCGGGGCACCCGCAAATGTCACCTTCTTTGTGGCTGTCGCGGCCTGCGTTGGCCTTTGGGCGCTGATCTGGCGCACACGGCTTGGCTATGAAATCCGGGCTTTTGGGCATTCGGAATCGGCGGCTAAATATGCGGGCATCAGCCCGACCAAGATCATCATGGTCTCCATGCTTATCTCAGGCGGGCTCGCCGGCATGATGGCCATCAACAACGTACAGGGCGAGGCCGAACGGCTGGTCCTGAACGCAGTCGAGGGCGCTGGCTTTATAGGCATCGCCGTCGCACTCATGGGGCGCAGCCACCCGTTTGGGGTGTTCCTTGCGGCCCTTCTTTTCGGCTTTCTATATCAAGGCGGCGCAGAACTCGCCCTATGGACGTCGATCCCCCGGGAACTGATCATCGTAATACAGGCATTGGTGATCCTGTTCACGGGCGCACTGGATAACATGGTGCGCATGCCGCTCGAGCGGCTATTCCTATCAATGAGGAGAGCAAAACAATGATGGCAGGACCATATAAAATCGGTGTCGAGGATGACACCGGTGCCGATCTGGGCTTTGTGCTCAGTTGTCTGGCACTTGGCATGATCACGATGGACGAATTCCACCAATGGATTCACCATGTGATTGATCAAACACCCGGCGGCGACGTGCCCCCACATCTGGTGGCCCTCTTGGCCGTCAAGAACCGGACCAATGTCTTTCGCCCCAATCAGGCTGTGATGCGCCGTATTCCGCATGATCCGTTCATCACCGATGACCGGTTCGATGCGATGCTGGGGCTGCAGTTCTTTTTGCGGGTTGATCGCACGCAAGCCAATGACATCACCCAGGCCGAGGCTGAGGATGCGCTGCGACGCAACCCCGAAGTCGCCGACCGGTTCTTTGCCCTGTTCCCGTTCCTGATGGAGAAAGTGGCCTAAATGGACTTTGCGACCCTTCTGCAGATGCTGGACGCCACCGTGCGTCTGGCAACCCCGCTTCTGCTGGCCTGTCTTGCAGGCCTTTATTCAGAGCGGGCCGGTATCTTTGATATCGGGCTGGAAGGGAAAATGCTGGCGGCGGCGTTTCTGTCGGCAGCTATTGCCGCTGTTTCCGGCAGTGTCTGGCTTGGTCTTTTGGCGGGCATTGGCGCGTCGATCATTCTGTCTATTGTGCATGGGCTGGCCTCGATCACGTTTCGGGGCAATCAACTGATTTCCGGGGTCGCGATAAACTTTCTCGCCGCAGGGCTAACGGTTGTGATTGCGCAAAGCTGGTTCCGTCAGGGTGGGCGCACCCCGCAACTGACGGGTGATGCGCGCTTTAATCCCATCGAACTGCCCTTTGCCGAGGCGCTGCGTGACGTTCCGATATTCGGCTCAATCTATTACGAATTGATTTCGGGGCATACGATCCTTGTCTATATTGCGATTTTGATGGTGCCCCTTACCTGGTGGATCCTTTTTCGAACCCGCTTTGGCCTGCGTTTGCGCGCGGTTGGCGAAAATCCGGCTGCCGTCGACACCGCAGGTGTTTCAGTGGTCTTTCTGCGCTACTCCGCCGTCGCGATCTGCGGGATTCTCTGCGGGATTGCCGGGGCCTATCTGGCGACAGCTCTGCAGGCCGGTTTCGTCAAGGATATGAGCGCCGGGCGTGGCTTTATCGCGCTGGCCGCCCTGATTTTTGCCAAATGGCGTCCTTGGTATGCGCTTTATGCCTGCCTGCTGTTCGGCTTCCTGCAGGCCATGTCGCTGCGGTCTGACGTGATCGAAGGTGTGCTGGGCTTCCAAGTCAATGGCCAGCTTCTGGACGTTCTGCCATATATCCTGACCGTGGTTATCTTGGCCGGTTTCGTGGGCAAGGCGATCCCACCGCGTGCCGGGGGCGAACCTTATGTCAAAGAACGCTGAGGCGCTCGCCGATCAGATCAGGCAGGTGGCGGGCGATGCGCCGGTTCGCCTCGGTCTGATCCTTGGTTCCGGCCTTGGTCATATTGCGGACACTGTGGATGGTGTCGCCATTCCCTATGATGAGTTGCCCGAATTTCCCCATGCTGGCGTGTCCGGCCATAACCCCAATCTAGTGATTGGCGAATTGGAGGGCGTGCGCGTTGCCGTTTTTGGCGGGCGGTCGCATTACTATGAAAGAGGGCGGGCCGATGCGATGCGGCTGCCGCTGGAGGTGCTGCGCGCGCTGGGGGCCGATACGGTGATTGCGACCAATGCGGCGGGCTCGATGCGGCCTGATATGCCGACCGGGTCGATCATGTGCCTGTCAGACCATATTAACTTCTCTGGCCTGAACCCGCTGATTGGGGAACCGACAGATGCCCGCTTTGTCCCAATGAAGGACGCCTATGATCCTGGTATTCGGGCGGCCCTTCGCGCGGCTGCGGACACCACCGAGACCGATATGGCCGATGGTGTCTATGCCTGGTATTCCGGGCCATCGTTTGAAACCCCAGCCGAAATTAATGCGATCTCCATGCTTGGGGCGGACGCCGTCGGCATGTCGACCGTGCCAGAGGTGATTCTGGCCCGGTTCCTTGGCCTGAAGGCCGCTGCAATTTCGACCATCACGAATATGGCCGCCGGGATGAGCGATGAATCCATCAGCCACGAACACACCAAGGCTATGGCACCCATCGGGGCCGCAAAGCTGGAGAAGGTGTTGCGCAGGTTTCTGCAGGACCTGAAGTAGGTCCAGTTTTGCCACAGTGATGACTCCACGTGGCGGAAATGCTGCGATTGCAGCATATTTCCGCGAGCGGGATTTGACAGAACGGTCACAAAGGTCTTTGTTGCGGCCAGCGGCACAAGCGCCCCGGACCAGTTCATGCAGATTTACCTTCCCATCGCCGAGGTCTCGGTGAATGTCTTCCTGTTACTCGGGCTGGGCGGCATTGTGGGCGTATTATCGGGTATGTTCGGCGTAGGCGGCGGTTTTCTGATGACGCCGCTCTTGTTCTTTATTGGCATCCCGCCTGCGGTGGCCGTGGCGACAGAAGCCAACCAGATTGTGGCCTCGTCTTTTTCCGGTGTTCTCGCCCACCTGAAACGAAAAACTGTCGATCTAAAAATGGGGACGGTGCTGCTTATCGGCGGTTTGGTAGGGTCGGGCTTGGGGATCATTCTGTTCAATTACCTCAAGGCGCTTGGTCAGGTCGAACTGCTGGTCCAGCTTTGCTATGTGGTGTTTCTTGGCATGATCGGCTCTTTGATGTTTATCGAAAGCCTCAACGCCATCCGCAAATCCAAGAAACCGGGGGCGAAACCCACACGGCGCAAACATAACTGGGTGCATAACCTGCCCTTCAAGATGAAGTTCCGGGTGTCCGGACTTTATATCTCGATCATTCCGCCGCTGATGGTTGGTGTGCTGGTCGGTGTTCTGGCCGCGATAATGGGTGTCGGCGGCGGCTTTATCATGGTGCCGGCCATGATCTATCTGTTGGGAATGCCCACAAAGGTGGTTGTGGGCACGTCGCTGTTCCAGATCATCTTTGTCACTGCGTTCACCACGTTGTTGCACGCAACGACCAACTATACCGTGGACGTTGTTCTGGCGGTTTTGTTGCTGGTGGGCGGCGTGATCGGCGCACAAATCGGCACCCGCATCGGGGTCAAGATGAAGGCCGAACAGCTCCGCATTCTGCTGGCACTGATGGTGCTCGCGGTCTGTGGAAAGTTGGCATTTGATCTGCTCGTGCAGCCGGCAGAACTCTATTCCCTGGGCACAGGGGGCCATTCATGATCCGCCTCATCGCCCTGTTCCTGATACTCGCATTGCCCGCCAAAGCCGAAGAGATCGTGCTGGGTCTCAGCCGTGATCAGGTCGCCATCACGGCCACGTTTGAGGGGTCCGAAATCCTGATCTTCGGCGCTATCAAGCGTGAGGCGCCGATCCCTGACAAAAGCGAGCTTGGTGTGATTGTCACTGTCGCGGGTCCTGATCATCCGGTCATGGTGCGCCGCAAGGATCGCAGGGTTGGCATCTGGGTGAACACCGACAGTGTCGAGGTGGACGCCGCCCCATCATTCTACGCAGTCGCCACGACCGCCCCGATGCGGGATGTGCTGCGCGATATTGAAGATCTGCGCTATCGCATCACGATCCCGCGGGCGATCCGGTCTGTCGGAGCCGAAGTGGGCGATAGTGAGGCATTTACACAAGCCCTCATCCGCATTCGTGCGGGCAATGATCTCTATCAGGTTCTTGAAGGTGCGGTTGATCTGGAGGACGAGACGCTGTTTCGGACTGCGATCACCCTGCCAGCAAACCTGACCGAAGGAGATTATGAGGCGCATATCTTTCTGACGCGCAATGGTCGGGTCATTGATGAATACATCGCCGTTATTCCGGTGCAGAAGGTCGGGCTGGAACGCTGGCTTTACAACCTCGCCCATGAAAATGCGCTGATCTACGGCCTGATGTCACTGTCGATTGCGATTGCTGCGGGTTGGCTTGCGTCGGCGGCGTTTAGCCTGCTGCGCCGCTAACCCCGACCGATATGTGGCATCTTGGTCGCCATGATCATCATGGATTGCACATTCGCCTCTGGTGGCAATGACGCCATGTGAAACACTGCCCGCGCCACATCTTCCACTGCCATGCTGGGCAACGGATCAAGCCCTTGGGCGGCGCGTGTTACTTCAAGATTCGTCACCAGATCGGTACGCGCGTTGCCGATATCAATCTGACCGCAGGCGATATTGAACGCGCGGCCATCAAGCGACAACGTCTTGGTCAGCCCAGAGACGCCATGTTTGGTTGTGGTATAGCAGGTTGACCCCTCGCGCGGGGTATGGGCCGAGATTGACCCATTGTTGATAATCCGCCCGCCTTGCGGCGACTGATGCCGCATCTGGCGAAAGGCAGCACGGGCACACAGGAACATGCCGGTCAGATTCACATCGACAACCTTTTGCCAATCCGCCAGCGCAATTTCATCAATCGTTGTCTGCGGGCCGAACATGCCCGCATTGTTGAACAACACATCGAGATGTCCGAACCTGTCGAAAGCCGCGTCGACCGCCGCCTCATCCGTCACATCGCAGGGCAAAGGAACGGCGTTGTCATGTGTGATGTCGCCAAGCACATCCGCACGGCGCGCGATTAGACCCACACGCCAGCCATTCGCCAGAAAATGCTCGGCTGTCATACGGCCAATGCCGCTGCTGGCCCCCGTGATGATGATGCTTTTCATATCTCTTCACTCTTCAGTTCCAAGGCGGTCGCCGGCGCTTCCAGATCATCCACCCGCAAGACGCCCTGTGGCCGTGCCAGACGGTTTCGCACAACCCAGCGCAGTTGCGTTTCGGCCCGCGTAATGGCGACATACGCAAGACGTTTCCACAATGGCTGGCCGGCCTCAACCCGGCCCATGCGCGATGCGGCGTAGATATCAGGGGCGAAGACCTGCACCGTGTCCCATTGCGACCCCTGTGCTTTGTGAATGGTCACTGCGGCGCCGTGCAGAAACGTCGCCCCCATGCGGGCGGCGAAAGGGATGAACGGCTCTTCCTCCCCTTCCTGTTCGATCTTAACGATGCTGGCAACGCCAACCTGCGGGTCTTCGGCACCCATGACAAACAGCTTCGAAAAGCCCGGGCGTTTGCCTGGCCCCAGATAGATGACCTGCGCACCCTTGATCAGTCCGCGCGCCTCAAGATCGAGCCGCTTCTTGCGATGTTTGAGCGGTAATTCAATCCCGTCGCAAATCAACGGCTCGCCCGCAAGCAGTTCGTCGGGCGGGGCACCAAAGGCTGCGCGGAACGCATGGATCAACCGGATGCGTGTTGCGTTGCGCCAGACCAGACAGGGGGAACGGGCCATCAGATCAGCCTCGACCCGCTGTGCCATGACGACACGTTCATCGGATTTGGCGGCCTCTTCGACCATGCGTTCGAAGGCATGGAAATCAAGTTGAGGATCAGCCAGCGCATGGGCCAGATCAAGGATCGGGTTGCCAGCATCCTGCCGGTGAATGCGATTTAGGCTCAGAACCCGCTGTTCCGGCAGGGTTTCAAAAACCATGCCCCCGGTGGATTGCACCGGCGGCAGCTGTGCGGGGTCACCGAACAGCAGCAACGTCGGAAAGATCTCTTTGAGGTCCTCGAACTGCTTTTCATCCAGCATGGAGCTTTCATCGACAAAACCGATGTCCAACGGCTCTTCGCGGCGCTTCCAGCCGGTAATGAAATCACTACCGCGCAAACCTGCAGCGGCCAACGCCGCCGGAATGGACTTGTTGGTCTGATAAGAGGTATGGGCGCGATCAAGGGCGACATCGGTCAGCCCTTCGATCTCGGGTCGGTCGCCATGCCCCGCCAGCCACTCTGCCACCTTTTCATATTCCGGGTCATAGACAGGCGTATAAAGAATACGGTGGATTGTCGTTGCGGGCACGCCGTGATTGCGCAGGACGCTGGCGGCTTTGTTCGTGGGCGCAAGGATGGCGAGCGTCCTGCGGTCCCGGCGCTTGCGCCCTTCCCAATCGCCTGAGATAACATCGACGCCCGCCTCATCAAGCGCCTGATAGAGCCGGGCCAGCAGCATTGTCTTGCCCGATCCCGCCTTTCCAATGACGGCCATGACAGAACTTGCATCGGATTGCGGGGGCTGTAGTAGGCTGTCTTCCAGATCGACGCCCGCTTGTCGCAAGGCAACGGCAACACTATCCCAGGCCTCTGCCTGATCGTCAGAAAATGTGATGGCGGGCGCGTTCATGCCGCGACAGTATCTGGACCGTCGCGGCGCTGCCAGTGGATTAGGCGGCCTTCTGCAATTCGTGCACCGACCGTCCGAACGAACGGTTGAACCAGTGTTCCGAAATCTCGGACGACAGCCCGGCGCGGCGCAGGACCTTGACCCGATCCTCGGCCCGGAACGGCCACAACCCGACACTGATCTTGTCGCGGCCTTCGCCAGCACTCCCCAATATCTCTGGCGAGGCACCGATCATCGAATAGATGCGCACCATTCTGGGATCAAATACGCCGAGCAGATGGGTCAATGAAAAAGCCCGCATCAGTTCACCCCCCGCCAGCATCATGGCGGCAGCCACACGCGGGGTGGATTTTTGCCCAAGGCAGAAACGGGTACATTCCCAAATGAATGGGCTGCGGATGTCTTCGCCATTCAGCAGTTCTGCGAAATGATCATTCACCATGGTCCGCTCTGTTGTTGGCAGGAACCGCATGGATCCGCCATGGGTACCGTCGGGATTGGCCCAGATCACGTAAAGCGGGTTCATGTCGTCATATTCGTCACGCTCCCAACCCATTTCATCGACCGTGACAGCCCATTTCAGACGTTCCGAGAATTGGACGGCCCGGTCACGATGCATGGATGCCTGCAGAACCGGAAACTGAGACAACTCATTAGCGTAGATATAACGAAGCATGCTGCTACCCTTTGAACGATTACCGAATGGCAACAGGGTAGGATGCCGGATCACATCAACGGTTAACGGCCCGGGCGCTGCGTTAACGAATCATTAAGGATTGTTAACCAGCTGCGGACTTGGCTATCTTGTCGCCCTCTTCCCGGCCCGGCCAGCCGCCGGCCGCTGCCCGCGCGGCACCGCCGACAACGATCAGACCTTCCGTGATTGCCCTTGCGACAGCGTGGGTCGTGTTCAGCGCCCCGAGTTTGAACCGCGCGCTTTCGATATAGGCGCGCAAGGTGTGTTCCGAGATATTCAGCAGATCGGCCACCTGTCCGCGGCTATACCCCATGCCCAGATAGGTCAGCGCATCTGTTTCGCGCGGTGACAGCGCCCTGACCGGTTCTGGTGTCCGACCCTTTTCAAGTTGCAGGGCCTTCTGATTGAGGTAGTGGGCGATCAGAATCCATTCGCGTTGATGGGCTTCCATGAATTCCGCCCATGATTCATCATCGGTGGTATGCGATGCGGTCAACAAGGCAAGTTGCCCATTCGGGCCGCGAATGGGAATGGAAAATCCTTGATTTCCAACGCCATGCGCAATTGCATCTTTTCGAAATGCCTGCGCGGCCTTTGATGACCAGTCCAGCCTTTTCCAGTCCACCGGATCAAAGCGCTGAAAGCAACCGACGATCACCGGATCTATGCGCAGGTATTCCTTTTCGGAGTAGCGTTGTGCCCATGCCGGATCGTATGTCCCAAATCCGTATTGTTCACCATCCGCGCTGACCCAGTGGTACACCACATGGTCGATCTGAAACTGGTCACGCAGTCCCACCGTCAGATCATGGATCTGTTCAAGCGCGTCTGCCTGCTCCAGTGCTTGTAAAAATTGGTCGAGTTCCAGAACAATCTCCTCGCGTCATTGGAGACGTGTTTCCAACCACAGTTGCGATCTCTGCCGACGCGACCAGCGCGGTATCTTCGAGTTGAACTGCCAACAAAGGCAGGTCATTTTGCTTAGCGAAGGATTTCAAGTCGGCGAGAACGTCGATGATCCATTCATGTCCCATTACTAGTCTCTCTATTAATGATTAACGGAGCGTTAACAACTTATAGTAGCATTTAGACTTTGTAATACTTACTCGCATCTTCATACCCCCCAAAAATAGCGAGTAGACAGCTCCGTTGTTCAGAATCGGCTAAATTAACCAATAAATAAGGGGCTCAGGAGGTGATATCCCAAGCCCCCGATGCTTTGGCGGCCCGTATTCAGCGGTTTTGCGACGCCTCGACAGTATCCTCAAACGTGCGCAGCCCCACCTGTGGTGATTGCACGAGCACCGCCATATTGCCGGGTTTATGTTCGTTCTTGCGCATCTTTGTGTGGGCTGCCGGAATCTCGTCCCAGCCAAAGACTTCGGACATACATGGGTCCAACCGCCGCTCGACCATCAAATTGTTGGCCGCACTGGCCTGTCTGAGATTGGCAAAGTGGCTACCTTGCAGCCGTTTCTGATGCATCCACATGTAACGGGCATCCATCGTCAGGTTGTAACCAGTTGTACCGGCGCAAATCACGACCATACCGCCGCGTTTGACCACAAAAGTCGACACTGGGAACGTTGCCTCACCCGGGTGTTCAAACACCATGTCCACGTTCACGCCCTTGCCGGTGATGTCCCAGATAGCCTTGCCAAATTTTCGTGTTTCTGTGAACCATTCCTTGTACTCGGGCGTGTTCACCGTCGGCATCTGGCCCCAGCATTTGAAATCATTCCGGTTGATGACCCCTTTTGCCCCCAGCGACATCACAAATTCCCGTTTGCTTTCGTCGCTGATCACACCAATTGCATTTGCGCCAGCGGTGTTGATCAGCTGGATGGCATAAGAGCCCAGACCGCCGGACGCCCCCCAGACCAGAACGTTCTGGCCTGGCTTGAGGTCGTGCGGTTCGTGGCCGAACAGCATTCGGTATGCCGTAGCGAGGGTCAGCGTGTAGCAAGCGCTTTCCTCCCAGGTCAGGTGCTGCGGACGTGGCATCAGCTGTTGGGACTGCACGCAAGTGAACTGTGCGAACGACCCGTCAGGTGTCTCGTATCCCCAAATCCGCTGGCTCGGTGAATACATCGGATCACCACCATTGCAGTGCTCGTCATCGCCGTCATCCTGATTGCAATGAATGACGACTTCATCGCCCACTTTCCATCGCTTGACCTTGTCGCCGACCGCCCAGACGATACCGGACGCGTCGGAACCGGCGATATGGTAATCTGCCTTGTGAACATCAAAGGGGCTGATCGGGATACCCAGACCGGCCCAGACCCCGTTATAGTTCACGCCAGCCGCCATGACGAGGACAAGAACCTCGTGACTGTCCGGCTTTGGGCATTCCACCACTTCGACCTCAAACGCTTTTTCCGGCTCACCGTGGCGTTCGCGGCGGATGGTCCACGCATACATCTCTGCCGGTACATGGCCCAGCGGAGGCATCTCGCCCACCTCATACAGGTCTTTTTGCGGGGCAGTATAAGCTGCCGCCGGGGCAGATTGATCAAGGGCCATCTGTGTCTCCATCATTAGGGTTCCATGTGCATTGCCGCACCGCAGAATCGGGTGCTTTCTAGTTGGATATACGATGGAAGAGTAACTATGCAATCATTTTTGGCAACTTTTTGTAATTTAATTACCCAGCGGTTGCAGCATTTTGCCCCGTTTTTGCTGCATCTGCATCAAAATGATGCGAAATCGAGTTGGCGTAATACACAAGCACGTCTCGTCCCGAGGGTGTCACGGTCAATACCTCACCAGTTTCCTCCACCAGCCCGCGCGCAATGAGGCGATCCAGCGCGTCATTCACGACCTCTTCCGGATCACGACGTGGAAACGGCACCTTTCGATCAGCCAGTGTCGCCACTGATGCGGTCACCTGCTGCGCCAGCCCCGCCCGATCAATGCCATTGTTGGCAAGTAGATGTCGCGATACCAAGGGAACGCCAAGAACCGGGATGACGATATTGATGCGACGCATCAGTTCTTCCGCCACTGCCTCTGTAGGATCGCTGGTTTCGGGACGCACAAATGCTGATAGCTCCAGTGGCTCCCCGAAACTGACCGATGCCGTACCAAATCCCTTGAAACGGCGCAGCAGACGCTGCACCAGATGACCACCAACACCGCGAATGACCGTCCAAAGCGGCGGTCGAAACCGGCGATTGGCGTTTTTGTCAGCCGCAATCAGGAACGTATCTTCCAGCACGCGATCATAATTCAAAGCGACGGGGACAAAAATCACCTCGCGTTTTTCAGGATCAAAATCGTCAATGATATAATTGAGCAAACCCAGCTTCGGCGGGGCGGTCTTGCCCGTCAGGCTCAAGCCGCCTTCGGGGAATACCGCCTGGCTGACACCACCACGCGTCGCCATCTGCACATAGCGGGCCAGAACCCTGCGATAAAGGGCGCCGCGCGATCTGCGCCGGATGAAGTAGGCCCCCATTGCCCGGATCACACTGGACAGCGGCCAGACCCGCGCCCATTCCCCCACGGCATAGGACAAGGCCCCGGCATTGGCCGCAAGATAAGTCACCAATACATAATCCATGTTGCTGCGGTGGTTCATGACAAAGATGACGGTGGCATTTGGGTCAATATCGGCCAGGCGCTTGCGGTCCAGTGTCCCCAGCTTGATCCGATAGAGTGACTTCGACAGCCAGCGGGCCAGCCTGATCCCAACGCTGAAATAGGCGGTCGCCGAAAAGGATGGCACGATTTCACGCGCATAGCGGCGGGCCTGTTCAAACGCCACATTCTCGGGCACTTTCTGGGTCTGGGAATGTTCGACAATCGCCTGCGTGACTTCCGGGTCATACAGCAGCCGCTGGATCATGTCATAGCGGCGGGCCAGCTTGAACGGCTCGATCGGGCGCTGCAAACGTTGATTGACCCGCGCGATGACCCGCTCTGCTCGCTTGCGAAAAAACCATCGGACGGATGGAAACAGGAAATGCGATGCAAAGGTGACACCCGCAAACAAGATAATCAGTACAAACGCCCAAAGTGGCATGGAAACGGTCTGCGTCATAATGGAACCGTGACAGGGAACGTCGCAATGGTAAATCCCGTCATGCCGCAACGCAGCGAATTGACAGCGCCATAAAATGTCCGATAATGGACATCATCGCGCAATTTAGTTGCGCCGCGTGATTCAGGAGACCCCGGTATGTCGCAGACGCAGAAAGACCGCCCTTGGCTGTTTCGGACCTATGCCGGGCATTCAACCGCTGCCGCGTCGAATGCGCTTTACCGCGGCAACCTCGCTAAGGGGCAAACTGGGCTTTCCGTCGCGTTCGATCTGCCGACCCAAACAGGCTATGACAGCGATCATGTGCTGGCAAAAGGCGAGGTTGGCAAGGTTGGCGTTCCCATCAGCCATCTGGGCGATATGCGTACCCTGTTCGATGACATCCCGCTGGATCAGATGAATACGTCAATGACGATCAATGCCACTGCCCCGTGGCTGTTGTCGCTTTATATCGCAGTGGCCGCGGAACAGGGCGCCGATATCAGCGCCCTGCAAGGCACCGTGCAGAATGACATCATAAAGGAATACCTGTCGCGCGGGACGTATATCTGCCCGCCCGAACCATCACTGCGGATGATCACAGATGTGGCTGCTTATACTCGTGAACATCTACCCAAATGGAACCCGATGAATGTCTGTTCCTATCATTTGCAAGAGGCCGGTGCGACGCCGGAGGAGGAATTGGCATTCGCGCTGGCAACGGCAACGGCTGTGCTGGATGATCTGAAAGGCAAAGTGCCACAGGAGCATTTCCCGGCGATGGTGGGCCGTATTTCTTTTTTCGTGAATGCTGGCATCCGTTTTGTGACCGAGCTGTGCAAAATGCGCGCATTTGTCGAATTATGGGATGAGATTTGTGCGGAACGTTACGGTGTCGAAGACGCCAAATACCGGCGTTTTCGTTATGGGGTGCAGGTCAATTCACTAGGCTTGACCGAACAACAGCCCGAAAACAACGTCTACCGCATTCTGCTGGAAACGCTGGCGGTGACCCTTTCCAAGAACGCCCGCGCCCGCGCCGTTCAATTGCCAGCCTGGAATGAAGCACTCGGCCTGCCCCGGCCATGGGATCAGCAGTGGTCGCTGCGGATGCAACAAATTCTGGCCTATGAAACGGATCTGCTGGAATTTGACGATCTGTTTGATGGCAACCCGGCTATTGACCGCAAAGTCACTGCCTTGAAAGAGGGTGCGCGCGCAGAATTAGCGCAGATTGATGGAATGGGCGGTGCGGTAGGGGCGATCGCCTATATGAAGTCGCGCCTTGTCGAAAGCAACGCGGCCAGGATCAATGCCATTGAAAACGGCGAAACCACCGTAGTAGGCGTGAACAAATGGCAAAGCGGCGAACCTTCACCGCTGACAGCGGGTGATGACGCCATTATGGTATCTGACCCCAAGGCCGAAGCCGACCAATTGCGTCGCCTGCGTGAATGGAAAGCGGATCGGGACGGTGACGCGGTCGTCAAAGCGCTGACAGACCTGCGCCAGGCCGCCCAGGACGGAAGCAACATCATGCCGTCTTCTATTGCCTGTGCCAAAGCTGGTGTCACAACGGGGGAATGGGCAGATGTGATCCGATCTGTCTTTGGTCAATACCGCGCGCCCACCGGCGTCAGCAGCAATCCATCCAACCGGACCGAAGGACTTGATGATCTGCGTGAGCAGGTTGATCTTGTCAGTACCGCACTCGGACGTCGGTTGAAGTTTCTCGTGGGCAAACCCGGTTTGGACGGACATTCAAACGGGGCCGAGCAAATCGCAACACGCGCCCGCGATTGCGGTATGGATATCTCTTACGAAGGAATTCGGCTAACGCCGGATGAAATTGTGGAGGCCGCTCTGAATGACGACGCCCATGTGATCGGGCTATCCATTCTTTCGGGGTCGCATATTCCGCTGGTGCGCGATGTGATGGCGAAACTGAATGCCGCTGGAATCGGACATATTCCGGTGATTGCCGGCGGAATCATTCCCGATGAAGACGCCGCGGAATTGCGCGCCATGGGTGTTGCAAAGGTCTATACTCCGAAAGACTTTGAACTAAACAGGATCATGAGTGATATAGTTTCTCTTGTTGATCCGCGCTCGGTGGCGGCCGAATAGGCAAAAGATCTCCTGGTTTTGCACTTTAGTACAACAGTCTACCGATTTGGGCTGCGGTCATTAATCTCGGCTGCTAAGTCCACACTCAGTTAAAGACTGGAGACTGAAATGAAACCTGATCTGAAATCCATGACCCGAAAAGAGCTTGAAAAGCTCAAATCAGACGTGGAAAAGGCACTCGCCAAAGTCAGTGTAAAGGAAAAGAAAGCTGCCCTTGCCGCAGCAGAAAAAGCCGCCGCGGCCCATGGGTTCAGCCTGGCGGAAATCACGAGTGACGCCCCGGTAAAAGCCAAGACTCGCAAGGCCAAGACCGGCCCTAAAACGGTATCAAAGCCAAAATACCGAAATCCCGATGACAAGGATCAAACCTGGACTGGCAAGGGCCGCCAGCCGGAGTGGTTCAAATCAGCAATCGCAGCCGGAAAGTCCCCGGACGATATGGAAATCTAAACCTTTGCGTGTTGCTGCAGCCAAATGAAATACGGCTGCAGCGCCCCCTGGCTACTCCACCTTTTGATTTCCACGGCCTAAGGTAGGGTCAAAATCGAGAGGACCCGACCATGACCATCCACATTGGCGCAAAAAAGGGTGATATCGCCCCCACCATTCTTATGCCCGGCGATCCCTATCGGGCCAAATGGGCCGCCGAGACCTTTTTGCAGGGGGCCCGTTGCATCAACGAAGTGCGCGGCATGCTGGGTTTCACCGGCACGTGGAACGGACACCCCGTAACGATCCAGGGGTCGGGTATGGGCATGCCCTCCCTGTCGATCTACGCCAATGAACTGATCTCAGACTATAACGCCCAAACCCTGATACGGATTGGGTCCTGCGGTGGCATGCAGGACCATGTGGGTATTCGCGACGTGATCCTTGCGATGACCGCATCCACCCTGTCCACACCATCGCGCGGGATTTTCAAGGAATTGAATTTCGCGCCCTGCGCTGACTATGGCCTCTTGGCTGCAGCACATAAGGCCGCGACCGATAAGGGCGTGCAAACCCATGTGGGCGGTATCTATTCTTCGGATGTTTTTTACGACGAACGGCCTGATTTGAATGAGCAGATGATGCGCCATGGAATCTTGGGTGTCGAAATGGAAGCAGCAGAGCTTTACAATCTTGCAGCCCGACACGGTCGTCGGGCGCTGGGTGTGTTGACGGTGAGCGATCATCTGATCACGCATGAGGCATTGCCGGCTGAAGATCGTGAACGGTCCTTTGGTGACATGGTTGAAATCGCGCTGCAGGCAGCCTTTGCATGAAAAAGCGCGAATTAGGATCAGCCGGACCGCAGGTTGGAGCCATTGGCCTTGGCTGTATGTCCTTTGGTGGCCTTTCGGGCCCAACGACTGAGGCGGAAAGTTTTGCGGCACTCAACACGGCCTGGGACATTGGGCTGACCCATTTCGATACGGCGAATATCTATGGGCCGCATATATCGGAGCAGGTTGTTGGCAGATGGATCGCCGCCACCGGAAAAACGCCCATCATCGCGACCAAGGCAGGCATTCAACGGGACCCGGATCACCTCGTAAACAACGACCCGGCCTATCTTGAGGCAGAGTTGGATAGCTCGCTCCAACGCCTTGGCACAGATCACGTCGATCTGTTCTATATCCATCGCCGCGAACAGGCCGTCCCGGTAGAAAACGTCGCGGGCCTGATGGGACGTCTGATCGACAAGGGAAAGATCGGCGGTTGGGGGATGTCTGAAGTGTCACCAACGACGCTTCGCCGGGCCCATGCGGTTACGCCTGTGCGGGCCATTCAAAACGAATATTCGCTTTGGACACGCCAGCCTGAACTCGGCTTGTTGCAGGAATGTGCGCGTTTGGGTGTTGCCTTTGTCGCCTTCTCTCCGCTGGCGCGGGGTGTCTTCGGTCGAACGATCATCGACCCTGATCACCCGGATTTTGGCCAGTTTCGCGCGCAGATGCCAAGATTTCAGCCGGACAACTGGCCGCATAACAGAAGACAGGCGGAAGCATTTCATCTGTTGGCGAATGAATATGGGGCGGGCCCCGCAGCGCTGGCATTGGCCTGGATACTGGCGCAGGGCGATCACATTATCCCGATACCCGGCAGTAGAACAGCCAATCACATTTCAGACTGGCAAGGGGCGGATACAATTGACATGACACCCGACCTGATGGCCAAGATCGCCGCAATCCTGCCAGTCGGTTGGGCCTGGGGTGATCGCTACAGCGAAAACCAATCGCGTGCACCGGAACGCTACTGTTAGGCCCAAATAAAAACGCCGCCACAAGGGCGGCGTATTTTTTCGTACGCGTGACGGTCTATCAGACGACCCGCTCAACCATCATCTTTTTGATATGCGCGATCGCCTTGGCGGGGTTCAGGCCCTTTGGGCAGGTCTTGGCGCAGTTCATGATGGTGTGGCAACGGTAGAGCTTGAACGGATCTTCCAGCTCATCCAACCGCTCACCCGTCGCCTCGTCGCGGCTGTCGATGATCCAGCGATAGGCATGCAGCAAGGCCGCCGGTCCAAGATAGCGGTCCCCGTTCCACCAATAGGACGGGCAGGATGTCGAACAGGATGCGCACATCACGCATTCATAAAGCCCGTCCAGCTTCTTGCGATCTTCGATGGATTGCTTCCATTCCTTGGCCGGGCGGTTCGTCTTGGTTTCCAGCCACGGCATGATTGATGCGTGCTGCGCGTAGAAATGGGTCAGATCAGGGATCAGATCCTTGACCACTGGCATATGCGGCAGCGGGTAAATCTTCACATCACCCTTGATCTCGTCCATGCCGTAGATGCAGGCCAGCGTGTTGATACCGTCGATATTCATCGCACAGGACCCACAGATCCCTTCACGACAGGACCGGCGGAAGGTCAGCGTTGGATCAATCTCGTTCTTGATCTTGATCAGCGCATCCAGAACCATGGGACCGCAGGTATCCATGTCCACGAAATAAGTATCCAGCGACGGGTTCTTACCGTCATCGGGGTTCCAACGATAAATCTGAACCTTACGCAGATTTGTAGCTCCCTCCGGCTTTGGCCAGGTCTTACCAACCGTCATGCGGGAGTTCTTGGGAAGTGTCAGCTGTACCATTTTCGTATCCCTTACGTCTGGAGCAGACTTGCCCCGAAATCCTTAAAGTGCCCGCAAACGTGGCGGTCTGATCGGCGGCTGCCCGGTCATTTGGATGACACAAGTCTCGTAGACCTCCAATGGGTCACGACCGCGCAGCAGGTCACCGCTGAGGCTGATATTGCCGCTGGCAAATGGCCCGCCATCGCTGCTGGCCCCGATAGTCACACCAACCTCGGGCGCCTGAGCGGCCCGCGCGCGTTCTTCGCAGCGCTGTGCCGCCTGTTCAGGTGTTGGTGGCGTACAGGCCGCAACCGATATCGCCAAAGCAGCCAACGACCAGCGATGCATCATCCGGCTCCCAACAGAAATGCGCCCAGCGCGTTGTCGGCAGCGCAGCCAAGCGTATCGGGCCGCCGCGCGATATCGAGGATCAGGGTGGATGTCTGCGGGGTCGGCCCCAAAACCGCAGCCTCGGCGATCTGGTAGACCTCGGTGATGCTGGCATTGTCGATGATGCAATCGGTCAGCAATGCTGTGTTGGTTCCGGGAAAGCGATTTTCCAGAACTCCATTGACCACGCCTTTGGCCGTGTCGCGTGCTACGCGGTCAGCCTCGCCAGAAACCTCGGTGCAGGCGGCCAGTATAGTCAGACCGGCGGCCATCAGCAGGGGAAAACGCATCAGAATGTCCTTTCTTTTGGAGCAATCTTATCAGCGTTGATCCCCCCCTGCGCCTCTGTCGTCAGCGGATCGGTGATAACTGGCCGATAGCTGAGCTTGACCTTGCTGCCATCGACATTCGCGATGGTATGCACCCGCCATTTTTCGTCATCCCGGTTGGCATAATCCTCGTGCGCATGGGCGCCCCGGCTTTCCTTGCGCGCCTCGGCACTGACGATTGTGGCCAGCGCATTGGGCATCAAGTTCGTCAGTTCCAGCGTTTCCATCAGATCGCTGTTCCAGACAAGGCTGCGATCCGTCACCTTCAGATCGTCCATCTTGCCTGCAATGTCTGTCATTTTCTTTACACCCTCGCCCAGCGTCTTGTCGGTCCGGAATACGGCGGCATCTTCCTGCATCGCCCGCTGCATTTCTAGACGCAGCTCTGCCGTGCCGGTTGTGCCATCTGCATGGCGCAGCCCATCGAACCGGTCAAAACATGCGTCAATGGACGCCTGATTCAGTGTCGGGTTTGATGCCTCGCGATCGACAACCTTGCCCGCCTGAATGGCAGCGGCACGGCCAAAGACCACAAGGTCGATCAGGCTGTTCGACCCAAGCCGGTTCGCCCCATGGACCGAGGCGCAGCCAGCCTCACCCACAGCCATCAGGCCGGGAACCACCCTGTTGGGATCCTTCTTGGTGGGGTTGAGAACCTCGCCATGATAATTCGTTGGAATGCCGCCCATATTATAATGCACGGTCGGTAGAACGGGGATCGGTTCCTTGGTCACATCGACGCCAGCAAAGATGCGGGCGGATTCAGAGATGCCGGGCAACCGTTCGGCCAAAGCCTCTTTCGGCAGGTGGTTCAGGTTCAGGTGAATGTGATCACCATTCGCGCCCACACCGCGCCCTTCGCGGATTTCCATCGTCATGCAACGGCTGACATAGTCGCGCGGGGCGAGGTCCTTGTAGTTGGGCGCATAGCGTTCCATGAAACGCTCGCCTTCGCTGTTCGTCAGGTAGCCACCTTCGCCGCGCGCACCTTCGGTGATCAGACAGCCCGCGCCGTAGATGCCGGTGGGGTGGAATTGCACGAATTCCATATCCTGCAGCGGCAGCCCCTGACGTGCCACCATCCCACCACCGTCGCCGGTGCAGGTGTGTGCGGATGTCGCAGAGAAATAGGCCCGGCCATAGCCGCCTGTGGCCAAAACAACTGTCTTGGCGTTGAACACATGCATTGTGCCGTCATCAAGCTTCCACGCAATGACGCCCTGACAGATGCCATCATCCGACATGATCAGATCCAGGGCGAAGTATTCGATATAGAACTCCGCCTGCTGTTTCAGCGACTGACCATAGAGCGTGTGCAGGATGGCATGACCGGTCCGGTCTGCGGCGGCACAGGTGCGCTGCACCGGGGGGCCTTCGCCGAATTCAGTGGTGTGGCCACCAAACGGACGCTGATAAATCTTGCCCTCTTCCGTGCGGGAAAACGGTACGCCGTAGTGCTCCAGCTCATAAACCGCCTTGGGCGCCTCGCGGGCCAGGTATTCCATCGCATCGGTGTCACCCAGCCAATCGGACCCTTTCACGGTGTCATACATATGCCACTGCCAGCTATCGGGGCCCATATTGCCAAGCGACGCGGCAATGCCGCCCTGCGCGGCAACGGTATGAGACCGGGTCGGGAAAACCTTGGTAATGCAGGCAGTGCGCAACCCCTGCTCTGCCAGACCCAGCGTGGCCCGCAGCCCAGCGCCGCCCGCCCCCACAACAATCGCGTCATAGGTATGCGTTTCGTATTCGTATGCAGCCATTACTCGATGCTCCGGGAAATCAAAGGGCGATGCGCACGATTGCGAAAATCGCAATGGCAGCAGCAGAATAGGACAGGCAGATCATTGCGATGATCAGCGCCTTGCGGGCGAAACCATGCACATAGTCCTCGATGAGGGTTTGCACACCTTTGCGAAAGTGGACGAAGCCCACCAGCATGGTCAGCGCAGCGATGATCGCAGGGAATGGACGCTGATAGTAAGCGATAACCTCTTCATAAGGTGATCCCAGCACAGCTCCAAACGTGAAGATAAACAATGGGATCAGGCCGACAAGGGCAACAGATGTCACCATCATGTGCCAGTGATGATCGGTTCCGGTTTTGGCAGAACCCAGCCCTTCGGCGCGTTTACGGTCAGTCAAAAATGCCATTGTTGCGCCCCTTACAATACGACTGCGGTGAAGATCGTGAACAGAACCGAGGCGATGATCATTACCAGACCGGCTGTCTCGGACTGATCAACCTCAAGCATATGGCCGCTGTCCCAGATCAGATGCCGGATGCCGCCAAACATGTGATACCACAGCGCCCAGACAGAAAGGAACATGACCAGATCGCCAAACCAGCTTGTGACAAATCCATTGGCTCGCGCAAAGGCTTCAGGGCCAGTCGCAGCTGCTATGAACCACCAGACGATCATCAACGCGGCCACAATCAGGGCGTTGCCCGTAAGCCGGACGAAAATGGAGGTCATCGAAGTCAATTGTGGACGATAGATTGTCAGGTGGGGTGAGAGAGGGCGATTGCCCCTGTTCACGTCTGCCATGTGTGTTCCCTTCGGTGGCTTTTGCTGCCGATCACAGCGCCTTTGGTTCGTTTTGCACCATTCCGCTGCCAGAGTCACGCAGACGAAAGTAGATAAACTGTGAAAAAACGACGCGTTGGATCATGTTTCTTCAGTTTGTGATCACAGTAATTTTTTTCGTGATCACAAATCACTGCACCTCGTGTAACTGCATCAAACGCTTTCCCTGACGGTCAGCCTCTGCCTGCATCTCGAACGCGATAAGGTCAAAGTCGAAATCAGTTGCTTTCACCTTTGGGGCGGACGGTTCCATCAGTTCGAGAAAGGCCATGCGATAACTGGTGGGCGGATGACTGGCATCCACCCGCGCCTTTTCCTTGGCCGCCTCAGCTTCCAGTGTGGCGCGCTCCTCCTTTGTAGCGTTCTGCACGGCCCCAATCATCACATTGAAGACGCGGGCGTTCTGGTCGCGGTCAAAGGGATAGAGCTGGAAAATCGCCTGGTCCGCGATGGGTGTCAGCGCCAACAGCCGCAGGCCCGAGACAAGCGCATCGCGGCCCGCAACCTGTGCCGCCAGACCATCAGCCAGATATTCGGCACGCTGTGACCGATTGAACTGCAGCAATACCAGTAGACGTCCCAGACCAAGAACGGGCAGGATCAACAGCCACTGCAAAAGTTCGGCTACCATGCCAACCAGATCCCGCCCCAAAGGATCATCCGCATCAGGGCGCAACAGGAAGTCCCAACGCTCCACCGCATGCAGCGCGCCGCCAACAAAACCGCCGCGTGCCGGGTCGCCATTCACGAAATGCGCCAGTTCATGCGCGATCAAAGCCACCCGCTGCTGTGGTTCGTACAACCGCCAGAGCGGCACACCGATCTGCAGAAAATGCCGACGGCGAACCAGCCCAACGGTCCATGCCGATGCGTTAATTTGATAGTCAAACGACAGCCCGTCCGGCACTGGTGCATCCAACGCATCGGCAACCGCATCCACAAGACGCATCAGTTCAGGCATTTCATCGCGCCCGAATGTCAGTGCGTCGTGTTTGCTTGGGCGCGGTATCAACACGTAGGTAATCCACAGCAGCACAAGGCCACCCAGAATAGCGAACATATTCTGCGACTGCCAAAACAACAGCCAGATCGCCAACCCGAGTATCGCCGCTGGTATCAGAAACAAAAGCCCAGCAACGACATAGCACCCGACTAATCCGAGCGTTATCCGGGGTTGCTGCAACAGCGCGCGTTGCGCTTCCAAAAACACTCTTTCAGATTGACTACGATGCAGCCTTTCGCGAACACGTTCCAACATGGTCCAGGTCTAGCGCAGCTTGTCCAGAACGGTACTAATGGAGGTGTTGTAAGTGAATTCCAGCATCCGGATCTCGCCATCGACCTCGGCCCCGGTAAGGTGCAGCGCAAGTGGCACGGCACTGCCTTTCGGAAAGTAAAGCACGATTTCCTGATAAAACGCCGGTTCCTCGCGCCGTTGCAGGATGGTGCGACACCGGTCATATCCCTGCGGCTCGAACGCATCAAGCGGTCCAAACAAGCCTTTGAACTGCGCATCCATCGTCGGGATGTAGTCATCAACCAAATTTGCAAAGGCCCGATAGTCAGTTCTGAGAAATGCTGTCTTTGCCTCTTCGAATACCGGGATGTCCGCATCTGTTGAGGGGTCGCAGGATTGTGCCAAAGCCGACAAGGGCAGGAATGACAAAAGAAGCGAGCTGAAAAATTTCATGATCGCATCAAGACGCAATAATTCGGATCAATCAAGACCTTGGATCAGGTCGCCATGGAGTAATAACGAAGCCATCGAACCGTAGGATCAAACACCTAGGGCAAGTCGAGGCCAGCAACCGCCTGCGTCAGCTCCCGGTATAGTTTTCGAATAATCTGCTCCGGATAGTCGTCAAACGTCATTGCGGTCACAGCAAACGCCCCGGGTCCCGTGATGACTTCGTTCTCGAAATAGGTGGTCAAACCAGGCTCGCTTTCTTCAATGACCAGCGCATTTACCGTTACATTTGACTTCGCCAAGTCCGCCCAGACCGATCGCGGCAATCGCCCTTCGTTGCTTTCGCCGTCTCCCGAAATATCAATGACATGCCGTTTGCATTCCGGCACGGCGCCAAAATAGTCGAGCGACAGTGCCATGGCCTCACCCACCGCGGTTGAGTAGTCCCGCCAAAGACGTCGCTGCAGGGCAACTTGATCGGCAAAGGCCAGCACCTCTTCTTCGCCTTTCATCGTCGTCCAGTTGATGACAACCACTTGTCGGCCCGAGCCTGTCCATTGCATCATGGCCAGCTCGACCTTGCCTTCGATCAGCGCGGCCATGACCGTGCTATCCAGAAGTGCCGCAGCCAAGCCATCCGCCTGCACCCGGTACTCTTCATTATCGACAGACCCTGACACGTCGACGGCCAGCATGAGCGCCACCTCGCAGGCATCCAAAGGTGCTGCAGAACCGATCAGGCTGGCAATGAGGACGGCGCGCATAGCATTAGCCTACACACCAATGCCCTCGCCCGCCACAATCCTTCTAAACAGGCATCAGCGCCCAATAATCGAGGTCGAGGAGGACATCGGGCAAGTATTTGCCATTCTCATCGCGCAAGTGACCCGCTTCCCCTTTTGTCGCAACCAGACGCAAACGGATCGCACCAACACCAGGTGCGTCTGTCTGCTCTATCTCCAACACTTCGGACCACGCTCGCACGGTATCACCGGCGAAACAGGGGTTGGCATGCGCACCGCCGTTCAACGCGACAATCATCTGCGCGTTGGCCAGCCCATTGAATGACAAGGCGCGAGCCAGCGATATGACATGACCCCCATAGATCAGCCGCTTCCCGTCTTCGCGATTGGTTGCATCAAAATGCACTTTGGCCGTGTTCTGCCAAAGCCGCGTGGCCAGCATGTGTTCGGCCTCTTCGATGGTCACACCATCCACGTGATCGATGATTTCACCAACGGTATAGTCCTGTAACCGGTGCGGCTCTCCCGCCAGGGCAAAATCGTAATTGTCAAATGAAAGACCTGCCGGCACCACCAGATCAGTGGCGGCAACGGCCTTCGGCAGTTCGGGGATGATCGCCTCGGGCGCAGCCCCGTCACCGCGCTTGCGCACCATCACCCAACGCACGTAGCTTAGTACATCCTGCCCATGCTGATTGCGCCCTGTGGTCCGCACCCAGACCACGCCCGACTTTCCGTTGGAGTTCTGCTTGACCCCGATGACCTCGGAAATCGATGTCAGGGTATCGCCCGGATAAACCGGCGCGAGCCAACGCCCATCCGCGTAACCCAGATTGGCCACTGCGTTCAGGGATACATCGGGCACCGTTTTGCCAAAGACCGTGTGAAAAGTTATCAGATCATCCACTGGCGACGCGGGCAAACCACAGGCGCGGGCAAATTCATCCGATGAATACAAAGCACCCCGCGCGGGGTATAGCGCGTGATACATCGCTCGCTCACCACCGGAAATGGTCCGCGGCACGGCATGGGTGATCACATCGCCAACGGCGTAGTCTTCAAAAAACCGGCCCGGATTGGTCTTGGTCATTGCTGGCCCAGCTTCATGTCTTTGGAATAGGGCACATCCACATTCTTGGTCACCGCCTGACCACAGCGCATCACACCATTGGCGTGGTCAAAAGCATAAGTGGGATCACCATATAACTCCCAGCCCTGCGACAAAGCTTCGGAAACCTTGTGGCAGAAGGCAGAGGTGTCATCTTCGGTCAGCAAACGATAAATCTTGGTCATGTTATCCCCAGGGCGGCACGCCCAGCCAATAGTGAATTCCCATCACAACCACGACGACCACGATGGTCACCACGATCGCGACAATCTCTTTCTTGAAGGGCGCGCGGGGTGGTGGGGTCCACGGCCCCTCCTGCGCATTGATCAGCAAAATCTCGACAATCGCCCAGATCAGCAGGCCACCGAACAGGACAAAGGACGGCGTATCACCATTCACCAGCAGGTGCGCGACAGCCCAGATTGAAAACCCGGTCAGTTGCGGATGGCGCACCTTGGTGCCGAGCCAGATCTTGGCCCCCTTTGCCCCGCTGGCGGCATAGAAGTAGAACGCAGGCACCATCAGCAGGTTGTTGATGCCAACCCACATCGGGTCGCGGCCCCAATAAAAAGCCCCCTCGGCCGAGCGATAGCCGATCACCATCAGGATAATGCTCCCGACCAACAGTAGCGCGACCAGCCCCTTGCCCGGCTCCCCCAGACGTGCTCGTGGACCCGGTGCAATACGTTTGAACAAATGCACCGCCCACCACAGGGCAACACCAGCGATCAAAAGGTTCATGCACTCTCCAATGCAGCGATGGCTTCGGCTTTGGCCAAGGTCGCCCGCGCGGTGACAATATGCAAGTTCTCGACGATGCGGCCATCCACCACCGCCACACCCTGCCCTTCGGCCTCGGCCGCTTCGAACGCGGCTATCTGGCGTTTCGCCAGATCAATCTCATCCTCGGTCGGGCCAAAGGCGGCATTGGCAATCGCCACTTGAGCAGGATGTATCAGTGTTTTTCCGTCAAAACCCATGTCGCGGCCTTCGGCACATTCTGCGCGCAGCCCATCTTCATCCTTGAAGGCGTTATAGACGCCATCCAACGCGACGATGCCTGCCGCCTTGGCAGCCAACAGGCAAATCTGCAGCGACGTCATCAACGCTGCGCGCCCGCGTGAATTCAGATCTTTGGCCAGATCATTGGTACCAAGCACAAATCCCGCCATGCGGGGATGGGCAGCAATGCTCGCCGCATTCAGCACCCCTTGCGGAGTTTCCATCATGGCCCAGATCGGCAAATCCGGAACAAGGGCAGCCAAGGCATCGACATCAGCCGGGCTGTTCACCTTTGGCAGCAAAACACCGTCGCAATCCATTGCAGCAACGGCGGCGGCATCAGCGGCACCCCATTCGGTATCCAGCCCGTTGATCCGCACAATCCGCAGCCGCGACCCATATCCACCATCGGCCAAAGCGCTGTTCAGCGTATCGCGCGCGGCCACCTTGGCATCGGGCGCAACCGCATCTTCAAGGTCAAACAGGATCACATCGACCGGCAGGCCGCGCGCCTTGGCCAGCGCACGATCCTTTGAGCCGGGAATGTACAGGGCCGAGCGATAGGGGCGGTCATGCATCGAATCTTCCTCGCAGTATTGTTGCGCGAACATGGCCTGAATTTGGCAAATCATTCAACCGGAAAATGCCGCATCGCAGCAAACATCCCACCGTCACGGTGTGTTAACCAATTTGCGGCAAGTTAATCGCAAATTTGTTCCACTTACCGACTGCGACGGACGATCAGCCGCGGTCATCGTCTCTCGCAGAAAGGTGAACCAAATGAAGCGTAATCTATTTCTGATGTCCTTTGGGATCGGCGCCGTGATGCTGGCCGCCAACCATGCCAATGCCCAGTCGCGCAATTGCGCGCCACATGCCGCCGTTGTTGAACGGCTCGCTGTAAACTATGGCGAAAGCCGCCAATCCATCGGTCTTGGCAGCGACAATTCTGTGGTTGAGGTTTTTGCCTCCACCGAAACCGGCAGTTGGACCATTGTGGTCACGCGGCCCGGCGGCCCCAGCTGCCTTGTCGCAGCAGGCCAATCGTTCCAGCAAGTGGCAGAGGCGTTGCCAAATACCGATCAGGGTACCTGAAGCCACATCTGCCGCAATCCGTCCCAGATCAATTTCAGAGACAATAGCAATAGTGCCCAGATCACGAGCCTGAAAAACAGTTTCTCCGGCACGATACGCACCAATCGCACACCGGCCAACACGGCCAGAGCGGCGGGGATCATCAGGATCCCCGCCGTTTTCAGGTTCGCGACACTCAACTGCCCCAACAGGTAGTAAGGGATCAGTTTGATGACGTTGATATAGGCAAAGGCGACGGTCACCGTACCGACAAACGCAATCTTGGGCATGCGCAGCGGTAGGGTGAACACCTGATAAGGCACGGCGCCGGAATGGCTCACGAAACTAGTGAAGCCGGTAATTGTTCCCCAAAACAACCCCGGTCGCCAGCGCGGTTTGCGCGGTGGCCCATCGGCGGGGCGTCGTAACATCAGGTTCAGGGCAAAGACTGCGCCAATCAGACCCAGCAGCAGGGTGATCAGCCCCTCAGAGACGATATTAACAGTTAAGTAACCAATCAGAACACCTGGCGGCATGGCCACCATCATGATCCGCAGAACCGGCCAATCGAATGATTTGCGGTAGGCCACCAGCCCAAAAACATCCGAAACGATGAAAACCGGCAGCAGCAGCCCTGCCGCTGCAACGGGCGAAATGACCAACGCCAGCACCGGGACCGCGAGCGCCGTGATCACCGGCACCCCGCCTTTACCCAACCCGATAAAGACCGCTGCCACGAGGGCCGCCAACCAGAATACTGTCCCTTCCACCGGGCGTCCCTTTTGATCACACCTTTCTGTCCTAGACTTGCACCTGCGGCGTCAAAAGACTAGGCACACGGCCAAACCAACCAGGACAGGATTTGATCCCATGGCCAGACCCAAAATTGCCCTTATCGGTGCCGGACAGATTGGCGGCACGCTTGCGCACCTTGCCGCTGTCAAAGAACTCGGCGACGTCATTCTTTTCGACATCGCCGAAGGCATCCCACAGGGCAAGGCACTCGATATCGCCGAATCTGGCCCGGCGGCCAAGTTTGACGGCAGCTTCAAAGGCACCAATGACTATGCGGATATCGCTGGCGCCGATGTCTGCATCGTCACCGCCGGTGTGCCTCGCAAACCGGGCATGTCGCGCGACGACCTTCTGGGTATCAACCTCAAGGTCATGAAATCCGTCGGCGAGGGTATTGCCGCCCACGCCCCCAATGCCTTTGTCATCTGTATCACCAACCCTCTCGACGCGATGGTCTGGGCACTGCGCGAATTCTCGGGCCTGCCCCATGAAAAGGTTTGTGGCATGGCCGGCGTGCTGGATAGTGCCCGCTTCCGTCACTTCCTTGCCGAAGAATTTGAAGTGTCAATGCGCGACGTCACCGCCTTTGTTCTGGGCGGCCACGGCGACACGATGGTGCCTCTGACACGGTATTCCACCGTCGCCGGCATCCCACTGCCCGACCTGGTGCAAATGGGTTGGACAACACAGGAAAAACTGGATGCCATCGTGCAGCGGACCCGTGACGGCGGTGCCGAAATCGTGGGCCTTCTGAAAACCGGTTCTGCCTTCTACGCGCCCGCCACATCGGCCATCGAAATGGCCGAGGCTTATCTGAAAGACCAAAAGCGGCTTCTGCCCTGTGCTGCCCATGTCGAGGGGGCCTATGGGCTTGACGGTTTCTATGTTGGCGTGCCGACGATCATCGGCGCAGGCGGCATCGAGCGCGTGGTGGAAATCAAGATGAACAAGGACGAACAGGCCATGTTCGACAAATCTGTCGACGCGGTCAAAGGTCTGGTCGAGGCCTGCAAAGGGATCGACAGCAGCCTGGGCTAGACTTCCATAAATCAACTATTTTGATAGGGCGCTCACCTGCGGGGCGCCCTTTTTTTTCTTGCCGCGCTCCGCAAAAATGATGTAACCCTCTTCCCATTTACTAATCCGTGAACTATGTTCAATAATATGTTCATATGGAGCCAGATATGCCAAAACCCATTCCCTCACTGATCATTGCATCAGGCCTTGCCCTAGCAGCCCAAACCGCCACTGCCCAGGATTACAGCGTTCAATTCAGTGAGCTTGGCATCACCGGAACAGTGGCCGCACTGTCTGACATCGAAAACCCGACGCCGTCCGACCGCTTTGCCCTCGGCGGCGCACTGTTCCTGCAAGGGATCGAAGCCACATTTCAAGAACGCTACCGTGTCGGCCTGAACGACCTTGATATGGGTATTCCGGGGCTCAGCACCGAACTGAACTTCAACCCTAACCCCGATCCGTTCACACCAGACGTGATCACCAACCTGTTCCAACAGATCGGGACAAGCATGGATCAGGCGCAACAGGCACTCTCGCCCATCAAGGACACTGACGACGTCGCGGTCACACTGGACCTCAACCAGATCTGGTTCGACATCAACGCCAACGGTATCCGCGACGAAAACGAGGATCTGCTGCCAGTCATGGTCCCGCTTTTCGTCAGCCGGTGGCAAGTGCAGGACACGCTCGACGCCTTTGCGGCCGCCGGTGGTGCGCCAACCGTGACCTTTGATACCTCCGACGCCGCGTGGCTCCAGGCTTATACCCACGTCTTCTCAGGCACGGCCGAAATGGTGATTGCATTCGACCCTACCGATATCATCGCCAAGGTTCAGACAAATGCCGCCACCATCGCAGAACTGCGCAACGGACCCGCGCCAATGATGTTCATCTCGCCGCAGGACGAAGAGTTGGCCGATCTCATCACAATCGTGCTTGGCGTGCTGGAACGGGAACCCGATCCGACCCACACTCGGGCGGCCCTTGATGATTTCCGTGCGGTGATCAGCCACAATCTGGTGTTTTGGGACCGAGTGCGCGCCGAAACCGACAATGATATGGAGTTCATCCCCAACGCTACGCAGGACAGCGCGCTCGGCATGCTTTTCCCTGACAATATCGACAGCGCCTGGCAGGCCGTTCTGACCGAAGCGTCGATGGTGATTGAAGGCGAGCTTTTGATCCCCCACTGGCGGACCGGCGACCAGGTTGGAATCAACCTAAACAAATGGCTGGAAAACCCATCAGCCCTTGATGTGATTGGCGTGATCGCAGGCTCTGATATAGCCCCCTACATGGAGCGCGGACCGCTGGCGACCGGCAATGCCATGACACAGTTTGACCGTGTCACGGGGGGTAACTTTGCGCTATTCGCCTTCACTCTGAATTAGGGCGCCGAAACCGGCACCCTTTTAGCTGCTTTGAAGCCACGAAAATCCACGCCGGTGCAACAGCTCACCCCGTTCGGCCCATAGCCATGCGTCCAAAGCATCGGCCGACAGATCAGGCAATGCACCGGCAAAGCAGGTCCGCATCGCGTCCGCAGGGTCGAACCCTGCGCGCAACGCTAACCCGTGATTGTCCAAAGCATCCAGCAAAGCCACATCCGCGACCTTTAGCAGATCGTGCAACTCCAACGCGCCTTTGGGGTCCGCCAGAACGCTTTCCATCTGCTGCTGCCGATGCGGTGGCGCAACCAGACCGTTATGAAAAGCGATCACCTTTGCCATCCTGACCAGCTTGTAGATCCAGTGCAGCGGGGTCAGCCCTTCAAAATGAAGCAACTCCAACCCTTGCGCACGGGCCGAAATCAGCTCCGCCTCTGAACCCTGTGCTGGGCGCGGACGATGGATGGAGATATCGAGGCCCCGCCCGGACCGGCTGAACGCCTTGCCAATCGTGTGGCCGGTCAGACCGCGCAATGTCGGTCCGTTCCTGATCCCGAAAACCGCACTGCCATCATTCATGTCAGAACTGAACGGGCGGCGGAACACACCGGAAAAGATGCTGTCGCTCTGTGATCCGGCAACGAACATGCGTTCAGCCACCGGTACAGTCAGGCAATCGGCCTCGACCGCGGCGCCTGCAAGACAGTCGGCGACCGGTTGCGACGGCCACAAAAACTCATCTGCGTCGATGTGCAGCAGCCAATCGCTGCGTGTCTGTCGATAAGCCAGCGACGCATTGCGGGCCTGCCGCACCTCTTGCTTGAAAGGACGGCGGCGATCCAACCGCAGCCAATGGGCCTCATCGCATCGCATCACAACCACTTGCGGCAGCCCGGCCAACAACGATATCGCCGGATCATCAGGCCGGTCAAAATATAAAAAGACTTCCGATGCGCCCAATGACAAATGCCAAGCCACAAACGCCTGCAACAGCGCTGGCGGCTCGTCCACGGTCGCGACCACGGACCATGTTGGGTCTGTTACACTCATCTGCCCTTGCCTATCAGCTTTGCGAATCTCTTCAAACCTTCCAAAATCGGCGGTGAGACGCTCACAATCAAAATTTGTGATCACACGATGAAAAAGTGTGATCACAAATGTTCGAATATCCCGACTTCACGGATATTTGGGTTAGAATCCCTTAATTCCTTGTGCTCTAAGTAGATGAAACCGCAGCCATATTGGACCAGTCCTCATGAACATCCACGAATATCAGGCCAAAGCCCTTTTGCGCAGCTACGGGGCTCCCGTTTCCGACGGCCGCCCTGTCATGCGCGCGGAAGAAGCCAAGACCGCCGCTGGCGAACTCGACGGCCCGCTTTGGGTGGTGAAGGCACAGATCCACGCGGGCGGACGCGGCAAAGGCAAGTTCAAAGAGGCGGACGCGGGCGAAGCAGGCGGCGTGCGCCTCGCCAAATCGGTGGAAGAGGCCGCACAGGAAGCCAAGAAAATGCTCGGCCGCACGCTTGTGACGCATCAGACCGGGCCAGCAGGCAAACAGGTCAACCGCATCTATATCGAAGATGGTTCCGGCATTGAAACCGAGATGTATCTTGCCCTTCTCGTCGACCGCCAGACCAGCCGGATCGGCTTTGTCTGTTCGACCGAAGGCGGCATGGACATCGAAGAAGTCGCTGCCAACACACCCGAAAAGATCCTGAATTTCACCGTGGACCCCGCCACCGGCTATCAGCCGTTCCATGGACGGCGTGTGGCATTCGCCCTCGGCCTCAGCGGTCAGCAGGTCAAGCAATGCGTGACGCTGATGGGCCAGCTTTACAAAGCCTTCGTCGAGAAAGACATGGAGATGCTGGAAATCAACCCGTTGATCGTCACCGACAAGGGCGACCTGAAAGTGCTGGACGCCAAGGTCGCCTTCGACGGCAACGCGGTCTACCGCCACGCCGATGTGGCCGCGCTGCGGGATGAGACGGAAGAAGACCCCAAGGAACTTGCCGCATCCAAGTTTGACCTCAACTACATCGCGCTCGATGGTGAAATCGGCTGCATGGTCAACGGCGCAGGCCTTGCCATGGCGACGATGGACATCATCAAGCTCTACGGGGCCGAACCTGCCAACTTCCTCGACGTGGGCGGCGGTGCGACCAAGGAGAAGGTGACCGAGGCGTTCAAGATCATCACATCCGACCCCAATGTCAAAGGCATCCTGGTGAATATCTTCGGCGGCATCATGCGCTGCGACGTCATCGCCGAGGGTGTGGTGTCAGCGGTGAAAGAGGTCGGTCTCAAGGTGCCGCTGGTGGTGCGTCTAGAAGGCACGAACGTCGAAAAGGGCAAAGAGATCATCAACAATTCCGGGCTGGACGTCATCGCGGCGGATGATCTGAAAGACGGCGCACAGAAGATCGTGAAGGCGGTTAAAGGCTAGAGATGCTGAGGCAAGCACTCCTATCGCTTGTTTTTAGCGCAAGCGCTGCAAGCGCCGACGTTACTGTTGATCACCGCTGTGACCTTAATGGCTACGGCTATGACAACGAGTGTGTCGCCTGCGTTTCAGCAATATCGCAGTTAACTGCACGTGATACGCGCTATGGATTGAGTATTAGTTTTTTTGCACCTCAACTTCTTGATCTCAATGGTGCCAATTTCGAACCAATCACAGCCAACCAGATTCGGATGGTCTTTGGTGAAGCGGTATTTACGACTGAAATAGGTTATCATCACATGCATGCTGAATGTGTAGTGAGATCTGGTGATGATCAGGTCCGGAATCCGAGAGTCTGGTTCCGTTCGAGCGATGAAACCGGCAGACCTCCACTGGCCGCCCAGCAGACCAAATTCTGCAATCTCGGTGACGAGAATTGCGAACGACTCCAACCAACATATGTAAGTTCGCTTTTCGGCGAAGACTCTGAATTAGAATGAAGGACCAACCAACATGGCCATTCTCGTAAACGAAAACACCAAAGTCATCTGCCAGGGCCTCACCGGCTCCCAAGGCACATTCCACTCAGAACAAGCCATCGCCTATGGCACCAAGATGGTCGGCGGCGTGACCCCCGGCAAGGGCGGCACGACCCATCTGGACTTGCCCGTCTACAACTCCGTGCACGAGGCGAAGGCGAAGACCGAGGCGAACGCATCCGTCATCTATGTCCCCCCACCCTTCGCAGCGGACTCGATCCTTGAGGCGATTGATGCCGAGATGGAACTGATCATCTGCATCACCGAAGGCATCCCCGTCCTCGACATGATGCGCGTGAAAAAGGCGCTGGAGGGCTCCGCCTCCCGCCTGATCGGCCCCAACTGCCCCGGCATCATCACGCCCGACGCCTGCAAAATCGGCATCATGCCCGGGCACATCCACAAGCGCGGGTCGGTCGGTGTTGTCTCCCGCTCTGGCACGCTGACTTATGAGGCGGTCAAACAGACCTCTGACAGCGGCCTTGGCCAATCTACCGCCGTCGGCATCGGCGGCGATCCGATCAAGGGGACCGAACATATCGACGTGCTGGACATGTTCCTGGACGATGATGAGACGCATTCCATGATCATGATCGGCGAAATCGGGGGCACAGCCGAGGAAGAAGCCGCCGAATTCCTGACCGCCCAAAAGAAGAAAGGCCGCTGGAAACCCACCGCCGGTTTCATCGCCGGGCGCACCGCCCCTCCCGGCCGCCGCATGGGCCATGCTGGCGCCATCGTGGCCGGCGGCAAGGGCGACGCGGAAAGCAAGATCGAAGCCATGAAGAGCGCCGGGATCGTGGTGGCAGATAGCCCCGCGACGCTGGGCGAGGCTGTACTTGAGGCGATTGGCAATTAATGAACACCGGGCGCCACGATATCCACAATACCCATTGGGGGAACCGGCGTGAGGCCCTCGCCAGCCGCCTGTTCTTCGTGCCGATGCCGGCGCTGGGGCTAATCGTGGCTGCGGCCCAACTGGGGGCCGAAGGAGTAGCGGAGACCGAACTAGAGCCTATCAAAGCAGCTCTAGAGCTTTGCCTAGACGTCCCTGAAGACCGGGAGCAATTCGATCTCTTGATCACCCGTGCGGGATGGGTCAGGCATCCCGATGCCCCGATGGAAACAGTGCTATCTCAGGTTCTTGCGAGCCAGTGGGATAGTGCGCTCGATCCGCTCAATTTGATAGGAGGAGCGGTTATGCTGGCGGCACAAACCATCGATTACTACGAGCTTGATGGACCTCCGCCCGGCTATCGCCTGAACGGGCACTCCATAGCCATCATCAATATTGATCGCGTCCGCGACTCCAACCCGCGCTGCTATCTAGCAGGACCGCCGGGTCTGGAAGACGCAATACTTGGATATTTTGACCTCCCAAGATCAGAGACGGACTTGGGTCGGCGCAGCCTTAAATGGCTCGCTTTCGGGACACGTCGCGAGCTGGATGTCTGGGAGGTTGAGGCGCTTGAATCAGCCCTTGCGACACTCCCAACTGAGGTCAATGAGCTGCCTTATTTCCACGTCAAACCCACGAATCTACGCATTTCACGACCGCTTGAGTAGGAGTCGAGTTCCAATGACCGAACAGCCAACTAACGACGTCTTCCATGCCTCCAGCTTCCTGCAGGGGCACAATGCTGAATATGTCGAACAGCTCTATGCCCGCTACGCCGACAACCCGGGTGCAGTCGATGAGCAATGGCAAGCATTCTTCCGCTCGCTCGGTGACGCCCCCGCCGACGCCAAGGCCGAAGCTACCGGCCCAAGCTGGGCGCGCACCGACTGGCCCCCTGCCCCTGCCGATGACCTAACTGCCGCTCTTGACGGCCAATGGCCCGCCGAACCCGAGGCGGCGGGGAAAAAGATCAAGGACAAGGCCGCAGAAAAGGGCGTTGACCTTTCCCAAGAGCAGGTCCGCGCCGCCGTGCTCGACTCCATCCGCGCCCTGATGATCATCCGCGCCTATCGCATCCGGGGGCACCTGATCGCCGATCTTGACCCGCTGGACATGCGTGAAAACACCCCGCATCCCGAACTTGACCCGGCCTCCTACGGCTTCACGGCCGCCGACATGGACCGCCCGATCTTTATCGACAATGTCCTCGGCCTCGAAATGGCGACGATGAACGAGATTATCGCCATCGTGCAACGCACTTATTGCGGCACCTTCGCCCTGCAATACATGCATATCTCCAATCCGGAAGAGGCGGGTTGGCTGAAAGAGCGGATCGAAGGCTACGGTAAGGAAATCGCTTTCACCAAGAATGGCCGCAAGGCGATCCTGAACTCCCTTGTCGAGGCCGAGGGTTTCGAAAAATTCCTCCATGTCAAATACATGGGCACCAAACGGTTCGGCCTTGATGGCGGCGAAAGCCTGATCCCCGCGATGGAACAGATCATCAAGCGCGGCGGGCAGCTGGGGCTGGAGGATATCGTCATCGGCATGCCTCACCGGGGGCGGTTGTCGGTGCTGGCGAACGTCATGGAAAAGCCGTACCGCGCCATCTTCAACGAATTCCAGGGTGGTAGCTTTAAGCCCGAAGATGTCGACGGCTCGGGCGATGTAAAATACCACCTCGGCGCGTCATCGGATCGGACATTCGACGACAACACCGTGCACCTGTCGCTCACCGCAAACCCCTCACACCTTGAGGCCGTGAACCCCGTTGTTCTGGGCAAGGTCCGCGCCAAGCAAGACCAGTTGAATGACGAGGACCGGACCAAGGTCATGGCGATCCTGCTACATGGCGATGCAGCTTTTGCAGGCCAGGGCGTGGTTGCCGAAGGGTTCGGCCTGTCCGGCCTGCGCGGTCACAAGACCGGCGGCACCATGCATATCGTGGTCAACAACCAGATCGGGTTTACGACGGCGCCACATTTTTCGCGTTCATCACCCTACCCGACTGACATCGCACTGATGGTCGAGGCGCCGATTTTCCACGTCAATGGCGACGATCCAGAGGCGGTCGTGCATGCCGCCCGCGTGGCCACCGAATTCCGTCAGAAATTCCACAAGGACGTTGTACTGGATATCATCTGCTACCGCCGGTTTGGGCATAACGAAGGCGATGAGCCAATGTTCACCAACCCGCTCATGTACAAGAAGATCAAAAAGCAGAAGACAACGCTTACGTTGTACACGGAACGCTTGGTCAATGACGGGTTGATCCCCGAAGGCGAAATCGAAGATATGAAAGCCGCCTTCCAGGCGCATCTGAACGAAGAATTTGAATCCGGTAAATCTTACAAACCCAACAAGGCCGACTGGCTCGACGGGAAATGGTCGCATCTCGACCGCAAGGAGGAAGACTATCAGCGCGGCGCCACGGCGATCGAGGAAAAGACCTTTGACGAGGTTGGAAAGGCGCTCAGCAAAGCGCCTGACAACTTCCCGTTGCACAAAACCGTCGCGCGCCTGCTCGATGCCAAGGCCAAGATGTTCGAAACCGGTGAGGGGATCGACTGGGCCACGGGCGAGGCGCTGGCCTTCGGATCACTCCTGACCGAGGGGTACCCGGTACGGCTTGCCGGGCAGGATTCGGCCCGTGGCACGTTCAGCCAGCGGCATTCAGGCCTCGTGAACCAGGAAACCGAAGAACGGTATTACCCGCTCAACAATATCCGCGACGGTCAGGCGCATTATGAGGTCATCGACTCGATGCTCTCGGAATACGCGGTGCTTGGTTTCGAATACGGCTACTCCCTCGCGGAACCCAACGCCCTGACCCTGTGGGAGGCGCAGTTCGGCGATTTCGCCAATGGCGCGCAGATCATGTTCGACCAGTTCATTTCGTCAGGCGAAAGCAAATGGCTGCGCATGTCCGGCCTCGTCTGCCTGCTGCCCCATGGCTACGAAGGACAAGGGCCGGAACACTCCAGCGCCCGTCTGGAACGGTTCCTCACCATGTGCGGTGGCGACAACTGGATCGTGGCCAATTGCACGACTCCAGCCAACTATTTCCACCTGTTGCGTCGTCAGTTGCACCGGACATTCCGCAAACCGCTCATCCTGATGACCCCCAAATCACTACTGCGGCACAAGCTGGCGGTGTCGAAGAAAGAAGAATTCACGACCGGGTCTTCTTTCCATCGGGTCCTGTGGGATGATGCCCAGCACGGTAACTCCGACACCAAACTGGTCGCCGATAGCAAGATCAAGCGGGTCATCATGTGCTCGGGCAAAGTCTATTTCGACCTGCTGGAAGAACGGGACAAGCGCGGGATCAAGGATATCTACATCCTGCGGTTCGAACAGTTCTATCCATTCCCCGCCCAATCAGCGGTCAATGAACTCGAACGATTCAAGAATGCCGAAATGATCTGGTGCCAGGAAGAGCCCAAGAACCAGGGAGCCTGGTCGTTCATGGAACCAAATCTTGAGTGGGTCCTGACCCGGATCGGCGCAAAGCACACACGCCCTGTCTATGCAGGCCGCGCCGCTGCGGCGTCGCCCGCCACCGGGCTCGCCAGCCAGCACAAAGCACAGCAAGAGGCGCTCGTGAACGACGCCCTGACCATCGAAGGAAACAAGTAATGAGCACCGAAGTCCGCGTCCCCACCCTTGGCGAATCCGTGACCGAGGCCACCGTCGCCACATGGTTCAAGCAACCCGGCGATGCCGTCGCCGTCGACGAAATGCTGTGCGAACTGGAAACCGACAAGGTCACGGTCGAGGTGCCCAGCCCCGTGGCTGGCACTCTGTCGGAAATCGTAGCGGCTGAGGGGGAGACCGTCGGTGTCGACGCCCTGCTCGCTCAAATCGCCGAAGGCGACGCCGCACCTGCCCCCAAAGCCGAAGCGCCAAAGGCGGAAGCCAAGGCCGAGGCTGCACCGGCCCCTGCAAAGGCGGCCAAGGATGTCGAAGACGCCCCATCGGCCAAGAAGCTGATGGCCGAAAACGACCTGACTGACGTGCAAGGCACCGGCAAGGATGGCCGCGTGATGAAAGAGGACGTGTTGAACGCCTTGGCTGGCAAATCAGAGGCGCCCGCCCCTGCCCCGGCCCCGCGCGCACCCGTCCCCGCCGATCAGGCCGACCGCGAGGAACGGGTCAAGATGACCCGGCTGCGCCAGACCATCGCCAAACGGCTGAAAGACAGTCAGAACACAGCCGCCATGCTGACCACCTATAACGAGGTCGACATGACCGAGGTCATGGCGCTGCGCAACGAATACAAGGACCTGTTCCTAAAGAAACACGGGGTCAAACTCGGCTTCATGTCCTTCTTCACCAAGGCCTGCTGCCATGCCCTGAAAGAGGTGCCAGAGGTCAACGCCGAAATCGACGGCACCGATGTGGTCTACAAAAACTACGTCAATATGGGGATCGCCGCTGGCACACCCACCGGGCTTGTGGTCCCCGTGATCAACGACGCCGACCAGATGTCATTCGCCACCATCGAAAAATCCATCGCCGAAATGGGCGCAAAAGCCCGCGACGGCAAGCTGAGCATGGCCGAAATGCAAGGCGGCACGTTCACCATCTCCAACGGCGGTGTCTACGGCAGCCTCATGTCCTCGCCGATCCTGAACCCCCCGCAATCAGGCATCCTCGGCATGCACAAGATCCAGGATCGTCCAATGGCGATCAACGGCCAGGTGGTGATCCGCCCCATGATGTATCTGGCGCTATCCTACGACCACCGGATCGTGGACGGCAAAGGGGCGGTCACGTTCCTCGTGCGTGTGAAAGAAGCGCTGGAGGATCCACGGCGGTTGCTGATGGATTTGTAATGCGATGACCGATAGAGGGCAGCGCCCGGACCTCGGAGCGGGCGCTGCGAGGTGTCTTTTTTGCGGCACGCACTTACTCGCAACAGATGCGCCTTTCACAACGCCGCAAAAGCGCCCTCCACATGGGGGAGGTCCGGGCGCTGCCCGGCGATGCCGGGCGGGACATACCCCGCAGATCGCATACATCTTTCAGACTTACGAAATCCACCAATGCCTGGGATCGTTAAGGGGAACACTTGACCCGCGTTGTTGAAACCCCGCTCCGCATCAGCGCCCCCCGGATCGGCGAGCGCCCAAGCTGGTGGTCCGAGATCGTCGGGATACGATGCCCGAATTGCGACCGCCCGCAGTCCCCGCGAAAAATGTATGCGACCAATCCGTATCGCGCCCACAATCGGACCGACTATCATTTGTGCGGCGGTTGTGGACAACTGCTTTACTTGACAGGTGAACATCGTGTTCGCCGATACTTCACAGTGACACTACCCAGTTTCTTTGGAGTCGCGCTCGCCTGTTTTTATGTTCTCAGGAACGTTAATGGTTTGAATATCTATCGTGAAGGCAGGGAGGCCTATGAACCAAATTTCTGGGGCTTCCTCATCGCAGGTGCCGCGATTTTCTTCGTCGTAAGCCTGCTTTCTCGATTTGAGATCGTTGGGCAAATAACATCGTCTGAACGCAACAAGACAAAGATATGAGGCTCCTCATCAGCCCCTCACCCGAGTTGGGAAAATTCCAATTAGGCAGGTATTTCGATCGGCTACGGCTCTCTTTTCAATACGCAAAAGCACCAACCTTGGGTTGAAACGACAATGGGACCTAGCGAGGGGCTCGAGACACAATGGCAACCACGTTCCGCGCAATCGACGATCTGCTTTAGGAGGGCTAATTGGTTAAATTATCATGTCTTTCAAGGATGATCGCGACTAGGCACTTGGCAGTTCGGAGGCTGATCGCTAGACCCACAACGCCATTTCGGGTGACGTGTTTCACAACAGCCCCCACCTCACCCCCTACCCGCATTTCGAATACCCGCAGGACCCACAGGTCATGCAACCTTCGATCATTCGCATCTCATAGGATCCGCAGGATGAACATGCCTTGCCGCGCGGTACGCCGTTAATGGCCACCACGTCTGCTGTCGGATCAGCCTTCAGACCCATCCCTTCGCCGGCCAAAAACCCGATTGAGATCATGTGTTTCTCGATCACCCCACCAATCGCAGCCAGGATCGACGGCACATACTTCCCCTGCATCCAGGCCCCACCGCGGGGATCAAAGACGGCCTTCAACTCCTCGACCACAAAAGACACGTCCCCACCGCGCCGGAACACGGCTGAAATCATCCGGGTCAGCGCGACGGTCCAGGCGAAATGCTCCATGTTTTTGGAGTTGATGAAGACCTCGAATGGACGCCTGTGCCCCGCGATCACCAGATCATTGACCGTGATATAGATCGCATGCTCGCTATCGGGCCATTTCAGTTTGTAGGTCGCCCCCTCCAATTCCTGCGGGCGGTCCAGCGGTTCGGACATATAGACGACCTCGGCCCCCTCATCCCCGTCCCGGACCTGATCGGGGACCTCTGACGGCGACGCCTCATCCGAAACGCTCAACACAGAACCGGTCACATCATTTGGTCGGTAAGTTGTGCAGCCTTTACAGCCCTGATCCCAAGCGGCCATATAGACCTCTTTGAAGTTATCAAAGCTGATATCCTCGGGGCAGTTGATCGTCTTGGAAATTGATGAATCAACCCATTTCTGTGCCGCGGCCTGCATGCGCACATGGTCCAGCGGTGCCAGCGTCTGTGCATTCACGAAATAGTCTGGCAAGGGCGCATCCCCTTTCAGATCGCGCCAGAGCTGAACGGCATAATCAACCACCTCTTCCTCGGTCCGCGATCCGTCTTTCTGTAGAACCTTCCGCGTATAGGCATAGGCAAAGACAGGTTCGATCCCCGAGGACACATTGCCCGCGTACAGGCTGATCGTACCGGTTGGCGCAATTGACGTCAAAAGCGCATTTCGTATGCCATTTTGACGGATCGCGTCTTTGACATCCGCATCCATATGTTGCATTGCGCCAGATGCGAGAAACTTATCCGCATCGAAAAGCGGAAACGCACCCTTTTCTTTCGCCAGTTCCACCGATGCCAGATAGGCCGCTCGCGCAATGGCGTGCATCCATCGATCCGTCTGCGCCGCTGCCTCTTCAGAGCCATAGCGCAGACCGACCATCAGCAATGCATCCGCCAGCCCGGTCACCCCAAGGCCGATCCGACGCTTGGCATGTGCTTCCTGCGCCTGCGCATCCAGGGGAAATTGCGAGGCATCGACCACATTATCCATCATCCGCACGGCCGTTGCCACCAACGCGATCAGAGCGTCCTGATCCAGCGCCGCCGCAGCATCAAATGGGTCGTTCACCAGCCGTGCCAGATTGATCGAGCCCAGCAAACAGGCGCCATAGGGCGGCAAGGGCTGCTCTCCACAGGGGTTCGTGGCCGCAATCGTCTCGCAATAGTTCAGATTGTTCATCTGGTTGATCCGGTCGATGAAGATCACGCCCGGTTCAGCGTAATCATAGGTCGACCGCATGATCGCGTCCCAAAGATCACGGGCTTGCACGGTTTCATAAACCTTGCCGCCGAACACCAGGTCCCAGGACGCATCAGCTTTCACCGCCTCCATGAACGGATCGGTCACCAGCACGGACATGTTGAACATGCGCAGCCGGGCGGGATCAGATTTGGCGGTGATGAAATCCTCGATATCCGGATGGTCGCAACGCATCGTGGCCATCATCGCCCCCCGGCGTGATCCGGCGGACATGATCGTGCGGCACATCGCATCCCAGACATCCATGAACGACAGCGGGCCGGAGGCATCCGCCGCCACCCCTATGACCTCAGCCCCCTTGGGCCGGATGGTCGAGAAGTCGTATCCGATCCCGCCGCCCTGCTGCATGGTCAAGGCGGCCTCTTTCAACCCGTCGAAAATCCCGCTCATCGTGTCGGGGATCGTGCCCATGACAAAGCAGTTGAACAGCGTCACCGACCGGGCCGTGCCTGCGCCCGCAGTGATCCGACCCGCGGGCAGATATTTGAAATCCGCCAAAGCGTCATAGAACCGGCCTTCCCACGCCGCCGGGTCCTTTTCGACCGCCGCCAGCGCCGATGCGATCCGCCGCCAGGTATCCTCAACCGTCTCGTCAATCGGTGTGCCATCGGCCTGTTTGAACCGGTACTTCATATCCCAGATCTGTTCGGCAATCGGGGCGGCAAAGACGGTCATTGGGGGAATCTCCTCTGGCGGCAGGCAAGGCCTGCATCTTACGGGGTTAGGATGGACTTGAAAACGGGGAATTAATGAAACTCAATACCACATATAGTGGTTGATCTCAACCACAACACTACATAAACCAGTTCTTGGCTTATCATTGAAGTAGAACCCAAACGCCTTATCTGTTCACTACCATCCCGGGGGGGATTGATGTCAAAGACTGTTCATCTGCTGAAACTATCCGTCGGCACCGAAGACGTCGCGGGTCTTTCAGCATGGCAAGCGACCAAGCGCGCGCAGACAGATGACGGTCTGCCGCGCCACGTCACCCGCATGTGGCCGAAACGGGGCGATGAAATCCTCAATGGCGGCTCGATCTTCTGGGTGATCAAAGGTGTGATCCTCTGCCGCCAGCCGGTCTTGCGGCTTGACGAATATATCGGCGCGGACGGCATCCGCCGTTGTGCGATCGTCTGCAAACCCGGTCTCATCAGGGTCGAAGCAACCCCGAAACGCGCCTTTCAGGGCTGGCGTTATCTTCCTGTCGCCGACGCCCCGCGCGATCTTCCGCAAAGCCGCCAATCCGAAGAGGCCCTGCCGCCTGAACTGACGAGGGCGCTTGCCGATATCGGTGTGCGCTGAACAAAATTTTGGCCAAAATTCTGTCCGCGCCAGAAATTTCGTCACGAAATTTCTGAAAGCACCTGCGCCACCATCATCACATCATCGCGGGTGCAATCGAACTGTCCGATCTGCACCCGGATCACGAACTGCCCGTCATGCCGGGTCTGCGTCAGATAAACCCGACCGTCATCATTGACGCGGGCCAGCAGTGCCTCGGTCGCCGCGTCGTCGCGATAGCGGAACGTGAACAGCGACAATGCGGGCGGCGTGACAATCTCGAACCCGTCCATACCGCCAATCACGTCAGCCAGTTCCGCAGCCCATGCCACATGATTGCGGATCCGCGCCCGCAACCCGTCTAACCCATAAGCCCGCAGCACGAACCAGATCTTCAACGCGCGGAAACGGCGGCCCAGCGGCACCGTCCATTCGTTGAAATTGACGATCTCGTCCTGTCCCAGCGTCTGCAGATAGTCCGGGCGCAGGCCCAGCGACCGGATCTGCGGCGCGGGATCAGCAAGGAACTGCACCGCACAGTCAAACTGTATGCCCAGCCATTTGTGCGGGTTGAAGACAACACTGTCAGCCGCGTCAACGCCTGCCCATAAACCCCGAAATTCTGAACAAATCATTGCCGACCCGGCCCAGGCGGCATCCACATGGGTGTAAAGATCATGCGCCCGCGCCACCGCCACACATTCCGCGACCGGATCAAACGCCCCAATCGACGTGCCGCCAGAACAAATCACGACTCCTGCAGGCCGATATCCCGCCGCAAGATCCGCCCGGATTGCCGCGTCAAGCGCGGCAGGGTCCATCCCGAAATCATCCCGCACCGGCACCTTCACCAGATTGGCCTGCCCAATTCCGGCCAGCCGCACCGCCTTATCGACCGAAGAATGGGTCTGGGCCGAGGCGTAGATACGCAAACGCGGCCCTCCACATAACCCCTCTTCAACCGACCGCCAGCCCATGGCCCTGTCGCGCATTGTCAGCACGGCAGACAGGGTTGCGGTTGTTGCACTGTCATGGATCGTCCCGGTGAAGTGATCCGCCAAACCCAACGCCTCACGCAGCCAGGTCATCATCACCTGCTCGATCTCTGTTGCTGCGGGCGAGGTCTGCCAGAGCATCGCCTGTGCGGCGATCGCATTCGCCAGTTGCTCGGCCAACATTGAGGCCGGGGATGCGTTTGCAGGGAAATAGGCAAAGAAGCGGGGATGCTGCCAATGGGTCATGGCATCAGGCACAACCGCCTGAAAATCATAGAAAATCTGCTCTATCGGTTCCGGTGCTTCGGGTGCGGTGGCAGGTAACCGCGCCGCTGTCGCCCCATAATCGACCTGCGCCCGCACCGGTCTGTCGCGCAGGCCCTTGTGATAGTCCAGCGCCCACTCAGCCGCGCGTCGCGACCATTCCAATAACTCATCATGTGTCATGGCCGCACTAAGGCACGGGCACAGCAAAACGACAAGACACTCGCCCGGCGCAAATCACTGTGCCATGATCGCAAGACGGAGGACCCCATGACAGAATACAATAACCCATTCGCCGATGTTGCCATCACCGATCAATCCATCACGGAACGCGTTTTTGCAGGGCTCAAGGACCGCGCGGACGCGGTGGTGCTGACGGACGGACCCAGCGGGCGCAACCTGACGGCGGGTGACTTCATGGATAAGGTCAAACGACTGGCGGGTGGGCTGACATCAGCCGGGCTGGGTCAAGGGCATACCGTGGCCCTGATGGCCCCCAACATCCCCGAATACTGCGTGATCTTTCATGCCGTTGCGTGGGCAGGGGGGACGATCACGACGCTGAACCCGACCTATACCGCCAATGAGGTGCGCCACCAACTTGATGATTCCAAAGCGGAAATCCTGATCACCATCCCGGATTTCATGGACACGGCGCGGGATGGCGCGGGCGACATTCCCGTCGTGGCCATCGGCACGCCGGAATTCGCGGCACTTTTCGGTGATCCGATTGATGCGCAGGTTACAGTTGACCTCGACCATCACACTGTCGTGCTGCCCTATTCCTCTGGCACAACAGGTCTGCCCAAAGGGGTGATGCTGTCGCATCGTAACCTTGTGGTGAACGTGGATCAGATCATCCGTGCCGCCGATTTTCAGGCAGGTGAGGTCGCGGCGGGTTTCCTGCCATTCTTTCATATCTATGGGATGACCGTGCTGATGAATGTACATCTGGCCGGTGGCGGTGCTGTTGTGACCATGCCCCGGTTTGACCTGCCGCTGTTTCTGCAAATCTGCCAGGATCACAAATCGCGGCGTATGTGGATCGTGCCGCCCGTGGCGCTCGCTCTGGCCAAACACCCGCTGGTGGATGAGTATGATCTGGGTTCTGTCGAACAGGTGTTTTCAGGTGCCGCGCCGATGGGGGCGGACCTGTCCAATGCGGTGGGTGAACGCCTGAATTGTGTGTCTTTACAAGGCTATGGCATGACCGAGCTGAGCCCGGTTTCCCACATCACCCCCGGCACGGGCAACCGGCCCGGCGCGTCCGGTCAGGCGGTCCCGAACACCACTTGCCGGATTGTCGATATCGACACCGGGGCCGACCTGCCCGCTGGCGAAGAAGGTGAGCTGTGGATCAAAGGCCCGCAGGCCATGCAGGGCTATCTCAACAACCCCAAAGCCACTGCTGAGACGATCACCGCTGATGGATGGCTGCGCACCGGCGATATCGCCCTGATTGATGCCGATGGCTATATGTTCATTGTGGATCGGCTGAAAGAACTGATCAAATTCAAAGGCTTCCAGGTCGCCCCGGCAGAGTTGGAGGCGACACTGGTCGCCATGGATGGCATCACCGATGCCGCCGTAATTGGCCTGCCCGACCCGGAGACGGGCGAATTGCCGATTGCCTTTGTCGTGGCAGGTGAAAACGCCCCGGATGCTGCGGCCATCACTGCGCATCTGGATGATCTACTGGCGCATTACAAACAGGTTCACCAAATCCATTTCGTTGATGAGATCCCGAAATCGGCCTCTGGAAAGATCCTGCGGCGCCTGTTGCGCGATCAGGTTGCCAAAACGGGTTAGCAACGTTCGGTGGTGTTGCGCGGAGGGGGTACCGCACGGTGGCCGGCGATTTTTGGCGAATCAGCCGTTAACGCTAGGTTTTTCGCCATATTGGCGTGTCGGCATCGCGTCGGCAAAACGTCGGACTTGCGTCGGACAATTTGGGCTGGGTTTGCCCGGTTAACTGGGCGTGCGGTGGAAGTGTTAAGACAGCGTTAGGAATTGGCAGGGGCTGCTCCGCGTCAGTTGTTGGGCAGATCTGAGCCCTTCTGATCAATGTCGTGAGATGCGCCCATGTCTGCTCTTCACATGCGCTGCGATTACTGACTCCGGGCCTTCATCGCTTTTTGGAGAACTGCATGAGCCTCCCATCTCCCATGGAACTTTGCATAGTAAATGGGTTGTGCTTGCTGACGCTCATTATCAAAGAGCATTGGGTCCGCCCCACAAGATAGTAAGTGATGTATGACGGTCGGCGAAGACCACATCGCCGCCGTGTGGAGAACAGATTCCCCCAACGTGCCGGTCAAGTTGATGTCCGCGCCGGCGTCCAAGAGCAGGTCGATGAAGCGGATCGTGAGCTGTGTCTTTTTAGATTGGCTTCGTTGATGAATGATATCCGGATCACCCTCGATCTGAAGCACATGCTTGAGTGGCGTAAAGACGGTTGGCCTGCTGCCGGTTTTGTGGACGGCAACTTAAGCTTTCATTGCTCGCTCCTCGAATGTCATAGGGCTTAGATAGCCGATGGTCGAGTGGCGG